>JBBISK010000101.1:0-8419 GCA_037441295.1 Candidatus Aminicenantota bacterium | reverse complement strand
GGGGTGACCATGACAACGGAGAGGGGCGCGGTCTCCAAGATGATCGACAAGGTCTCGATCCGCATCGACCTTCCACCCGGTTTTCCGGAAAAGTACCGGGGGGCCATCGTCAAGGCCGTCGACCACTGCACTGTCAAGGCCCACATCCTGCGGCCGCCGCAGTTCGAGATCGTCGTCGCATCGTTTGAGTGAGGGGGGAGGTCGGAATGGCCATCCTGGCGGGACTCTTCCTCGGCCTGGCAGCGGCCGTGCCCATCGGCCCCATCGGCATCCTGGCCGTGACCCAGCGGCTCCGCCACGGCTTCCGGCGCGGCTTCTCCGGCGCCCTGGCGTCGGCGGCCATGGAGACGATCTACAGCCTGATCGCCGTCCAGGCTGCGGCCCTCGTCATCGAGGTCATCCTGAAATACACCCAAGCCATGAAGATCGCCGGGACGGCCGTCCTCGTCTTTGTCGGTATCGGGATCTTCCGCCAAGCCCGGACGTTCGACCCGGCGGAGGTCTTCTCGGCCAAGGAGAAAAAGGAGCTCCACCCCGTCTGGAAGACGATCCTCCTCTATGTCTCGAGCCCGACGCTGCCCGCCTTCTGGCTGGCCGGCGCCGGCCTGGTCGTGGCCCATGGCTGGGTCGAGCGGAGCCACGCCTCGGCCGTCATCTTCGCCCTGGCCTGCGGGGCGGGCAGCGCCCTGTGGTACTTCGTCCTGCTGCGGCTCATCCTGCGCACGCCGGAGAAGGTCGAGGCCCGCGTCTTCCGGACGATCTTCCTCGTCCTCGGCATCATCCTCGTCGTCCTGGCGGTCCTCAACCTGCTGTCGATCTGGGTCAAGTTCCCGTCCGGGCTCAAGATCGTCTGAGGCCGCCGAGCCCCGGCGGGCGAACGCATCTCGTCCGGTCCCGTCACCGCGACTGCGGCAGCCAAAGGTAGTAGAAGCCCGTCTTGAGGACGGTCAGGTACGACTCGAGGACCTTCGCGTCGAGCGGGGAGAAGTCGCCGAGCCGGGAGGCGTAGATGTTCGTCTTGGTCAGGGGGTAATAGGTGTAGGCGACGAGCCGGGCGGCCTTGATCCTGGCCAGGGCCAAGGCCTTGGCGAAGGCGTCGTCGAAGTAGCCGAGGCCGTCGACGAGCTTGAGGTCCAGGGCCTGCCGGGCGGTGTAGACGCGGCCGTCGGCCATCGTCCGGAGCTCGGCCGGGGCGATCCGGCCGCCCCGGCCGGCCGAGACGGCCTTCAGGAAGTCCTCATAGTACTCGTCGATGATGGCCTGGAAGAGCTTCTTCTCCTCGGCCGTCATGTCCCGGAACGGCCCGCCCGAGTCCTTGGCCTCTCCCGACTTGATGACGTTGACCTTGACCCCGACCTTGGCCATGAGCTCGCCGAAGTTCGGGAAGATGGAGATGACGCCGATGCTCCCGGTGAGCGTCGTCGGGTGGGCCAGGATGACGTCGCAGGCCGAGGCGATGTAATAGCCGCCGGAGGCGGCGATGCCCATCATCAGGCCGACGACAGGCTTATGCGTCTTTTCCTTGAATCTCAGGACCTCGTGGTAGAGGATGTCGCTCGCCGTGACCTCGCCGCCGGGCGTATCGAGCCGGAGGATGACGGCCTTGACCCTCGGGTCCCGGGCCGCCAGCTCCAGCCGCTCGTAGACGCGCGCGACGGCGTTCTTCTCCCTGGAGAGGAGGCCGGCCTCGCCCGTCGAGGAGATCATGCCCTCGACGTCGACGACGAGGACCTTGGCCGACTCGGGCCCGGGCAGGAGGACGACCTCGGCCAGCTTCTCCTGGCCCAGGAAATCAAGGTGGATGTGGGGCGAACAGCCGGCCAGGGCCGCCGCCATGACGAACAGAAGGACGAGCGCTTTTTTCATGGGCCCTCCTCGGAGCCGCCGGTCGCTCCGATTATATCAGAGCGAAAGGGGGGCCGAAAGGGACCGCGGTTGACGCAGGCCGCCGGCGGTGCTATGAATCCCCTCTCGGAGACGGATGATGCGCGGCAAAGCTCTCGTCGTCGTCGGCCTGGACTTGGCCGGGGCGCCCGGCCGGCCGACGGGTTTCTGCCTCCTCCGCGGCCTGAGGGCGGAAACGAGGGACCTGTTCGGCGACGAGGAAATCCTGGCCGCGGCCGGCGAGGCCGCTCCCGACCTCGTCGCGATCGACGCCCCGCTCCACCTGCCGCCAGGCCGGTCATCCATCGAGGACCGGAACGGCGCCCACTATCGGCCCTGCGACCTCGAGCTCAGGCGGCGGCGGATCCCGTTCTTCCCCATCACCCTCGGCCCCATGCGCGGCCTGACCGTGCGCGGCATGCGGCTCCGGGACGAGCTTGAGTGGCGGGGCTTCCGGACGGTCGAGATGTACCCGGGCGGGGCCCAGGACGTCTGGGGCGTGCCGAGGGCCCGGCGGGACAGGGCGGGGTTGAAGCGCGGCCTGGCGCGGCTCGGCATCACGAACCTGCGCGCCCGCGCCTCCGACCATGAGCTCGACGCCGCGACCGGGGCCCTCGTCGGCCGGCTCTTCCTCCAAGGCCGGGCAGAGGTGCTGGGGGATTTCGGAACGGGCGCCATCATCCTCCCGCGCCGAAAAACGCGATAGGGGAGACCCGAGGAAACCGATCCTGTAAGAGCGATAGTCCATCTTCCTCTGGACCCGTAGGGCGCGGCGGGGGAAGTGCGTCAGTCCGGGGACTCGAATCTCTTGCTGCCCCGCTTGCCCGGCGGGCAGATCATCTTGATGGCCTTGGGCAGGACGCGGAACTCGATCCGGTCCCGGTCGCCGAGGAATTCGCCGTTATACTGGATGGGCATAGCCTGGCCCGAGATGACGGCCCGCCTGGCCTTGAAATGGCGCTGGCGCCGCTGGAAGAAGCCGAAATAGATGAACGGCAGGAGCAGAATGTACTTGACCGGGCCGACCTCGAAGAGGGTGATGTCGAGGTAGCCGTCGTCGACCCGGGCCTTGGGGGCCATGTACCAGCTATAGCCGTAGTAGTTCGTCTTGGCCACGATCATGTCGAAGAACTTGGAGCGGACCGTCTTGTGATCGAACCGACCGTGTCGGTCGACGCCGTCGTAGAGCTCGATGACCTTCTCGTCGAGCCGGGTCCCGAAGAGCTTGCGGGCCGCCAGCAAAAAACCCCAGAAGCCCGGCACGGGGTTCTTGTACTTTTCGCCCGTGACGCGGGCCGTGGCCCCGACGCTGGCGAAGTTGGCGATGCGACCCTCCGTTTCGATGACGTCCATCGGCCTGGCCACGCCCGCCGAGAGACGGTCGATGGCGCGGCGGGGGTTCTTGGGGATGCCGAAGGCCTTGCGGAAGGCGTTGCCGCTGCCGAACGGGATGACGCCGAAGAGGATGGACTCGTTCTTCCCAGAGTCGAAGATGCCCTGGAGCGCGTCGGCGATGGTGCCGTCGCCGCCCATGGCCACGATGACCTCCGACGTCGCCGAGGCCTCTCGGGCCCGCTCTGCGGTCGTGCGGGCGTCGCCGGCGCCATCGTGGATCGTTCCGGGGAGCTTTTTCTCCAGGTAGGCGCGGAGCTTCTTCCTCCGGAGCCATTTCGAATTGGCCGCCCGGGGGTTGACGAGGAATGTCACGTCGCCGCGTCCGCGCTTATCTTCCATGATCCTATCCGAGAGGGAACATTTTATAGCACGGGCCGGGGGCCTGTCAAAATTGTTAGGAGGGACGACTGTCCCTCCTAACATTGCCGAGAAGCGCGGCTTGGGCTAGAATGGGGGCCATGATTGTGAACGATCTCGAACGGACGGTCGTCAGCGGGGGCCGGACATTCCTCCTCCGGGTCGAGACCTCGCACGAGGCCGCGGACTTCGTGAGGTACGAGGACATCCGCAACGCGATCTGGGGCTTCCCCGATGACCACCTGGCCGGGTCGCGGAACATGATGTGCGAGAACTTCCTGGCCGAGGGCAGCAGCCTGTTCATCGGCGCCTTCGCCCCGGCCGACGGCGGCGGGCGGCTGGTCGGGTTCTGCTACGGTTTCGTCGGCATCGTGGACAAGGAGACCGGTTTCCGGGACCCGCGGAACCTCCGGTTCTACTCCCAGTTCGCCGGCGTCCTCCCCGAATTCCGCTCCTTCGGGCTGGGCATCCTGATGAAGGAGTTCCAGCGCGACATCGTCCTCGGCCGCTTCGGCCTCGACATTGTCATCTGCACCTATGACCCTCTCACGGGGGTCAACGCCCATCGAAACGTCCACCACTTCGGCATGGACGTCGTCGAGTACCGGGTGGCGACCTATGGTGAGTACGGCGGCCTCCTCAACCGGGCCGACGTCCCTTCCGACCGCTTCCTTATGTCGTGGAACCTCGGGAAGGCGCCGACCGCGGACCCCCCGGCGCCGCCCGGCCCCTGCGGCCTCGTCCTCGACGTCGAAACGCGGCGGGTCGCCGGGCGGACGAGGGAGCTCCCGCTCGAGCTCGTCCGCGGCTCGGCCCCCGGCCTCGACGGCGACCGCCTCCTCGTCCGCGTGCCGCGCGATTTCTACCTCATGCTCCGCGAGACGGACGTCGACGACCCGGAGACGCGGCGCATCCCCGTCGACTGGCGCCTCCACACCCGCCGGGCTTTCCTCGACCTCTTCGGCCGGGGCTACCGGGTCGTCGATTTCCTGAAGGACGCCGGCACGCCGCCGGCGGGCTATTATCTCCTCGCCCGAGGTTACTAAGCCGGGCAGAAAATAGTTGTCTTCAGATTTCTCTATCGCCCGGCTAGTACTCGGGGAGCAGTCAGGATTATGTAATATATTTACTGCTCCCTGTAGTAGGACGGCGCCGCCCTCCTCGGGACTTTACGCCGCCCCGGCAAGTGGTATAATCCGGACTTCATGGACGATCGACAGGACCGCCCCGGAGCGGACTTTGAAGGAGCGAGCATGAACCTTCGACGACTTCTCCCCATCCTGACGGCCCTCTTCATCATGGCCGCCCTCCTCGGCGCCGGCGCCGCGCCCGGCGGCAAGGCGGCGACCATCGAGGAACAAGCCAGGGCCCTGCACCGGAAGATGCTGACCGTGGACACTCACTGCGACACGGCCTTCAACCTCCTCCGGCCCGACTGGAAGATCGACGAGCGGCACGACCCGGGCAAGCGGGAGAGCGGCAAGATCGACCTGCCGCGCATGAAGGAAGGCGGTCTCGACGCCGAGTTCTTCGCCGCCTTCGTTGGCCAGGGCCCGCGGACGCCCGAGGGCAATGCCAGGGCCAAGGACCTGGCCGTCCGAATCGTCGACGCGATCCACAGGATGACGGTCGACGACGCCGCCCTGATCGGGCTCGGGCTCTCGCCCGCCGACGCCTACCGCCTCAAGAAAGCGGGGAAGCTCACGGCTTTCATCGGCATGGAGAACGGCTATCCCATCGGCCAGGACCTCGGCCTGGTCAAGTTCTTCTACGACAAGGGTGTCCGCTACATCACCCTCTGCCACACCTCCGACAACGACATCTGCGACTCCTCGACCGACCGGGAGCACCCGGAGGACAACGGCCTGAGCGACTTCGGCCGCAAGGTCGTGGCCGAGTGCAATCGGCTGGGGATGCTGGTCGACGTCTCGCACGCCTCGGACAAGTCCTTCTACGACGTCCTCCAGGCGACCAAGGCCCCGGTCATCGCCTCGCACTCGAGCGCCCGGGCCGTCTGCGACAACCCGCGGAACCTCTCCGACGACATGCTCCGCGCCCTCAAGAAGAACGGCGGCGTCGTCCAGATCTGCTTCCTGGCCGCTTACGTCAAGAAGCCCGCCACGTATCCCGAACGCGACGCTTGAGGCGAAGTACGGGAACTTCCGGGCCGTCCGCGACCCGGCCGTGCGGGACAAGGCCATGGCCGAATACGCCGCCATCAACGAGAAGTTCCCGCAGGAGCGGCCGACGGTCAAGGACCTTGTCGACCACATCGACCACGTCCGCAAGACGATCGGCATCGATTACGTAGGCATCGGGACCGATTTCGACGGAGGCGGCGGCATCGTCGGCTGCGACGACGTGAGCGGCATGATCCACGTCACCGAAGAGCTCCTCCGCCGGGGGTACACGCCCAAGGAGATCGAGAAGGTCTGGGGCGGGAACTTCATGCGGGTCTTCAGGAAGGTCCAGGAGTTCCGGGCGAAATAATCCGCAACTGTAAAGTTATTTTACGGCCCGGACGGTCCTGGGCCGTTGAAGCGGCGGCGCGGCCTTCTCGTTCGCCTTCCGGGCCCGCCTGCGCGTTCTTGGCATGAAGGTTGCTCCCCCCTTCTTCCCGGCCTGAAGAAGCCCGTCGCTTTGAATGCCGGATGCATTTTCGCAGGTTTTTGGCTAAGATGAGACTCGTTCCCATGCTGACCGCCCGACGCTTCGCCGGCCCCGCCCTCCTGGCCATCGGCCTGGCCTCCCTCGCCGCGGGCGGCGTCCTCGTCCAGCCTGTCCCGGAGGCGCGTCCGAGGACGGGAGGCACGCTCCTCGTCAAGGCCTACCAGGCCCCGTTCAACCCCGTCTTCGATCCCTCCGCGGCCTCCCATTATTTCATCATCGAGCAGCTCTACGACGGGCTGGTCAAGTTCGACAACAACTTCCTGGTCATCCCGAGCTTGGCCGAGTTCTGGACGATCTCGGACGACGGGACGCGGATCACCTTCACCTTGCGCAAGAACGTCCGCTTCCACAACGGCCGCGTCATGACCGCGGAGGACGTCAAGTTCTCGCTCGAGCGGCTCTGCCAGAACCGGCCGGAGAACCTCTGCTGGCCGTACTTCGTGCCGCGGGTCTCGGGCGCCCGGGAATACTGGGAGGGGAAGGCTAAGGAGGTCAGCGGCTTCCGGGTCATCGACCGTGAGACCTTCGAGATCCAGTGGACGAGGCCCTACGTCTCGAGCCTCGGGTTGAACCTGCTGGCCATGTATTACTGCAAGATCCTCCCCAAGGACCTGCTCCAGGATCAGGGAAGCCGGTTCTTCCAGCACCCTGTCGGGACGGGCCCCTTCCGGTTCGATTACTGGATCCGGAGCCCCAAGTTCGGGCCGCCCGACCTCGAGATCCTGGGCGTCCGGCTCGAGCGCTTCGTCGGGTACTTCGGCAAGAAGCCCTACCTCGATGCCCTGGAGTACTCTCCCTATTTCCGGGACGACGATTTCGAGGCCGGGGACGTCCACATCATCCCCGTCACCTCCGAAGACCTCCTCCACAAGCGGTTCCAGATCCTCGAGAACAGCTCCCTGCGCTCGGCCCTGCTCGCCATGAGCTGCGACCTCGCGCCCCTCGACCGGCCCGAGGTCCGCCGGGCCCTGGCCCTCGGCCTCGACCGGGCGGCCCTGGCCGCGGCCGCCGCGACACCCTCCTCGGCGCCGCAGGTGACGGACAACTTCATCCCGCCGCTCCTGCCCGGCTTCTTCCCCAGGGACGCAGCCCCGGTCTATGAGCCGGACAAGGCCCGCATGCTCCTTGCCCGCCTCCTCCCCGGCTCCGGCGCCCGCCTGACGCTGACGCTCGTGCTCATCCTGCCGCGGCGGGAGTCCCAGGCCAGCCTGGCCCGGGAGCTCGGGCGGGAGCTCTCCGCGCTCGGCATCGGGCTCGAGGTCAAGTATCTCAAGGCCGAGGAGGACATCCGGTCCATGCGCGTCCCGTACCTGAAGTACGTCGAATGGACGATGGACTTCCCCGACCCCGAGAACATCATCCTGCCGCTCTACGGCTCGCAATCGCCGGCCAACCGGCTGGGCGCGCGCTATGCCAACCCCCGCCTCGACGCCCTGCTCGAGCAGTCGGAGGTCGAGACGAGCTGGGAGCGCCGGACGGCGCTCTTCCGGCAGATGGAACGCCTCCTCTTCGAGGACATGCCCGCCGTCCCGCTCGGCACGGAGCGCGTCCGCATCGCCCTTCAGCCGGGCGTCCATGGCGCCAAGCTCCCGGCCCTGGGGTTCTTTTTCCTGGACACCAAGGAGATATGGATCGAGAAGAAGGAAGCCTCCGGTGCGACTTAAGCTGTCGATCACGAAGCGGCTCATCCTCTGGATCAGCGCGCTGGTTTGCATTCTTTTCGGCGCCGTCCTCTTCGTCATCCGGGTCTGGGTCTTCCAGGCGCTCCGCACCCAGGCCGCGACCGAGGTCCAGCTGAACGCGCAGTACATGAGGCAGCAGAACCTCCCGCTCCTCAGCCGCTACGACTGGCCGGCCGTCGAGGACAACATCGACCAGCAAGTCGGAGACCAGTTGCCGTACATCGTCTTCTATGACCGGGCGGGAGAGCCCAAGGCCTTCAATCCCCTGGTCCGGTCCCGGGGGGACATCCTGGGCCGAAGCAGCCTGCGCGAGGACGTCCGGCCGGACGAGCCGGCCCAGCCCGTCGAAAAGGAGGTCCTCCTCGGGAAGCGCCCGGTGCGGGTCCTGGAGGTCGAAATCCCCATTTTCCTGCCGGAGAGCGAGACGAAGT
>JBBISK010000100.1:0-8498 GCA_037441295.1 Candidatus Aminicenantota bacterium | reverse complement strand
GCTCAAGGGAGTCTCGCCCTCGAAGGGAAGGCGGCCGGTCAGCATCTCGAAAAGGACGATGCCCAGGGAGTAGATGTCGCTCGCCGGGCCGGCCTCCTTGCCCTCGACCTGCTCGGGCGACATGTACTCGGGCGTGCCGACCATCATGCCGCCGCCGGTGATGCCCCTGGCGCCGACCAGGCGGGCGATGCCGAAGTCCATGATCCGCGCGTTGCCGTCGCGGTCGATCATGATGTTCGACGGCTTGAGGTCGCGGTGGACGACGCCCAGCCCGTGGGCCTCGGCCAGGCCCTCGGCGACCTGGCGGGCGACGCGCAGAGACGTGCCGACCGCCATTTGGCCGGAGCTGCGGATGAAGGCCTTAAGGTCTTCGCCCCGGACGTACTCCATGGTGATGTAGTACGTGCCCCGGTCCTCGTTCAGGTCGTAGACCCGGCCGACGCTCTTGTGGACGATCTTCCGGGCGATCTTGAGCTCGTTCTTGAACCGCTCGACGGTGCTCTTGTCGGCCGCGATCTCGGGCTTGATGACCTTGACGGCGATCTCCTCGCCGACCTTCGTGTCGTGGGCCCGGTAGACCCTGCCCATCCCGCCGCCGCCGAGCTCCTCGACGATCTGGTAGCGCGAGGCGAAGAGCGTCCCAGTCGTCAGCTCATCCCGAGGCGTTTCGATCGTCCTGGTGGGAGGGGCCTGACCGGCGGACGGATGCGGCAGGGCTGTGGCGCACTCCTTACAGTACTTGGAGTCGGACGGATTCTCGGCCTGGCAATGCGGGCACTTGATGCCCATGTTCATCCCTTCGGCGCCACTTATAACACAATCGCGGAGGCGCGGGAAGCCTGGGGAGACGGTGAGCGGGCGGCGGCCCGCGCCCGGTCTACTTCTTCTTGACCGGGATCCAGATCTCCGTGAGAAGCTCCTCGGGCTTGACCTGCATCGGGTTGTTCAGGTAGCGCTCCAGGGTGGGGCCGGCCACGGCATAGCCGTTGGCCTTGACCCAGTCGATCAGCCGCCGGATTGTCTCCCCGGTCTTATCGTATGCACCTTTGTGCATACAAATGGCGCAGGCCGGGAACTTCCACTCCTTGATGACGAGCGGCGGCTGGGGAGCCGTCCCTCCGGCCACGGGAAAGCCGACTTCCCATGTCAGTTCGGCGGGCTTGGTGTCGGCGGGGGAGCTGTAGTAGACGCCGATCATGGTGTCCCGAACCGAGGCGAAGAGGCCCTGGCCCTGCATGGCCTGCATGAACTCGCCGATGACCGCTCCCATGTCCGTGAGCGGACCCTTGTGGGGCAGGCAGCAGTAGGAGAAGGGTTTGCCCTCCTTGAGCGAGGCGAAGGGGGCCTCCTCTGCGAAAGCGGCGGCGACGAACGAGGACAAAACAACGAGGCAGACCCCGGAGACTAACGCTAAGTGTTTGATTCCCATCACATGACCTCCGATGTTCCTATTTCCATACCAATTTTTCCAGGCGCTTGAGCGGCTCGAGGCGGGCCGAGTCGGTCTGGTCGAGGGAGAGCGGCGCCACGGCGATGTAGCCGTTCCGGACGGCCCAGGTGTCGGTCCCCTCGGGGCCGGCGTCCAGCGTCTTGTAGGACGGCCAGTAGTCGGTCTCCCCATCGCGGGCCTCCTTCTTCTCGAAGAGCTCTACGGTCGGCCGGCTGTCGAGGCGCGTGAGGAGGACGCCGCGGATGGCCGCCCTCGGCAGGGCCGGGACGTTGACGTTAAGGAAGAGGCCCTTCTCGAGACCCGACCGGACGAGTTCGCGGACGAGGGCGGCCGTGAAGTCGGCCGCCGCCCCGTAATCCATCTTCTCGCCGCTCTGGAGATTGACCGAAACGGCGGGGATGCGGAGGAAGGCCGCCTCCCGGGCGGCGGCTACCGTGGCCGAGTAGAATGTCACCAGGCCGACGTTTTCCCCCCTGTTGATCCCGGAAACGACGATGTCGGGCTTGTCGACGAGCAGGGACTCCAGGGCCAGGCGGACGCAGGAGGCGGGCGTGGCGTCGATGGCGTACCATTTGGCGCCGTCCCGCGCGCTCTCCCTGACCGGGATGAGCCGGCGCGTCGTCATGCCATGGCTGACGCCGCTCTGCTCGCGGAGCGGCGCCGCGACCGTGACCGTGCCGACCCTGCCGAGGGCGGCGGCCAGGGCGGCGAGTCCCGGAGCTTCGATCCCGTCGTCGTTCGTGACGAGGATCCGAAGCGGGGCGGGCTCGGCGCCGCCGCACCGCAGCGCGGAGGCGAGAAAGAAGGCCAGGATGAAGGCCGTCGCGGGCATTCTCTTCGTCCTCATGTCGGTCTCCTTGTTGTTCCCGGCGCGCGCTGCCCAATCGTTGTGCATTTTACGAAAAATGCGCGTCCTTCAATCCGTTAGACCCCTCCGAGGCCCGTTTTTCCACAGGCTTATGCACATAAACTGTGGAAATCGACACCACATCGCGGCCTTCACTTCCTGTTCTTGACGTACCGGTCGAACCACTCGAACATCTCGGCCAGGACGTCGAGGACCGACTCCCTCGCCGAGTAGCCGTGGCTCTCGTAGGGAAGCATGACCAGCCGGGCCGTCGCTCCGAAACCCTTGAGCGCGGCGAAGAGGCGTTCCGACTGGATGGGGAAAGTGCCGGAGTTGTTGTCCGCCTCGCCGTGGATGAGGAGAAGCGGCGTCTTGACCTTGTCGGCGAACATGAACGGGGACATCTTGATGTAGGTGTCGGGCGCCTCCCACAGCGTGCGGCGCTCGCTCTGGAAGCCGAAGGGGGTTAGTGTACGATTGTATGCACCGCTCCGGGCGACGCCCGCGGCGAAGAGGTCGCAGTGGGCGAGGAGGTTGACGGTCATGAAGGCGCCATAGCTGTGGCCTCCGACGCCGACCCGCTTCGGGTCGCCGACGCCCATCTCGTCGAGCTTACGGATGGCCGCCTGGGCGTTGGCTACGATCTGCTGGACAAAAGTGTCGTTGACCGTCTTGGGGTCGCCGATGACGGGCATGGTGGCGTTGTCGAGGACGGCGTAACCCTGGGTGACAAAGAAGAGCTCGGACGTGCCGCGGTAGAAGGTGAACCGGTTGGCCGAACCCCGGACCTGGCCGGCCGTGCTGCGGTCCCCGTATTCGAGCGGATAGGCCCAGATGACCACGGGGAGCCGGGTGCCGGGCTTCCAGTCCGCGGGCAGGTAGAGAGTGCCCGTGAGGTCGACGCCGTCATCGCGCTTGTAGGTAACGAGCTCCTTCTTGACGGGCGTGAGCTCCGGCGCCGGGTCCTTGAACCCGGTCAGCGCCTTCCGCTTCCGCGATTTGAGGTCGTGGACATAGTAGTTCGGGGGCTCGCTCTTCGACTCGCAACTCGTGATGATCCGGTCACGGGAGGCGCCGTCGAAGGCGACGAACGTCTCGTAAGAGGGGTCCTGGCACTGGAAGAGCCGCTCCTTCTTCATCGTCTTGAGGTTCATCCGGTCGAGGAAGGGATGGTCGCCCTTGGGCGAGGCGCCGCTGCCGCTGAGGTAGATGGAGTCCTTTTCATAGAGGACGACGCGTTCGCCCGTTTTAAGCGCTCTCGTGACGGGATAGCCGGGGTCGTTGTACTGGTCTTGGATGCTGAGGTCGGAGAACTTGCGCGGGGCGGTTCCGGGGTGGTCGAGGTCGACGATCCAGGTCGTGCGCCAGCGCTTCTTCCAGTTGAACTCGGAGGCGAGGGCCAATCCCGGCGCGTCGAAGAAGCTCAGGCCCTGGGCCCTCTCCGCGAGCTTGAGGGCCTCGGCGGGTGTCCCCGAGAAGGGTGCGGCCAGGGTCATGATGTGGTCGCGGAAAGGAAAGTCCTTTTCCGGGTCGCCTCCGTCGAGGGCCTCCGTCCAGCAGAGCGTCGCCGGCTTGCCGGCGATCCAGTCGGCGTTGCGGGGCCCCGTGGGGACGCCGTTGATGGGCACGCTTTCGGCCGGCGGGAGGTCGGCCAGGACCTTGACCATCCCGCCGTCAATGTCCCAAACCTCGTAGGCATGGGCGAACTCGGGATACGGGACGGAGTACGAGTAGGGCCGCTTGACGCGGTCGACGAGGATGTAATTCATGGCCGGGGACACGGCGGCGTCGGAGAAGATGCCCGGCCGGCCGATTTTCTTCAGGCCGCCGCCGGCGACGTCGACGATGGCGAGCTGGGCGGTGCCGTAATAGTCGAACAGGCTCTCGTCGAAGGCCGTCTTGAGGAGGTCCTCGTATGTGGCGACCTTAGCCGACTTGCCGGAGGTCTCCTGCACGTTCGGACCGACGGGGACGCGGGGAGCCTCGGGGGCCGGGCCTCTGCCTTCGGGGACGAGGGAGACAAGGAGGGCCTTGCTGTCGGGCATCCAGGCCGTGACGGAGATGACGGCGTTGATGACCGGGCCGGTCAGGGCTTTGGCGGCGCCGCTCGCGACATCGACGGCCCAGAGCTCGACGCCGCTGTCGACGAAGCGGAGAAGGGCAATGGTCCGGCCGTCAGGGGCCCAGGACGGCGGAGTGAATTTGGTTCCCTCGGGGAGGGCGACGCGGCGGACTTTGCCCGTCTTGATGTCCTGGAGGCTGAGGCCCGTGTTGAAGCTCAGGACCTGCCGGCTGTTATTGAAGGGAGTGATCCGGATTCCGGCGATCCGGAGGATGGGCCGGGAGAGGTAGGCGATCGTCGGCATCGGCTCGTATTCGACGAGGGCCATGATGTCCCGGGCCGGGCTCAGGGAGACGCGGGGCGTCGGCAACGCGTCGACGATGGCCGCGACCTCCTTCGGCGGAATCTTGTAGGGCTCCTGGGCGTGGAGGCCGGCCGCCGGCGCGAGGGCCAGGGCCAGGACCGCCAGGGCGAAGAGGGAGGTCATAAGCTTCTTCATGTTCGTCCCCTTTCCAGGTTGAGTCGTCATGGGCCGTAGGGCTCATTTTATCCCGCCCGGCCGTTCGTTTTCAATGTCGGGTGTCGGCTTGACCCCGAGGTTTGTTATAATGGCGCTGCCGATGACCGGACACCAGCCGACGACCGTTTTCCTCTCCATCGTCATCCCCGCCTATAACGAAGAGAAACGGCTTGGGGCGAGCCTGGAGAGGATCGGGGCGTATCTTGCGTCGAAGCCGTTCGCGGCCGAGGTCATCGTCGTCGATGACGGGAGCACCGACCGGACCTCCGCCGTGGCCCACGAAGCGTCAAGGGAGCGCGCGGCCGTCCGGGTCATCCGACTGGAGTCGAATCAAGGTAAAGGATACGCGGTCCGGACCGGGGTCCTGGCTTCGGCGGGGGAGACGGTCATGTTTACCGACGCCGACCTCTCGACGCCCATCGAGGAGCTCGACAAGTTCCTGAAGCGGCTCGACGAGGGCTTCGACATCGTCATCGGCTCGCGGGCCGTCCCGGGCTGCGACATCCGCGTCCGCCAGGCCCGGCCACGTCAGGTCATGGGGAAGTTCTTCAACCGGCTTGTCCGGATCCTCGTCATGAAGGGCTGTCCTGACACGCAGTGCGGGTTCAAGCTCTTCCGGCGGAAAGCGGCCCTCGACATCTTCTCGCGGCTCGAGACGGCGGGCTTCGCTTTCGACGTCGAGGTCTTGCTCCTGGCCCGCAAGCTCGGCTACCGCGTGGCCGAGGTGCCTGTCGTCTGGTGCGATTCCCGGCCGAGCCGGGTCAGGATGGTGAGAGGCTCCTGGGGGATGTTTAAGGAACTCTTGAGGATCCGGCGGGTCCGCTGACGGGGACGATCAGCGCTTCTTGGGCTTGGCCACATAAATATTGCCGGTCATGGTCGTGCCCTCGAAGACGATCCTGTCCTTGGCCACCCCGATCGCGCCGTTGCCCTTGGGGAAGTTCAGCATCAGGCGGCTTTCGACCGACGAGAAGACCGCCCGTTCCTCGCCCACGGGGTTCTTCGTCCGGGGGTCGAGCTCGCGGACGAAGAGTGAGCAGCGGCCGTTCTTCTCGGACAGGTAATAGAGCCAGCGTCCGTTGGGCGACCAGGCGGGCGAGCCGAGGTAATAGTCGGCCTCGGCGACCGTAATGGAGCCCTGCGGCCCGCCCTGGCGTCCCTCGAGGAGGGAGATCCGGATGGCCGCGCGTCCGTCGGGCTCGCCCGCCAGCCAGACGAGCCATTTCCCGTCCGGCGAGAGGCTCGCGTCCTCGATGGCGTCCTGCCCGGAACTCAGGACGCTCGTCCTTTCCTTCGTTCGGAGGTCCATCTTCTCGAGCTCGCTGGGCTTGCTCTGAACCAGGGCGTAATTATTATCGGGGAGAAAGCCGAGGACGGTGCAGCCTTCGCAGAGCTCCCGGCTGGCCGAGGCGCCCGGCGCGATGATGTAGGCCCCCGCTTTTCCGTCGATGACGTCGCGGTAGGCGAGGAGCGATCCGTCGGGGCTCAAGCGTGGGACTTGGCCGACGTTGATTCCCTGAACAGAGACCTTCGTTTCCTCGCCCGTCCTCAAGTCCTTGACCCTGACCTCGATCCTGGCCGCTCGGGCCCCGCCGAAAGCCGAGAACGCCGCTTTCGCTCCGTCGCGGGATATGGTCGGGTTGAAATTCTGCATCAGGTCCTGGGTGAGCTTCTGGGGCTTGGCCGACAGCACGGCCTCATCGGTCCGGGCGGCGACGCTCCACGCGTTCATCGCGACCGTCATCTCGGAGAAGAAGACCCGGCCGTCCGGCACGACGGCCGGGTAGATCTTCATGCCCGGCCCGGTCGTGATGGCCGCGGCGGGCCCGGTGACCGCCCATGTCTTCGGGTCGATGAACGCCCTGAACAGATTAACGCCTTCGATGGTCGTCCCGGAAACGAAATAGACGCTGTCCGCGGCCCATCCGACCGGGAATTGAACCATGGTGGTCAGGCCGAGATTTTCAATGGCGTGTGTCCGGACCGGCTCCCCGCCGTCGGCCGGAGCGACCCACCAGTCCGTGGACTTCGGATCGTTGACCCGCCGGCCCCGGAACAGGAGGTATTTGCCGTCGGGTGACCAGACGAGTGTGGCTCCTTGCATCATGAAGCCGAAGAGGAAATCGCTGAGGATCTGCCGCGGCTCTCCTCCCTTTGGCGAAACCAGGTACGTCTTGTACTGGCGGAGTTCCAGAGATGCGGGGAGGACCATGAAAGAGATCCAGCGGCCATCGGGAGAGAACCTCGGTATGAAGCCCTTATCGGCGATTCGCCGTGGCTCGCCGCCCACGGCCAGGGCGTCAATGAGGTAGATCCCGCCGCCGTCGCGATCGGAGCGGAAGGCGATCTGGGACCCGTCGGGCGAGAACGAGGGGAACCAATCTCCGGCCGGGTGACTTGTCAGCCGGAGAGGCTTCCCTCCGGAAACCTGCTGGACCCAGATGTCGAAATTCCCGCTTTCCCCCCGGTCGGAGGCATAAGCCATGAGGTTGCCGTCGGGGGAGAGCGTCGGAGAGATCGTCATGCCGGAATCATAGGTCAGGGGAGTGATCTCATACTCGACGGGCCCCGGCGGCCTGAAAACGAAAAATTTCAGGAAGACGGCCGCGGCGGCGAGGACGATGACCAAGCCCGCGGCCAGGGCGATGGCCTTGGTCCCCTTCCTCGCTCTCGGAACCGGGGCGACGGCCGGCAGGCGGCCGGATTCCGAATCCTCCTTGAGGTCCTGGAGGGCGACCTTGAGGTCGGACATGGTCTGCCAGCGCCTCTGGGGGTCCTTGCGCAGGCAGCGGACGAGGACGCGCTCGAGCTCGGCCGGGACGGCCTCGTTCACCGAGGACGGCGGCTTCGGCTCTTCGTTGAGGACTGCGGCGAGGGTCTTGAGGCCGCTCTCGCGGCCGAAGGCCTTGCGGCCGGTGATCATTTCGTAGAGGACCGCGCCGAAGGAGAAGATGTCGGACCGGGAGTCGACCTTTTTCCCCTCCGCCTGCTCCGGGGACATGTAGGCCGCGGTGCCGACGATGAAGCCTGCCTCCGTTCGGGGCTTCCCGTCCTGGCCCAGGGTCAGGGTGGGCCCGGGGCCGGAATCGGCGGTTTCCTCCATCAGCTTGGCCAGGCCGAAGTCGAGGATCTTGACCAGGCCATCGTCCGTGACCATGATGTTCGTCGGCTTGAGGTCGCGGTGCACGATCCCCGCCGCGTGGGCCTTGGCCAGGCCGTCGGCGACCTGGACGGCGTATCCGAGGGCCTCCGTCGTCTTCAGGCCTCTCTTCCCGATCAGGGCGTCGAGGGACTGCCCCTCGACGAGCTCCATGACGATGAAGTCCCGCCCCTGGTCGGAGGCGATGTCGTGGATGACGACGATGTTCGGGTGGCGGAGGGCGGAGGCCGCCTTGGCCTCGAGGACGAAGCGCTGCTTGCGCTCGGGGTCGGCGACCTTGTCCGGCGGCAGGACCTTGACGGCGACGGGCCGGTCGAGGTGGGTGTCAACGGCCTTGTAGACGGCGCCCATGCCGCCCTCGCCGATCTTCTCGACGATCCGGTAATGGAGCAGGCTCTGGCCAACCATGTTGCGTCTCCCGGAGTTCCCCGTTCCTTTCTTATAATTCGGGATGGGCCC
>JBBISK010000099.1:0-8548 GCA_037441295.1 Candidatus Aminicenantota bacterium | reverse complement strand
GTTCTTCACGCCTCCCCGAATCGTTCTTTCTCGGCGTCTGCGGAACTCGCTCAGCGTTCATTGACCCGCCCCATGTCTAAAAGAACGGGTTTCCTTTCTCCCGTTCTTCTCCGATCCTCCGCACTCCGATGGATCATGCTCAGACATCCTCGCCGTCCTCATGAGAGGGAAATCTCGAGAGAGAGTTCCTCCTCATGAGGATTCCCTCGAAAAACGCTTCGGGGAGGCTAAACCGCACATGACGTTCCGGCCAAACCCCGAGGCCCCTAAGGCAATCGGGCGGGGACTGGCGCAGGTGGCGTCGAGGCCGTCCGACAGGGAACGGAGTCTTCGGAGTGACCAACAAAAGCGAGGCCGAGCGACTCGAGGACGCGCTTTTGGGAAATATCCGGATGGAGAGGACCTGCCCGCTCTATTTATATTCTTCTCAGAAGTGCGGCTCTGAGCCACGCCGCCGCACTTCTGATGGTCGCTCATAGAGATTCGCTCCCTGCCGGACGGCCTCGGCGCCGCCGCACCGGGTGACGCGCCGGGACAGGACCCGTCCGACCTAAGCGCCGTACTTTTTGAGCTTGAGGGCGTGAGCCAGCATTAGCGGCATGGCGTAGACCGCCCTGAAGCGCCCCAGCATCCCCCTGGCGCAGGCGCGCTCGGAGAAGACGGCCACGTCGTCGATCCCGGCCGTCTTCGAGACGAGCAGGAACGGGTTCGGGTGCCAGGAGTGTCCGGCCAGGGCCGCCGGCGTCGAGTGGTCCGAGGTCACGACGAGGACGTCTGGGTCGAGGGCCAGGAGGCGCGGGATGAAGGCGTCGAGGGCCTCGATGGCCGCGACCTTGGCCTCGAAGTTGCCGTCCTCTCCGGCGGAGTCGGTCTTCTTATAATGGACGTAGAAGAAGTCGTGGTCGCGATAGTTCTTCTCCAGGGCGCCGAAGAGCTCGGCCGTTTCGCTCCCGACGTCCATCACGGTCATGCCGAGGAGCCTGGCCAGGCCCTTGTACATCGGGTAGTTGGCGATGGCCGCCGGCCGGAGCCGGAAAAGCTCCTGCATCGTCGGCAGATGGGGGAACTTGGAGAAGCCGCGGAGGAGGGCCGTGTTGGCCTTGGGCTCGGCCTTGAGGACCTCGGTCAGGTCGTCGAGGAAGCGGTTGACGACCGCGGCGGCCTTGGCGGCCTCGGGTGTCACGGGGCTCGTTGGAAGACGCGGCTTCGCATCCTTCTGGGGGTCGGCGTCGGTCAGGGCGTCGGAGAGGCCCTCGGCCGTGAAGCGGGCCACGAAGCGGTGCTCCTTGCCCGGGAAGACCTTGATCTCGACGCCGTCGCGCTTCGGCAGGCGGGCGTTGAGCTCGCCGCAGATGCGGACGTTCTCCTCGGTCGGGATGCGGCCGGCCCGGCGGTCCGAGATGAGCCCGCCCCTAAGGGTGGCGAAGTTGCCGCGGGCGACGAGGTCGTTCCGGCCGACCTCGACGCCCGAGCCGAGGGCCTCGAGGATGCCGCGGCCGAGCTGATACTTGAGCGGGTCGTAGCCGAAGAGGGCTAGGTGGGCCGGCCCGCTCCCCGGGGTGATGCCCATGAAGACCGGGTCGGAGAGGCCGCAGACGGCCCGCTTGGCCAGCGCGTCGAGGTTCGGCTTGCGCGCCGCCTCGAGCTCGGAGCGGCCGTCGGCGGGCAGGGAGCCGACGCCGTCCATGACGAGAAGGACGATCTTCGTGTCCGTCGTCTGACTGAGTTCCCTGGCGAGATCTTCCCATTCCATGGTCGTAACTCCTGCGCAAATTCCCTCCTAGTTTACCACAAACGGCGTCCCCCCACGGCGCGGGTGGCGGTTGCGCGGGGACCTGCCGGACCGACCGCCACGCCGATTGAATCTCCCCCACCGGTCTGCTAGAATCACTCCATGCACAAGGTCCTCATCCTCGATTTCGGGTCGCAGTACACCCAGCTCATCGCCCGCAAGATCCGCGAGCTGGGCGTCTATTCCGAGATCCTGCCGTTCTCGACGCCGCTCGCCGCGATCCGCGAGGCCGGACCTTCGGCCCTCGTCCTGTCCGGCGGCCCGCAAAGCGTCTACGAAAAAGGGGCGCCGCACCCGCCGAAGGGGATCTTCGACCTCGGCGTGCCCGTCCTCGGCATCTGCTACGGCGTCCACCTCATGGCCTACATCCTGGGCGGCGAGGTCATCCCGGCCAAGGAGCGCGAGTACGGCTTCGCCTCGCTCCGCGTCCTCGACCGCTCCGGCCTCCTGGCCAAGGTCAAGAACTGCGAGCAGGTCTGGATGAGCCATGGGGACCGGCTGGAGAAGGTCCCGCCCGGCTTCGTCATCACCGGGAGCACGGCCAACACCCGCGCGGGCGTCATCGAGAACCGCAAGCGCCGCTTCTTCGGCGTCCAGTTCCACCCCGAGGTCATCCACACCAGGGAAGGCCAGAAGATCCTGTCTAACTTCCTCTTCCACCTGGCCGGGCTCGAGGCCGACTGGAACATGTCGTCCTTCATCGAGCGCAAGGTCGCGGAGATCCGGGAGATGGTCGGGACGCGGAAGGTCATCTGCGGCCTCTCCGGCGGCGTCGACTCCCTCGTCACCTCGCTCATCATCCACAGGGCCATCGGGAACCGGCTCGTCTGCGTCTTCATCGACAACGGGCTCCTCCGCAAGGGCCAGTACGAGTCCCTCATGGAGGCCTTCCGGCACAAGTTCGCCCTCAAGGTCATCGGCATCGACGCCTCGGACTTGTTCCTCGACAAGCTCCGCGGCGTCAGCGCCCCGGAGAGGAAGCGAAAGACGATCGGCCGGCTCTTCATCCATCTCTTCGAGCGGGAGGCGACGCGGATCGGCGGCGCTCAGTTCCTGGCCCAGGGGACGATCTACCCGGACGTCATCGAGTCGAACCCGGTCAAGGGGCCGTCCTCGGTCATCAAGTCCCACCACAACGTGGGCGGGCTGCCCAAGGGGCTCCGCTTCAAGCTCATCGAGCCCCTCAGGGAGCTCTTCAAGGATGAGGTCCGGGCCCTGGCCCTGGAGCTCGGCGTCGACCAGGAGTTCATCCACCAGCACCCCTTCCCCGGGCCGGGGCTGGCCGTCCGGGTCGTCGGCGAGATCGACCGCGAGAGCCTGGACATCCTTCGCGCGGCCGACGACATCGTCATCTTCGAAGTCCGCCGGGCCGGGCTCTACAAGAAGCTCTGGCAGGCCTTCGCCGTCCTTCTCCCGGTGCGGTCGGTCGGGGTCATGGGCGACCAGCGGACCTACCAGCGGGTCGCCGCGGTCCGCCTCGTCCAGAGCACGGACGGCATGACGGCCAACTGGTACCCGGCCGCGCCGCGCCTCCTCTCGCGGATCTCGACGCGCATCGTCAACGAGGTCCCTGGCGTCAACAGGGTCGTCTACGACATCACGACCAAGCCGCCCGGGACGATCGAGTGGGAATAGCCGGCGGCCCGCACGGCGCCGCGCCGCCTTTCGGGGAAAGGGATCGATGGAACCGACGTTCGTTCACCTCCACAACCATTCCGAGTACAGCATCCTCGACGGCGCCCTGAAGGTGGCGGACCTGGTCGAGGCGGCCGTCCGGAACAACATGCCGGCCGTGGCCATCACCGACCACGGCAACATCTTCGGCGCCGTCCAATTTTTCAAGGAGGCCAAGGCCCGCGGCGTCAAGCCCATCCTCGGCTGCGAGGTCTACGTCGCGCCGGGCAGCCGCTTCGACAAGAAGCCCGGGGCGGCGAACGACATCCACCATTTCCATCTCATCCTCCTCGTCCGGAACAGGCAGGGCTACCGGAACCTCTGCCGGCTCCTGACGCAGAGCTATCTCGAGGGCTTCTACTACCGCCCGCGGGTCGACAAGGAGCTGCTCACGGCCCACGCCGAGGGGCTCATCGGGCTCTCGGCCTGCCTCAAGGGCGAGCTCTGTGCCTGGCTCACCCGGGGCTTCGTCGAGAAGGCCGAGGACGCGGCCCGCGAGTACGCTTCGATCTTCGGGAAGGACGGCTTCTACGTCGAGCTCCAGGACCACGGCATCCCCGACCAGAAGGCCGTCAACCCGCTTCTCGTCGGCCTGGCCGGACGGCTCGACCTCCCGCTCGTCGCCACGAACGACATCCACTTCGCCCGCCGGGAGGACGCGGAGAGCCAGGACGTCCTCGTCTGCATCCAGACGAACAAGAAGATCTCCGACCCGGACCGGCTGAAATTCTCGTCCGACCAGTTCTACTTCAAGTCCGGCGAGGAGATGCGCGCCCTCTTTCCGGAGACGCCCGAGGCCCTCCAGAACAGCTTCCGCATCGCCGCCCGCTGCGAGTTCGATTTCCCCACCAAGAAGTATTTCCTGCCGAATTTCACCCCGCCCGAGGGCACGGCCCTGAGCGAATATTTCGAGTCGGTGGCCTGGGAGGGCTTCCGGCGGCGGATGGAGGCGCGGGCGGCCCGGGCCGGACGCGTCGAGCCCGCCCACTCCGAGGCGGAGTACGAGGACCGGCTGAAGCGTGAGATCAAGCTCATCCGGCAGATGGGCTTCGAGGGCTATTTCCTGATCGTCTGGGACCTGCTCAAGGCCGCCCGCGAGAAGGGCATCCCGGTCGGGCCGGGCCGCGGCTCGGCCGCCGGCAGCCTCCTCGCCTACGCCCTCGAGATCACCGAGGTCGACCCCCTCTTCGAGCGATTCCTCAACCCCGAACGCATCAGCCTGCCCGACATCGACATGGACTTCTGCGGCCGGCGGCGCGGCGAGATGATCGAGTACGTGACCCGCAAGTACGGCCAGGAGAACGTCTCTCAGATCATCACCTTCGGGACGATGGCGGCGCGGGGCGCCATCCGCGACGTCGGCCGCGTCCTCGAGGTGCCCCTGCCCGAGGTCGACCGGGTGGCCAAGATGATCCCGTTCGGGCCGGACTCGACCATCGCCGAGGGCCTGAAGAACGTGCCCGAGCTGCGCGAGCTCAGGGACCGGAACTCAAAGATCGCCCAGCTCCTGGCCATCGCCCAGCGGATCGAGGGCCAGGTCCGCCACCCGTCGATCCACGCCGCGGGCATCGTCATCGGCGACCAAGCCCCTCGTCGAATTTATGCCCCTCTACCAGTCGGCCAAGGGCGAGATCACGACCCAGTACGCGATGGGCGACGTCGAGGCCCTCGGGCTGCTCAAGATGGACCTCCTCGGGCTGCGGAACCTGACCGTCATCGACGACGCCCTCGGCCTCATCAGGGCGGACAAGCACGAGGAGATCGAAGTCAACGGCCTGCCCCTCGACGACGCCCGGACCTTCGAGCTCTTCCAGGCGGGCAACACGGACGGCGTCTTCCAGTTCGAGAGCCCGGGCATGAAGGACCTCCTCCGCCGCTTCCGGCCCGAGCAGTTCCGCGACCTCATCGCCCTCAACGCCCTCTACCGGCCCGGGCCGCTCAAGAGCGGCATGACCGACGAGTTCATCCACCGCCGGAACCACCCCGAGCGGATCGCCTACGAGTTGCCCCAGCTCGAGCCCGTCCTCCGCGAGACGCGCGGCATCATCGTCTACCAGGAGCAGGTCATGCGGATCGCCACCGACCTGGCCGGGTTCACCCTGGCCGGGGCCGACCTGCTGCGCAAGGCCATGGGCAAGAAGGACAAGGAGACGATGAAGGCCCAGAAGCAGAAGTTCCTTCAGGGGGCCAAGAAGAAGGGCATCGCCGCCTCCAAGGCCGACAAGATCTTCGAGCAGATCAAGGAGTTTGCCGAGTACGGCTTCAACAAGTCCCACGCCGCCGTCTACGCCCTGCTCGCCTACCAGACGGCCTACCTCAAGGCCCATTACCCCGAGCACTTCCTGGCCGCGCTGCTGACGTCCGAGGCCGAGCGGGGGGCGACGCCGCAGGTCGTCAAGTACATCGGCGAGTGCCACGACATGGGCCTCACGGTCCTGCCGCCCGACATCAACAAGAGCGAGTTCCCTTTCACCGTCGAGGGCGGGGACATCCGCTTCGGCCTGGCCGCGGTCAAGAACGTCGGCCAAGCCGCGGTCGAGGAGATCCTCGCCATCCGCCGGAAGAACGGCCCCTTCCGCTCGCCCTTCGACCTGTTCCTCGACCACGACACGAAGGTCCTCAACCGCAAGGCCATCGAGAGCCTGATCAAGGCCGGCGCCTTCGATTCCCTGGGCTGGAGGCGCTCGCAGTGCTTCCACATGCTCGACCGGATGATCGAGTTCGGCCACGATGTCCAGAAGGCCAAGGTCGCCCGCCAGAACCTCCTCTTCGGCGGGAGCGTCGTCGAGACCCCGCCCATCCCCCAGGAGGTCCAGGAGATGCGCGAGTGGGACGAGTCCCACGTCCTTTCCTACGAGATGGACGCCCTCGGCTTCTATGTCACCGGGCACCCGCTGGCCCAGTACAAGGATCGCCTCCGCAAGCTCGTCTCTCACAGCCTGGGCGAGCTCGACGACGACCGCGACTTCGACAAGGACATCCGCGTCGCCGGCATCGTCGCCTCGGTCAAGCCGCTGCGGACGAAGAAGGACGAACGGATGGCGACCTTCGTCCTCGAGGACATGACCGGGCGGATCGAGGTCGTCGCCTTCCCCGAGGCCTTCGGCAAGCACGGCGCCTACCTGAGGGAGGGCCAGCTCGTCCTGGTCAAGGGGAGATACCAGGGGGAGGGCGAGAACCGGCGCATCACGCTCAGCCAGGCGACGCCGCTGGCCGACGCCTTCGAGACCCAGGCCAAGCGCGTCGTCGTCCGCGTCTTCCTGCCGGGGCTCGAGGAGGCGACGATCAGCGAGCTCAAATCGATCCTCGACGCCCACGAGGGCCGCTGCCCCGTCTTCTTCGAGCTCGAGACCCCCCACTCCTACCGGGTCGTGGCCCGGAGCGTCGAGGTCCAGAAGGTCGCGCCGACCGACGACCTGCTGAAAAAGATCGAAGCGCTCCTCGGTGAGAACTCGGTGTCCGTGGATTACTAGCAGCTAATCGGTCTTCCGCCGGACTTCCCCACACAAGTCACCCTTTCAGAGAATTGACATCGAGCCCAAAGGCGGGCCCCATTGATTGCATTCTTCTCGGCCGTCTAGTTCTGGGGGCATTCCCCCCGGTTTGCACCATATATATAGCCCTACACGAATTTCCAGAAGTTCCCGGCGAGTTGAGAACATCAGCTCAAACAGCGTCCTCTTGAGCACGGAACTCAAGGTCAATGCCTCCCCCGAGGTTTCGGTGCAAGGGGGGATGGACCTGCCGGTCAAGCTCTGGCTGGATGACTTGGTGATCAAGTTCCGGGACAAGAGCGCCACTCCGCAGGGCACGGAAGAACCCATCCTCCAGACCCTCGTCAAGGATGATTTCAACAAGTACGAGAACTCAGTCTTCCCGGGGAAGGGCGGCTGGTTTACGAGACAGGATATCATCGAGAGTGAAGAGCAAGGCATCTCAAGACGAGTCACTCAGGACACCGAATCTATTCCTTTGATGGGAAGCTCCTCGCCGAGTACAATACCTCTGGGGTTTGCGTAAGGGACTATATCTACATGGGCAACCAGCTCATCGCGGAGTACGATCCGGCCTCGTCCCAGTACTACTATTACACCTCGGACCAAATCAACTCTACGAGGATTGTGACGGATGGCACGGGGGCGGTGGTCTATGCAGCGGCTCATGATCCCTATGGGGGAATTCAGAAGACGTGGGGAGTGCCCACCTTTGACCCCGTGCCCAAGTTCTCCGGCAAGGAGCGCGACGGAGAGTCCCAACTTGATTACTTCGGGACGAGGTATTATGACAGGAGCCAGTATAGGTTTATTTCAGCGGATCCGACCATAATATTAGATAGGGCGGTTAACATGCCGCAGATGTGGAATCTTTATTCCCTTGCCGGAAACAGTCCAGTGACGACCTACGATCCGACCGGAAGGTGGTGGACGACCACAGTTCACGGTGCTTATACTTATAAGATAGCAAAGTTCGCCGGTCTTTCTGATGGACTTGCGCGCATTATCGCTGAAGCTGATATGAGCGTCGATAATATTTTTTGGACAGCTTCCACAGGGGCAGGGTTTTTTAGCGCTGATTTAAGGAGGTACTGGCATTTCCCCACTATACTTGAGATTGAAAACGCGAGAATCATCTGTAGGACTACGCTTGATCCCAAAGAATTTGGGAAATACCTCCATGTGATTCAGGACTCATATTCCCATGCCGGTTATGATTCTGAACATATGTCCAATCTGGCGGTGGATGATCCGGCCTATGATTGGGCCGTGACAATGAAAATGGTGTGGGAAACCCTAACACTTATTGAGGATTTTGAACAGAGGCTTTGGGAAGCTGTCGCAGACTTAGCAGCTAGCATAGTGGCTTATGTAAATAAGCAATAGGGGGGCGTTAACGCTCGAATTGGGAGGGCCCAAGGCACGATGTTTACGGTGCAACGTAAAAGACCAAGAGCCTTCTATTTATATAAGAGTGAGTTAACCGCTATGTATAGAAGAGCCGGCGTGAGAGAGGTGAGTATTGCTTCCAGTCGATAGACACAACATGCGCAAGTGGCTCCATGCATTCTTGGGGTACTGGGCGCTA
>JBBISK010000098.1:0-8576 GCA_037441295.1 Candidatus Aminicenantota bacterium | reverse complement strand
CGGTCAGGTCCTGGTCCTGCTTGAGCGAGACCCCGACCTCGATGACCTTGGCGATGACCAGGAATCCGAACCCGACGAGGAGTGGGCTGAGGCCGTTGTAGAGGATGCGGATAGCGGCGTCGGTGATATTAACGGAAACGCCGGGAGTATTGAACTCCCCGATCGCGGAGGCCGCGGCGTGGAGCAGCGCCAGGCCGAACACGGAGTAGCCGATCCGGCGGATGTGCTTCGGACTGGCCGGGCTGAACGGCTCGCCGCGCGAGATCAGGCCAATGAGCTTGAAGATGCAGTAGGCGATGTAGAAATAGACCGGCCCGGTCAGCACCTTGTCGACGACGACCTTGATCTCGTCCCAAAGGGCGGGGCACGGCCGGAGCGCGAAGGGCGGCAGCACGAGAACGACAAAGGCCACCGCGCCGCCGACAAAAACCAGGCCGTATAGGATGAGCAGCGTGATGAGCGTGATCCTGAGCGCTTTGACGACCGGCGCAACGCCGAGGGATTTGTCTTCCGTCATCTGGACCTCCCTAACAGTTGTTTATCGATAATCAATATATATCCACAAATGCCGTTTGTCAAGAATATTTTATTGTTTATCAATATTTGAGCACCCATAATCGGCGGCTACCGGGTTGTTTTCAAGAAAGAAAAGGACGCCCTTGTCATCCTCGTCGTCAGGATCGGGCACCGGAAGTCCGTCTATCTATCGCTCGACTCATAAAGAGGGACAGTCCCCTCCGGGGATAGTCCCCGTCGCCATCCGCTTATCGTCCCCGCCACCCGATCACCGACCGCTCTCCCCCGACGGAATTCTGGGGGCACGATCCCAATTCGAGAGAATTGGGTCATTTCCCCGAATTTCCCCTAATCCCGGGCTCGCCGCGCCCCGCCGGACGACTTGAATATTCCGCCCCGCGGGACTATAATTTTTAGTCGCGTTTGGCGGCACTGTTGCATCTCAGCATGCAATAATACTTCATCATGAGAAGGGAGTATCTTATGGCGACCAAAGGATTTAACCCGTTCGAGATGGCCCAGAAACAGTTCGACGGTGTCGCGGACCTCCTCGAGCTCGACCAACCCACCCGGGCGCTGCTCCGGCAGCCCCTCCGTGAATACCATTTCTCGATCCCCGTCCGGATGGACAACGGCAGCGTCCGCGTCTTCCGCGGCTACCGCTGCCAGCACAACGACGCCCGCGGGCCCTGCAAGGGCGGCATCCGCTTCCACCCGCAGGAGACGATCGACACCGTCCGGGCCCTGTCCATGTGGATGACCTGGAAGTGCTCCGTCGTCGACATCCCGCTCGGCGGCGGCAAGGGCGGCGTCATCTGCGACCCGCACGACCTCTCCCCCCGCGAGCAGGAACGGCTCTGCCGGGGCTGGATCCGGGTCCTGGCCAACGACGTCGGCAACCTCCGCGACGTTCCGGCCCCCGACGTCATGACCAACCCCCAGCACATGCTCTGGATGCTCGACGAGTTCGAGGCCATCAAGGGCGCCAAGTATCCCGGGTTCATCACCGGCAAGCCCGTAGGCATGGGCGGCTCGCTCGGCCGGACCGAGGCCACCGGCTACGGCCTCGTCCACACCCTCCGCGAGGCCCTCAATGAGATGAAGATCCCGATCGAGAAGACGACGGCGGCCGTCCAGGGCTTCGGCAACGTCGCCCAGTACGCCATCCAGCTTTATACGAAGCTCGGCGGCAAAGTCGTTTGCGTCTCCTGCTGGGACCAGAAGGACCAGGCCTCCTACACCTACCTCAAGAAGAGCGGCGTCAGCCTCGAGGAGCTCCTGGCCGTGACCGACAACTTCGGCGGCATCGACAAGGCCAAGGCCGAGTCCCTCGGTTACAAGCGCCTGCCGGCCGACGCCTGGATCGAGCAGGATGTCGACATCCTCCTCCCCTGCGCCATCGAGAACCAGGTCAACGCCGAAACGGTCAAGAAGATCGGCCTGCGGGTCAAGGTCATCGCCGAGGGCGCCAACGGCCCGACGACCCCCGAGGCCGACGCGGTCATCAAGAGCCGCGGCATCTTCGTCATCCCGGACTTCCTGGCCAACGCCGGCGGCGTCACCTGCAGCTACTTCGAGCAGGTCCAGTGCAACATGAACTACTTCTGGACCAAAGAAGAGGTCCTGCAGCGGCTCGACGAGAAGATGACGGCGGCTTTCCTGGCCGTGAGCGAGCTGGCCCGGACCCGCAAGCTCTACATGCGGGACGCGGCCTACGTCATCGCCGTCAGCCGGGTCGCCAACGCTTGCAAAGATCGCGGCTGGGTTTAAGATAAGGGGGCATGAGCGAGCCCAAGGCCCCGGCCGCGGTCAACACGCTCTTCTCGACCCTCCACGAGCGGGCGAAGGAGCTGAGCTGTCTCTATAAGATCGAGGAGATCCTCAGCCAGTTCGACCGCCCCCTCGAGGAGCTCTTCCGCCGCATCATCGAGGCCATCCCGCCCGGCTGGCAGTTCCCCGACCGCTGTCAGGCCCGGATCGTCCACGGCACGGACACCTTCGAGTCGCCCGGTTTCGAGGACACGCCCCAAGTCCAGTGCTCCGACATTCGTGTCCGGGACGCCCTCGTCGGCCGGCTCTGCGTCTCCTACCGGCGGCCGACGCCGGAGAGCGAAAGCGGACCCTTCCTCCAGGGCGAGGTCAAGCTCGTCCAGACGATCGCCGACCGCATCGGCCACTTCATCCTCCATCAGCGCCTGAGCCGGATGTTCCAGCAGATGACCGACGACCGGCGCGCGGCGAAGGACGAGCGGGCCGCCTGGCGCGTCGCCCTGGACCTCCTCCGCAACACCGACCCCAACCTCTTCGTCCGCGTCTCCCGCAAGATGATGAACCACCTCGGCTGGCGCGGGGTCAGCGAGGCCCGGGTCCTCCTCCACCGCTACGGCGAGGATCGTGAGGCCGGGGACGCGGCCGGCGAGCCCAACGCGCCGCTCGAGCGGGGCAGCCTCGAGCGGTTCATCAAGCTCAGCGACGAGACCTTCGCCATCGCCTCGGCCAATCTCTCCGACGAAGACATCATGGCCCGCATCCAGAAGTGGATCGACGAGGACCGCTCGACGAGCGCCGTCAAGGCCCTGGAGAACGTCTACGCCTCGCTGACCGAGGTCCTCGAGGGCATCCGCCGCTACCAGCGCCTCATCCCCCAGGGCCTCAAGCTGCCGCGGTCGACCTCGGACAGCGTCCGGGTCGCCCTCATCAGGCGCCTCTTCACGGAACAGCTCGAGCTCATCAACGTCGCCAAGAAGTACATCGAGCTCGACGACTTCGTCGGCCTCATGGAGCGGATCATCTTCCCCCCGGGCAGCCATGGCAAGCTCGGCGGCAAGAGCTTCGGCCTCTTCCTGGCCGCCCGCATCCTTCGCCAGGCCAAGCGCCGGGTCAAGGAGGTCGGCGAGGTCAAGATGCCCAAGACCTGGTACATCACCTCCGACGGCATCATCGCCTTCCTCCAGCACAACGACCTCGACGAGGTCATCGAGCAGAAGTACAAGGACATCGAGGAGGTCCGGCAGGAGTATCCCCATCTCGTCCAGGTCTTCAAGAACTGCTCCTTCCCCCAGGAGATGGTCAAGGGGCTGTCGCTCGCCCTGGACGACCTCGGCGACGTGCCGCTCATCGTCCGCAGCTCGAGCCTCCTCGAGGACCGGCTGGGGAGCGCCTTCGCCGGCAAGTACAAGAGCCTCTTTCTGGCCAACCAGGGCGGCAAGAAGGAGCGCCTGGAGGCCCTCCTCGACGCCGTGGCCGAGGTCTACGCCTCGATCTTCAGCCCCGACCCCATCCAGTACCGGGCCGAGCGCGGCCTCCTCGACTACTACGAGGAGATGGGGATCATGATCCAGGAGGTCGTCGGCCGGCGGGTCGGGAAGTACTACTTCCCCGCCTACGCCGGCGTCGCCTTCAGCCGGAACGAGTTCCGCTGGTCGTCGCGCATCCGTCGCGAGGACGGGCTGCTCCGGCTCGTCCCCGGGCTCGGGACGCGGGCCGTGGACCGGGTCAGCGACGACTACCCCATCCTCGTCGCGCCCAGCCAGCCGAACCTCCGCGTCAACGTCTCGCTCGACGAGGTCGTTCGCTACTCGCCGAAGAAGATCGACGTCATCGACCTCGAGAGAAACAGCTTCGAGACCCGGGAATTCCTGGAGCTCCTCGAGGAGATCGGCGCCGGCTACCCGGCCCTGGGGAGCGTCATCTCCATCTACCGCGACGGCCTTCTCCAGCGGCCGATGGGGCTGGCCACGGACTTCGGCAAGGTCCGGGCCGTCGTCACCTTCGACGGGCTGATCACGGGCAGCCCGTTCATGGGGCAGCTCGAGGCCATCCTCAAGACGCTCGAGGCCTCGCTCGGCTTCCCCGTCGACATCGAGTTCGCGCACGACGGCCGCGATTTCTACCTTCTCCAGTGCCGGCCCCAGAGCCACTCGGGCGAGGACGTGGCCATGGAGATCCCCTCGAACATCGCCGAGGAGGACCTCCTCTTCACCGCCAACCGCTTCGTCTCGAACGGCAAGGTCGCCGATATCACACACGTCGTCTACGTCCACCCGGAGGCGTACGGGGAGATCGCCGAGGCCGCGGAGATGGCCTCGGTCGGCGAGGCCGTGGGGCGCCTCAACAAGGCCCTGCCGCGGCGCCGGTTCATCCTCATGGGGCCGGGCCGGTGGGGCAGCCGCGGGGACATCCGGCTGGGCGTGCGGGTGACCTACTCGGACATCAACAACGCGGCCATGATCATCGAGGTCGCCCGAAAGAAAGGCAACTACGTCCCCGACGTCTCGTTCGGGACGCACTTCTTCCAGGACCTGGTCGAGTCGGGCATCCGCTACCTCCCCCTCTACCCCGATGACGCCGGGGTGAAGTTCAACGAGGCCTTCCTCCTCGGGGCCTCGAACAGGCTCAGCGAGCTCCTGCCGGAATACGCGCGGCTGGGGCGGACGCTCCGGGTCATCAACGTTCCGGAGTCGACGGGGGGCAAGGTCCTGCGGGTCCTGATGAACGCCGACCGGGAAAAAGCCGTGGCCATGCTGGCCGACCCGAGCGCGGCCCTGCGGGCGTCCTTCGAGCAGGCGGCGGCGACGCGGCGCGAGGACGGCGACCACGCCGGCTGGCGGCGGCGGATGGCCGAGCAGATCGCCTTCCACTGCGACGCCGAGCGCTGGGGCGTGCGGGCCGTCTACCTCTTCGGCGAGCCCAAGGCGGGCGCGGCGCGGCCGGCGAGCCCGATCAAGCTGGCCGTCCACTTCCAGGGGACGCCCCAGCAGCGCAAGGAGCTCGAGGTCTGGCTCCACGCGTGGAGCGTGTCGCTGGCCGAGATGAACTTCCTGCGGACCGGCTTCCATTCCGAGGGCCTGCTCGACGTCCACATCCTGAGCGGCGAGGACATCAAGGGCCCGGCCTCGGTCGCGGCCAAGGTCAACGCGCCGCCCGACGCGGTCCAGGAGCTCCCGCTCAGGCCCAAAGCCGCGGCCTGACGGCTCGTCGCCCTCGCGATAATCCCAAGAAGGGGTCAGGTCTACTTTCTATCAGTCCACTGATAGAAAGTAGACCTGACCCCATCCGATATGACCCCATCCGATAACCCCATCCGAAACGTTGACAAAGATTCCGCAGCGGTGGTATGTTCAGGCTCGCATGGCGCAGTCGCCTCGAATCTCACCACCAGGGGGAAAACCATGAAAAAGATGACGGCCGTCGTAGCGCTCATGGCGGTCTTCTCGGTCGCCATTTGCTTCATCATCCTCGGCTCGATCTCGGTCGAGCTGATGGCGGCCCTCAAGATCAACGAGGGCCAGTTCGGCTCGCTCGTCATGGCCCTGTTCCTGACCTGCTGCATCGTCCAGCTCATCATCGGCCCGCTCACCGACAAGCTCGGCTACAAGCCCATCGCCATCGCGGGCTTCCTGGTCACCTCCGCGAGCTTGTTCGTGCTCGCCTTCGCCCCGGGCTACTCCTTCGTCCGGCTGGCCTGCATCCTCCTCGGCGTCGGGGCCATGTGCCTCAACACCGTCGGCAACACGCTCATCCCCATCGTCCTGTTCCAGGGCAAGGACCCGGCCCGGGCCTCGAACCTGGGCAACGCCTTCTTCGGCCTGGGCTACGTCCTGACACCCCTCCTCGTCACGCTCTTCCTCAAGTCGATGCACCTGAGCTACGGCACTTCCGCGGCGATCATCGGCGCTCTCGTCCTCGTCTTCTTCGTCTTCACCCTGGCCACGAAGTTCCCGCCGGCCGCGACCGGCTACAAGTTCTCGATGGCCGTCAAGCTCCTGGCCAAGCCGGCCGTCCTCCTGGCCGGGCTGGCCCTCATCTGCTACATGTCGCTCGAGGTCTCGATGGCCACCTGGATCAAGAAGCTCATGACCGAGCTCCTGGGCGGCGACGCCGTCACGGGCGCGGCGGTCAAGGCCGGCCTGGCCCTCTCGCTCTTCGGCGTGGCCATGATGGTCGGGCGGTTCCTGGCCTCGACCATGAAGAATCTGACGGCCATGGGGGCCAAAGTCATCACCGCGGCCTCGATCCTCTCGGTCGTCGCCATCGTCGGTATGATCGTGACCAAGAGCCCGGCCCTTGCCGTGGCCGCCATCCTGCTGACCGGGCTGGCCTTCGCCCCGATCTTCCCGACCATCGTCGGCGTGACCTTCGCCAAGTTCGAGCCGGCCCTCTACGGCAGCATCTTCGGCATCATCTTCGCCGTCGGCCTGCTCGGCGGGACGTTCGTGCCGAAATGGATTGGCGACGTCAGCGCCAGCGGAGGGGTCCAGGCCGGTCTGAAGATCGCCCTGCTCATGGCCGGCATCCTCTTCGTCCTCTCGCTCTTCATCGGCCGCGTCGGCCGGCCGAAGAAGACGGAATGACGCCGGCTGCCGGCTTCCGCAGAACCAAAGAGGGACGGTCCCCCGCCGTAGCTCCCAGGCTGCAGGGGCGGTTCCGGGGTCACCCTTATCCCCCGACCCCCGGGAACCTGTCCCGGTTCCCCCATACCGTTCCGCAACGGAACGGCACGGGTCCCCCTCCAAACGGGGGCTTTCGGACGGCACCCGGCACCGTCCCTCTTGAAGCCTCGAAAGGGCCGAAGGGGAATGGCCGGAACGTCATGTGCGGCTTAGCGCAAGCCGCACTCTGGAGAGGAGGCCATCCCCGAGGGCCTTTCCGCTTTGTGAGCGCTCTAGGCCGCCCCATTGAATTCCCTGACCGCATCGAACATGGCGACGATGTTCCGGACGGGGACATTGGCCTGGATGTTGTGGACGGCGTTGAAGACGAACCCGCCCCCCCTGCCGAAGACCTCGCACCGCCGCAGGACCTCGGCCCGGACATCCTCGGGGGTGCCGAAGGCGAGCGTCTTCTGCGTATCAACGCCGCCGCCCCAGAAGACGAGGTCCCGGCCGAAGTCCGCCTTGAGCCCCTCGGCCTCCATTCCGGCGGCCGAGCATTGGACGGGGTTGAGGATGTCGAAGCCGCTGTCGATGAAGCCCGGGATGAGGGTTCGCACGGCACCGCACGAGTGCTTGAACGTCTTCCAGGCCGTGTACGCGTGGATCCAGTCGTTGACCCGCCGGTAGTACGGGAGGTAGAGCTCGCGGAAGGTCGCCGGCGAGCAGAAGGTCGACCGCTGCGTCCCGAAGTCCGTGCCGCAGATGAAGACGGCCTGGACCCTGTCGCCGACCCGGGCGCGGATGCGCTCGAGGTTGGCCAGGGCGATTTCCGTCTGCTTCTCGAAGACAGTGTGAACGTAGGGCTTGCGGGTCAGGGTCGAGACGTACCATTCCTCGACGTCCCGGATGCCCTTGGGGTGCGTCAGGAAGGGCCCCGGGACGAGGGCGATGTCGCCCAGGGCCGTGCCGCCGAAGTTGGCGATGACGCCGCGGCCCGTGGCCTCGGCCCGCTTGCTCGACCTGTCGAAATAATCGAGGGCCTCGTCCGAGATCGGCCCGAACTCCTCGAAATTGTCCACCGGGTCGAGCCGCGACTCTTCGATAGGCTCCTGGCGGATGATGGTGTCGAAGAAGAACCCGTTCCTGGGCAGGCGGCCGGAGGGCGGCGCCGACCGGTCGCCCCGGGGATAGATCAGCGTGTCGCCGTTCGTGTCCCGGGTCACTTGGAAGTGTTCCGAGACGAGGACCTCGCGCCCGTCGTCCATGCGCCAGGGCTTCCAATTCTCGTTCCGGAAGCCGAAGAGCGTCTCGACGCCCCACACCCCTTCGACGTCGATGCCGAGCGCGTGCTGAAGGTCCTCGTCGATCCAGCCGAGCATCTGGTAGGGTTCATGGACTTTGACCAGGCGCTTTCCGAGCCCGTAATGTTCGCGGAGGCCGATGACGCAATTGACGTGCATGCCGGTGACGGCCGTGCCGTTGAAATCGACGGGGATGCGGTCGGGCTCGCGGTGGTTGAGGGCGGCGTCCAGGCGCTCGCGGCTGGTCATCGTCATGGCGGGCCTCCTCGGTTTTTCAAAGCTTACCCATTTTATCGGGCGTTTGCAATGATAAGAAAAGAGGGGACACGTCAGGCCTGTCCGGACGTTGCTTTTCTAAGGTCTTCTAACTTGTTGGATAATTTTG
>JBBISK010000097.1:3313-8594 GCA_037441295.1 Candidatus Aminicenantota bacterium | reverse complement strand
GGTTGTTTCCTGCCTTTTCGAGCTTCCCTGTTTATGACTACTCTGATGGAGAATTCCATGGTTGCGCAAAACACGTGCTTGCAGATGTGCGTGGTGGGGCGTGACACCTTCATCGGCGCCGGCTCGACGTTCACTGACTATAATCTAGTGCCGCGGCCAATCAAAACGTTTTACCGCGATCAACTGGTGGATTTGGACTTGCCCGTGATCGGCGGCTGTGTCGGGCACAACTGCCGCTTGGGTGCCGGGTTGATCATTTTCCCGGCGCGTACCATAGAGTCAGACGTGATCTTGGTCGGTTCGCGCAGCTTCTCGGGGGCGAGGACGAGGCTCTCCACGACCCACCCGCCGGTGTTGGCGTTGGCCGTGACATCCCAGTAGAGGTCGGCCCGGGCGAAGACCCGGAGGTTGGCCGTCTTGGCCTGGTTGACCGTGTCGGCGAGGTCCTGCGTGTTCGTGGAGGCCGAGGACGGCAGGCCGAAGAACCACCAGGAGAAGGCGTGATCGGCGACCGTGCTGTACGGCCATTCGTGGTTGTATGCCGTCTGGGCGTTGGTCGGCAGGGCGGGGACCCAGCACTTGCCGTAGTCGCCGCCGCCGAAGGTGATCCCCGTCGTCGAAACGGTGCGGATATCGCCCTCGTCATGGGCGCTCTGGACGTTGATCGAGGCGGCCGTTTTGACAGCGGCCGTGGCATCGACATAGACGACGGAAACGCGGAAGCCGCGGCGAATGTACTGGAGGACCGTGGCGCCGGTGCCCATCGAGATCGTGTCATGGAAGGTCCAGACCGTGGCGTCGTTGACGAAGATGACGTCCGCCCCCCAATTGCACAGGTGGCGGCCGGAGTTCGTCGTCTGAGTCGTGTCCTTGTTGAAGACCTTGATCCAGTTGTCGCCGACGCGCCGGACGAGGCCCTCGGGCGTGAACGTGGGCAGGCTGGCGATCGTGCCGTACCAGACCCGGCGGGCGTAGAGCGTCCCGTCGGAGTTCATGTTGGAGGCGACGAGGGCGCCCTTGTCCGTCGAGCCCTTGAGGGCCGCCAGGGCGTCGAAGTTCCCGGCCGCGTTGGCGTCGACGTCGACGTAGATCGTGTTGCCGTCGACGCCGAAGGCCAGGGCCGACCCGCCGTCGAGCGGGGTCACCGTGAAGGACGTCTTGTTGGTCGTGTCGGCGTCGGTCACGTTGCCGATCGTCCGGGCGAACTGGATGTCCTTGAAGTTGCGAGGCACGGCCCGGTGCCGGATCTGGAGGTTGACGATCGCCATGCCGTTGAGGACCGTGATCGACAGGGGGTGGGCCAGGTCGAAATCGACCTGCAGGTTGGCGACGCCGCCGTCGGAAACGGTGATGGCGGGCTTGATGTCGACCTTGATCTCGCCGTTGCCGCTCGGGTCGACGAGCTTGATGTTCGGCGAGACATACGTCGTCCCGTCGTCGGCAACGAGCTTCATGGTCGTCGTGTCGTTGTTGATGACGAGCTTCAGCCGGTCATAGGTGCCGGCCGCGATGGTCGTATTGCCCAGGATCTGGGCCACGCCGGCGAGGTCGACGAGGTTCAGTGTCGTCGGGTTGTTCGTGTCCGCGGTCCAGACCTGGGCCCATGACTGGTCGTCCGACTTGCGGAGACTGATGGAGTTGAGCTGGACCTGAACGAGCTGCCAGTCGTCCGTCGGACCGTCGGTCACGAGGACGTTCAGGCGGCCGGAGCCCGAGGCCGTGGTCGACGTGGCGTTGCACGCCGAGAGGAAGACGAGGCCAGCGACGCCCGCGACTGCCAAGGCGCACGCGGCCAACCAGCGGTGTGTTCGGCTCATGGATCCTCCTTATAGCCGATGAAAAAACTAAACCCCTTTCCCACGCTTATTATATCGGTCACGGCGAGAATTTGTCAAGCGGCTGGCCTCGCCATTTAGCTTCCTTTGTCTCCTTGGACACACGCGGGAGGCCGGACCTTTGCGCAAGAACGGAAAAAACACGGCGGCACCGATCCCGGATCTCCTCAATAACAAAAGCTGTCAGTTTAGTCGAAGTCCGCGGACGAAATTTGTCGCCGCCGTCACCGCGTTCCCGAGGTTTTCTTCTGGTCGATCCCGTTCCAGTCCGGCGGCTCGATGCCGAGGAGGTTACGGACGAAGAAATCGCGCCTCACCCGCTCGCCGTAATCGCCGCCGCTCGTGTGGTTCTGCCCCGGCAGGACGAGCAGGCCGAAGGTCTTGCCGGCCTTGATGAGCGCGTTGACGACCTGCATCGTCGACGACGGGTCGACGTTCGTGTCGAGCTCGCCGACGAACAGGAGAAGCTTGCCCTTGAGGCGCGAGGCGTTGTCGACGTTGGAGGAAGCGGCATACTCGGGGCCGAGGGGCCAGCCCATCCACTGCTCGTTCCACCAGATCTTGTCCATCCGGTTGTCGTGACATCCGCAGGAGGCCACGCCGACCTTGTAGAACTCGGGATGGAAAAGCAGCGCGCCCATGGCGCTCTGGCCGCCGGCCGAGGTGCCGTAGATGCCGGCCCGGGTGATGTCGTACGAGGGGTATTTCGCGGCCACGGCCTTGTGCCACAGGATCCGGTCGGGGAAGCCGGCGTCGGCCAGGTTCTTCCAGCAGACGTCGTGGAACGCCTTGGACCGGTTCGAGGTCCCCATGCCGTCGACCTGGACGACGATGAAGCCGAGCTCGGCCAGCGACATCATGCCGTTCGAGGCCATGAACGACTTGGGGACGAAGGAGTCCTGCGGACCGGCGTAGATGTTCTCGATGACCGGGTATTTCTTCGACTTGTCGAACTTCATCGGCCTGACGATGACCCCCCAGATGTCGGTGGCGCCGTCCCGGCCCTTGGCCGAGAAGACCTCCGGGGCGCGCCAGCCGGCCTTGACGAGGGCGGCGATGTCGGCCCTTTCGACCTCCATGAGGACCTTTCCGTCAGCGGCCTGCCGGAGGACGCAGACAGGAGGCAGGTCCACGCGCGAGGACGTGTCCACGAAGAACTTCCCGTCCGCCGAGTAGGTGACGGCATGGTTAGCGCCCTTGTCGGCGAGGGGAGTCAGGCCCGTGCCGTCGAGATTGACCCTGTAGGGATAGACGAAATACGGGTCCTCGCCGGCGTTCATGCCGCTGGCCCGGAAAAAGACCTGGCGCGCCTCCTCGTCGACCCGGTCGACGCCGCGGACGACCCAGCTCCCCCTGGTGACCTGATTCTTGACCGCGCCGGTCGCGCCGTCATAGAGAAAGAGATGGTTCCAGCCGTCGCGCTCGGACATCCAGACGATCTCCTTCCCGTCGGCGACGTCGTAGCGATACTTCTTGCCCGAATAGCAGAAGAAGGTCTTCGGCTCCTCGCTGATGAGGGCCCGGGCCTTCCCCGTCGCCGGGTCGGCTTCGATGACCCGATAGACCTGGTGGCCGCGCTGGTTGTACTCGAAGGTCACGGCGCGCCCGTCCTTCCGCCAGACGAGCTCGGAAAGCTCGAACGGGTTGGGGAAGAGGCCGTTCTCGACGTCGACCTTGGTCTTGGCCTCGAGGTCGAAAACGACGGGCTGCTCGAGGTCGAGGGCGTCGCCGGGCTTGGCGTAGCTGATGGTGAAGGCCTTGGGCTGGAGCTGGTCTTCCGGCGAGGACTCGACGTACTGAACGAGCCGCTTGTAGCCGGGCCGGACACGATAGGCGGCCAGCCGCCGCGAATCCGGCGCCCAGCTGATTGAGGACAGCGAATAGGCGTTGCCCTCGCTCCCGTCCCAGCTCAGGGCGAGCTCGTCCTTCTTGTCCCCGTCCTTGGACCTCACCCAAACGTTGAAGTTCTTGACGAACGCCTCACGCTTGCCGTCGGGCGAGGCCTTGGGCTCCTTGGGCTCCGGCGCCTCGTCGAGCGGCCAGGGGCGCCGGCGCTCGACCGGTCCGAGCTTGGACACGGCGTAGGTTGCGAGGTCGCATTTCCAGCGGAACTCGGCCGCCTCGAACTCGACGGCCTTCTCGCTGTCCGTGAAGCGGATCATCATGAAAGGGAGCTTCGCGCCGGCATATTTCTGGCCGGACGCGGCGTTGAGGGCCGCGGCGAGCTTCGCATGGTCGAAGGCGGGTTTCTTGGCCAGCGTGTCCGCGTCGACGATCTCGAACTCGAACCCGTCCTTGACCGTCTTCCGGTACCAGAACCGGTGCGTTTTTTCCACCCACGTGACGCGGCCCGGGACGTTGAGGGCGAGGGCCTGGAACTTGTCGCGCAGGCCGTCGGCCCGCTCGTAATCGGCCAGGCGGCCCTGGCCCGAAACGCGGAGGGGCGAGGCCAGGCCAGAAACGAGGAGAATGACAAAGAACAGGGCCGTATGGCGTTTCATGGGACCTCCGTTCGACGACGTATCTTCAAGATCCATTCGCCGGATTATAGTCCAGCGTGGGAGAAGGGACAACCCCGGGGATGCGGCCTAACGGGTAAGAAGGCCGGGTCGTCAGCGCTTCAGGATATCGATGTTCGTGACCGGGTTGACCTCGTTCCAGCCCCGGCCGGGTTGGGCGTCGAAGCGGGCCGTGCCGTAAACGCGGACGCGGCTCCCTTCGATGGGGATGGCCATCCGGCCCGGGCTCCGGACCTCGCAGATGACGAAGGGCTCCGTCCTCTCGCCGGGCTCCACGAGCTTGATGTGGAGCGTCTTCTCCTCTTCGTCGAAATAGACGCCGCGCACGAGCCCTTCCGTGACCACACGCGACGCCGTACTCGACGGGAAGTCGGCGATCCGGAGGGGCACGAATCCGTTCCTCCCCCCCGCGGCGGCGGACGACGATGCCGGCTCGCCGGTCCGCGACAAGGGGGCCCGGCGGGGAACGATCACCAGCGCCGACAGGACGAGCAGGAGGACCGTCAGGGCGGGTGCGGCGGCGCGGCTCGCGAGCGCGCCGAGGACGGCCTCGCGCATCCGCGCCCCGAAGCTCAGCCCTCCGGCCGCGTCGCCGGTCACGGCCCGGAGCGCCGCGTAACCGGGCGCGGGCGGCGTCGCTTCCCTGACGGCCCGGCCGAACTGGCGGCCGGACTCGTCCCCCGCCCGGACCCGTGCCTCGAGCGCCCGGCATCTCCCGCAGCCGGCCAGGTGCCGCCCGACACGGCGCCGGCCGCGCTCCGTGAGCCCGCCCTCGACGTAGGGGACAAGCTTGCGTCGCAGGAGAACGCAGCGGCCGCTCATCTCCGCTCCTCCACCCCTCCCCCGTCGGACGGCCCCAGCCGCGCCGCGAGCTCGGCCAGGGCCCGGGCGAGCCGCGAGGCGACCGTGCCGGCCGGGCAGCCCAGG
>JBBISK010000097.1:0-3303 GCA_037441295.1 Candidatus Aminicenantota bacterium | reverse complement strand
CGGCTCATCTCCTTATAAGAAAGATCCTCCATGTACTTGAGGACGATGACCTCGCGCATCTTGAACGGCAGGTCCGCGACGGCGCGCCGGAGCGCCGCCCGGCGCTCCCGCTCGCCTTCCGGAACGAGACGGCCGTCGATCTCGGCCCGGCTGCCGAGGACCGCGCCGAGCGGGAGGCAGGTGACGCCGCGCCGGCTGACGTGGTTCCGGCACTCGTTGCGGGCGATCCTGTAAAGCCAGGTGAACAGGCAGGATTGGAAGCGGAAGGCGGGGAGGCCGCGGAAGGCCTTGAAGAAGACGTTCTGGAGGACGTCCTGGGCCTGGACGGGGTCGCCGACGAGGGCGTTGACAAGGTTCCAGACCGGCTCGCGGTATGCCAAATAGAGCCCCCGGAACGCCTCCTCGTCCCCTCGTCGGGCGGCAAGGACCAGGGCCCGCTCGGCGTCGCCGGCCGGAAGCGGCAGGGCGACGGTCTGCTCGGGCGACGTGTTCGGGGCCACGGCGTCAATTTATCCGCCGGCCTGGGCGATGTCAAGCGGGGGCGGGGATGTCGGGCGAAGTTTCCGGCCGATGGAATAATCCGGCCGCAGCCGGTGTCTAATAATTCTAAGGAGTAAATTTATGCACCAACCCTCCCCGAGAAGCTCCCTTCTTTCATCGGCCCTCATCTTCCTTGTCTTCACACTCTTCGCGGTCTCCGCGGCCCTGCCCGCCCCCGTGACGGACAAGGACCAGGTCCCGGCCAAGCCGGCCACGCAAGAGAAGTCCGGCCAGCAGGCCAAGGAAAAAGAGGCCGTCCGTCCGGACGTCAACGTCGAGATCACCGTCACCGCCCCCCGCGTCGAGATCCCGCTCAAGAAGAACCCCGCCGCGACGACGGTCGTCGAGACGCCCATCCTGCGGACGATGGCGCGGACGATCTGCATCGAGGAAGCCCTCAAGCTCGTCCCCGGCGTCAAGGTCGACAACCAGGCCGACGGCGAGCGCGTCCACCTCTCCATCCGAGGCGAGGGCATCCTGACCGAGCGCGGTACGCGCGGCATCGCCACTCTCGTCGACGGCATCCCCCTCAACGACCCCTCCGGCTACATCTCCGATTTCTATGATATCGATTGGGCGGCCGTCCGGCGGATCGAGGTCCTGCGCGGGCCCGCCGCGGCCTTCTACGGCAGCAGCTCTTCGGGCGGCATTCTCAACATCCTGACCCGCGACGGCGGACCGGAGCCCGTCTCCGGCGACGCGGAACTCGTGCGCAGCGCCTACGGCCTCAAGAAGGGCCTGGGCGAGGTCGGCGGCACGACCGGGATCATGAATTACAGCATCACTGGCTCGATGCTCTCCGGCGACGGCTACCGCCAGCAGTCCGCCTACAAGGCCGACAACGCCCGCGGCAAGTTCACCTTCACCCTCAGCCCGAGGGTCAAGATCACAGCCATCGTCGGCTGGACGAACTTCTTCAACCAGAACCCGGAAGGCCTAAACCTCAATTGGTTCAGCGCCGACCCGAAGACCCTTCGCCGGCTGGCCAACCCGGATTCCTACACGTACAACGAGTACATGAAAACGCAGCGCGCGACCGGCGGCCTGGCGGGAACGGTCGACCTGGGATCGAACTTTGACCTGGCCGTGGCGGCTTATTACCGTTCGACCAAGTACTCGGAGTCCGTGCCGTCCGCGGTCGACCATCGCGACTATGACCTTCCGGGCTTCCGGTTCCAGATCAACCGCAAGGACGGCGAGGGATGGCTCAAGAACCATTTGAGCGCCGGGGCGGACATGGCCTGGCAGTCGTTCGACGAGATCAAGCATCCGAACCTCGGCGGTGCCGTCGAAGGGCCGGAACTGCTGGCTGATCAAAACGTGCTACAGACGGGCGCCGGAGTTTTCGTCCTTGACCGGGTCGAGCTCGGCCCCTGTTGGGGCGTTTCGGGAAGCGTTCGATATGACCGCGTCACGGACAAGCTCGCCGACCACCTTCAGGCCGATGGGATCGACCTTTCGAGCAATGTCGCATACCACCGGGCGACCGGCCGGCTCGGTGTGACCTGGAACCCGCTCTCCGACTTCGGCCTTTACGCCAGCTGGGGAACGGGGTTCCTGCCGCCCGGGACCGAAGAGCTGGTCAATAATCCCTATTCCCAGGGCGGTTTCAACACCCATCTCGTCGCCGCGACGTCGATGGGCGAGGAGGTCGGGGCGCGGGGATCGATCACCAAGTCTTTCAGTTACGACCTCGCCCTCTTCCACCTAGCCACGAAGAGCGATTTCGGCCGCTATCGGATGGCGGACCGTCCGCTCGAGACCTTCTACGGGAACGTCGGTTCGACGAAGCGCTACGGCTTCGAGGCGGCCCTGACCTGGTTCCCGGTCGAGCCGCTGGCCCTGAGGCTGGCCTACACGTACTCCCATTACAAGTACGGCACCGTCGCAACTCTGAACGGGGAGACGTTCGACGGCACCTGGCTCCCGAATATCCCCCAGCACCAGCTCTACCTCGACGGCGAATACCACATTACCTCGAGCCTGACCGTGGGGGCGGCCCTCGAGTCCCTCAGCGCCTGGTACATCGATTCGACGAACCGGATCTTCCCGAACGGCTACGGCCGGACCGACCCGTATGCCCTCGTCCATGTCCGCGTCGGGTACAAGTTCACGTTTGGCGGGATGCCCATGGAGATGCTCCTTTCGGGCCACAACATTTTCAACGTCCTCTACTACGGCTTCACGGAACCCGACCCGGACGGCAATTCCTACCAGCCGGCGGCCACGGCGGAATGGACGCTCGGCCTGCGGCTGGGCTTTAACTGACGGACGGATCGGGTCGGACCGGGCCCAGGGTTGACGGCCCCCCCCTAGGTTGCTATGCTCGGGCCACGCAAACCTAGGAGGAGGAACATGAGATCCAGAATCCTGCTCATCATCGCCGCTGTGGCACTCCTGTCCGTAGGCCTGGACGCCCAGCAATGCCTCGAGTGCCATAAGAAGGCGACGCCGAACATCGTCACCGACTGGCAGCTCAGCAAGCACAGCCAGAACGATGTCGATTGCGCCGCTTGTCACGGGGACAAGCACATGTCCGAAACGGACGTCATCAACGCCAAGATCCCGACCCCGGACACCTGCGCCACGTGCCACGAGGAAAAAGTCGCCCAGTTCAAGAAGGGCAAGCACGCCGCGGCCTGGGCCGCTGTCAAAGCCATGCCCACGGCCCATGCCCAACCCGTCGCCATGATGGAGGGGATGAAAGGCTGCGGCGGATGCCATAAGATCGGGTTGAAGACAGACGCGGAGATCCAAGAGATC
>JBBISK010000096.1:2158-8614 GCA_037441295.1 Candidatus Aminicenantota bacterium | reverse complement strand
CTCGCCCAGCTGAATATGATCGCGCCTGGGCTCCCGCCTCAGGAGCTCGACCATGCCTGGATTGGTGGGTGCGAACCGCGGGGTGCCGGGGTAGAAATGGTATCCGTAAGGGTGGTAGCAGGAAACCACCCCGGCCATGAGGACGCCCAGGGCCAGAGCCGGTATCCAATTCCTTATGATCGTCTTCATCGTCCTTCCTCCTTGTCTTCGTTCGTCGGTCACACGCTCCAGGTGAATTATAAAGCAAATTTCATACCAGCGCCGCGGCCGGACAGAGCGGGCTTCTCTATCAGATTTATTTATAATGATTTATGCGCGGGTTCGAGAACTTTGACGGCGCCTTGACGCCGGCAAAAGCCGGGCCATCCCACCATACGGATGTCCTCATTCGTGGACGCTTCGGCCAGGTCGAAGGCGCCCTCAGACCCTCGGTTCCCATCCCTTCTCGTACTCGCGGCCCCACATGGCCATGGCCGCCTCATCGCCCATGACGCGTCCCGTCGCCCGGTCGAGATGCAGGGCCCGGCCGACCTTCCAGGCGATGTTCGAGAGCTGGAGGATCGTGACGCTGACGTTCGCCTCCTCGACCGGGGCGCGCAGCCGCTCGCCCTTGCGGATGCCGTCGATGAGGTTCTGGAAGTGCCGCGTCGTCATGTCGTCGATGCTCTGGAGGTCCTGGGTCGTCGTTCGCTTCTGACGCGTGTCGAACTCGCTCAACAGCTTGTCGTCTAAACTGAAGACCTGGTAGCCCTCCCGGTCGACGAGGACCGTGCCCTCCGTGCCGTGGATCGTGACACCGCGGCTCCGGCCGTAATACTGCTTGCCCTGACAGGACATGCCCTCCCAGGTGATCAGCCGGTCGCCGTAATCGAAGCTCGTGACGAGCGTGTCGTAGAACTCCCAGTCGTCCTTGAAGTGGTAGCGGCCGCCCGAGGCCGTGACCGAGTCCGGGTAACCGACGCCGAGAGCCCAGCGGCAGACGTCGACCTCGTGGGTGCCGTTGTTGAGCGTCTCGCCCGTCCCCCAATTCCAGAACCAGTGCCAGTTGTAGGGGTGGATGTTGTCCTTGTAGGGCCGCCGCGGCGCCGGGCCCTGCCAGAGCTCCCAGTCGAGAGCCTCGGGCACGGGGACCGCCTGGCCGACTCCGATCGCCGCCCGCGTGTTGCTGTACCAGGCCTTGCCGAAGTACGGCCGGCCGATGAGCCCGTCGCGGATCTTGCCGACGATCTCGGCCGTGTGCTCGGAGGAGCGCTGCTGGTTCCCCATCTGGACGAGCTTTCCGTATTTCTTCTGGGCCGCGACGAGGAGCTCCCCTTCTCGCGGGTTATGACTGCATGGCTTCTCGACGTAGACGTGCTTTCCCGCCCGGAGCGCGGCGATGGCCATCGGCGCGTGCCAGTGCTCGGGTGTCGCGATGGTCACGGCGTCGACGTCCTTCGACTCGAGGACGCGTCGGAAGTCCCTCTCCGCGACCGGGCGCCGGCCGAAGGCCTGCGCCGACGCGGCCGCGAACTTATCGAGCTCCCGGCGGTCGACGTCGCAGACGTGGGTGACCAGGGCGTTTCCGCACTGGCGAAGGCAGTCGAGGTGGGCGTATCCCCGGCCGTGGAGTCCGATGATGGCGAACTGGACGCGCTCGTTCGCGCCGAGGATGCGGGCGTAGCTCCGGGCGTCCATGCCGGCGGCCGCCAGCCCGGCCGACCCGACGGCCAGGCCCTTGAGGAATTCACGGCGGGTCGTCATGGCGCCTCCTTGGTCCCGGGTTGGAGAACCCTGATCTTGATGTTCCGGAAAAAGACGCGGTTGCCGTGGTCCTGGAGGAGAATGTGGCCCGAGGGGTACTCGCCGAACCCCGGGATATCCTTGAATTTGCTCTCGGCCTTGTGGGCGAGGAACTCCGGCCCGCCGCGCTCGAACTCGAGGACCTTAACGCCGTTCAACCAGTGCTCGACGTGCTTGCCTTGGACCACGATGCGGGCCGAATTCCAGGCGCCGACGGCGACCGGCGGCTTGTTCGTGGCCGGGAGGAGGTCGTAGAGCGAGGCGCAGGTGCGGTTTCCCTGGATCCCCAATTTCGCGTCAGGGTGATGCGCGTCGTCGAGGAGCTGGTACTCGAGCCCCTTGGCCGAGCCCGGCGTACGCGGCTCGGCCTCGATGACGAAGTACTTGATGCCGGAGTTCGCGCCCTCGGTCAGCATGAAGTCCACGCGGAGCTCGAAGCTCGAATATTCGTCAATCGTGACGATGTCGCCGCCGAAGGCCGCCTCGCCGCCGCCCGACTCGTCGACGATGAGCATCCCGTCCCGGACCGCCCAGCCGCGCGCCGGGAGTGTCTTCATGTAGGCCCCGCGCCAGCCGTTCATGGTCCGGCCGTCGAAGAGGAGCTTCCAGCCGGCCTTCGCCTCGGCGGCGGTCAGGGTGTTGGGCGCGGCAGTCTGGCCGGGAGAAGCGGCCCGCCCTGCGCGCTGCGGGGCCGCCGGAAAACCGAGGGCCAGGGCGCAGAAGAGAAAAACTGGGGCGAGCGCCCCCCGGGACTTGTCCATAGCGTGATGGTAGAGCCGGACGCAACCCCTGTCAAGCCGAGAACCGGGACGGATGGGGTCTTTTTCCCCATAATGGCCGGAATAAACCCGCTCCGGCAGGCGAAGACGGTCGAGGTCCAGGGCAAATGGTCGAATCATGGCCTAAAGCATTGACAAGGCCCGGGGACAGGACTAAAAATAACAAGTGAGGTCGGCGATCCGGAAGCCGAAGGAGGGATCGATGACGACGGTAAGTCAACTGCTCGACGAGAAGGGCCGCAGCGTTTGGACGGTTTCCCCGCAAGCCAAGGTGATCACGGCTCTCAAGCTCATGGCGAAGAAGAACGTCGGAGCGCTCGCCGTGACGCAGAAGGGCAGGCTCGTCGGGATCATCAGCGAACGCGATTATGCCAGGAAAGTGGTGCTCAGGGCCAGGTCGTCCCTAGAAACCCCGATCAAGGACATCATGACTCGGAGCGTCTATTATGTATCGCCGGATACGTCCGCCCAGGAGTGCATGGCCCTGATGACGAAGAACCGCATCCGGCATCTGCCGGTCATCGATGAAGACAAGCTCGCCGGCCTCATCTCCATCGGGGACATTGTCCGCTCGGTCATTTCCGAGCAGAAGGTCGCCATCGACCATCTCGAAAACTACATCATGGGGAAGTATCTCTAAGTCATGCGGCGGCCGGCCGCCCCTCCGGCCGTCGTCGCCAGCCGGCCGAGAACCTTCACGGCCTCCGCGATGATATCCTGTAGCCGGGCCGCCATGGCCTTGCTCAATCCCTCCCCTAGCCGGAAGAGGTCTTTGGCCTCGACGGCGACGATCTTAACCGTCCGCGGCATCTCGAGCCCGATCTCCCGCCCCATCGCCAGGACCTGGGGCACCGAGACGTAGTGCGGCGACGGTCCCGGCAGGTCGCGGACCTCACCGGCGTCGAGGACGCGGACTCGTCCGGTCACAGGGTCCGCCTTCATGATCGTATCAATGACGACGAGAGCATCGTAGCCGTGAATGACGTCGAGGAGGGCCGCCCCGGAGATGACGCATTCCGCGAACTCCACGTTCAGCCAGGGCTTCCGGCGCCGGCCTCGAGCGGCCCATTCGTCCCTGAGGCGTCGCACGGCATGAAGGCCGACGCCGTCGTCACCGTAGAGATCGTTGCCCATGCCCAGAACGAGGACCTTCATGCGGCGCCTCCCCGGTGGTCGGCTCCTGCGCCCGGCGCTTTGGGCAGGCGGACGGTGAACGTCGTGCCGGCGCCGAGCTCGCTCCGGACCTCGATCCGGCCGTGATGCGCTTCAACGAGCTTCTTGGCGATGGACAATCCGAGACCCGAGCCCTTGGGGCTCGTGTCCCCAGGCCGACCGACACGGAAAAACTGGTCGAAGATGAAGGGCAGGTGCTCTGGGGCAATGCCGACGCCCGTGTCCAAAACCTTGACGACGACGGCTTCGGGCTCCTCATGGAGCTCGAGGCACACCCGGCCCTGCGGCTTGTTGTAGCGGATGGCGTTGTGGACGAGGTTGCTGAAGACCTGCTCCAGGCCCTGCCCGTCGGCCAGGACCTCGACGGCGGGGCCCGGCGCGCCGGACCACTCCAGGGTGACGCCGGCCGCCCGGGCCGTCGGAGCCATCACCCCGGCGAGCCGATCGAGGAGCCTCCTCAGGTCAAGGCGCTCGAACGTGCCGACGAACCGTCCCTGCCCGATGCGGGCCAGGTCGAGCCAATCGTTGATGAGCCGGACAAGGCCGCCCAGCCGCTCGTTGGCCTTGGCGATCATGTCCTTCAGGCGGTCGTCGGCCGCGCCAGCCAGCCCGGCCAGCAGGACCTCGAAATCCTGCTGAATCCCGACGAGGGGACTCCGGAGCTGGTGAGAGACCATGGTGACGAAGTTCTCTTCGAGGAGCTGCTTCTCCTTTCGCAGGGCCTCCGCTTCGAGGACGAGCCGCCGGCGCTCGAGGCCGCGGGCGATAATGATGCGTAGCGCCTCGGGCGTGAACGGCTTCGGAAGAAAGTCGTGGGCGCCCTTTTTCATGGCCTCGACGGCCGAATCGACGGTTGCGTAGCCGGTGATGACCACGGCTACAATGAGCGGGTCGATGGCCGGCAGGTTCTCGAGGACCTCAAAGCCGCCCATCCCAGGCATCTTGAGATCGACGATGACGACGGCCGGGCGGAGGGACTTGGCAAGCTCGATCCCCGTTGCTCCGTCCCTGGCCGTTTCCACCCGGTAGTGGGCCCTGCGGAGGACCTGGGAACAGGAATCGCGCATGGCCTCTTCATCGTCGATGACCAGGACGAGCGGGGTTTCTTCGGTCATGGCACGTCCTTTCGCCGCACGCGTCGCGCCCGCGGCCCTATTTGACGAGCAGCCTATCGATGCGCGCCAGCAGATCGGCCGGCTTGACCGGCTTGTCGATGTAGTCTTCGGGCCCGGTCAGCCCCTGGTCCTCCCCCTTGAACCCGAATCGCGAACCGGCGATCTGCCTGACCGCCGAAACGAAGATGACCGGCGTGCTGCGGACGCACTCGAATTCCTTCGACGTCCTGAGGGCGTGGCAGAGCGAGTACCCGTCGAACAGGCTGTCCATCATGATGTCCAGGAGGATGAGGTTCGGGCGCTCCGACAGGATCGCCTGTGTGCCCTCGGCCACGTTCGAGGCCGCGACCACGTCGTAGGCCGCCGCGGTCAGGATGGCCCTCATGGCCTCGCGAAAATCAGGGTCATCGTCCACCACCAGGATCTTCGCCCGATTCGCTATCATGACACATCCCTCCCTTCCAGGCCGTACTTCTTGAGCTTGGCCCAGAGCGTCTTGCGGTCGATTCCCAGGACCTTGGCCGTCCGGCCCTTGTGGCCGTTCGTCTCGCCTAGGACGGCCTTGATGTAGTTCCTCTCGAGTCCCGCCAGCGTCTCGAACTTCCCCCCGTTCCAGGCCGAGGGCGGCACGCCCAGACTGATGCCGTGGCTGACGATGTCGGCGACGTCGATCTCCTGGCCGCGGCAGAGGACGACCGCCCGCTCGATGGTGTTCTCGAGCTCCCGGATGTTTCCGGGCCAATCGTATTCCTGCAGGGCGTCGAGCGCCCGCCGCGAAATCGCCGAGACGACCTTTCCCGACTTCCGGGAGTACTTCTCGAGGAAGTGGTCAACGAGCAGGGGGATGTCATCCTTCCGCTCCCGAAGGGAAGGCAGGTGGATGGGGACGACGTTCAGCCGGTAAAACAGGTCTTGGCGAAAAGCGCCCAAGTTCACCGCCTGGGCGAGATTGACGCTGGCCGACGCCATGACGCGGACGTCGAGCTTGATGGGACGCGAATTCCCGAGCCGGGTCACCTGCCGTTCCTGCATGGCCCTGAAGAGCTTGCCCTGAAGGCCGAGTCCGACGTGGGAGACGTTGTCGAAAAAGATCGTCCCGCCATGAGCGAGCTCGAACCGGCCGTGCTTGGGTTCCGAGGCGCCGGGGAAGGCCCCCTTGGCGTGGCCGAACAGCTCGTCCTCGAGCGAGGGCTCGGACAGGCTCCCGCCGTCCACGGCCGCGAACGGCCCGGAATGGCGGGAGCTCCGCCGGTGGATCTCGCGGGCGACGAGCTCCTTGCCGGTTCCCGTCTCTCCCGTCGCGAGCACCGGAGAGTCCGTCCGGCTCGCCTGGGCGACCAGCAGGAGGACCTGCTCCATCAACTTGCTCTGGCCGACGACCTCGCCGTACTCCCCCTGGGCCTCGAGCTCCCGGCGAAGGAGAATGTTCTCGAGGACCATGGTCCGGCTCTTCAGCGCCTTGTTCGTCACGACGCGGAGCTCCTCAGGCGTGAACGGCTTCGTCAGAAACTCGAAGGCGCCGAGCTTGATGGCTTCGACGGCGACCGCGATCGAGCCGAAGGCCGTGATGACGATCACCGGCGTCTCGGGGCTGGCTTCCTTCATCT
>JBBISK010000096.1:0-2144 GCA_037441295.1 Candidatus Aminicenantota bacterium | reverse complement strand
GTCGAGGAAGATGAGCTCGTAGGTCTCCTTGTTGAAATGGGACAATCCGACACGGCCGGTCGCCACGGCCTTCACAGCATACCCTTCCCGCTCGAGCGTCTGGCTCATGGAGTCCCGCATGGCCTCTTCATCGTCGATGACCAGGATATGATTCGTCGCGTTCATGGCGCGTCCGTTCCGCGCGGCAGCCGGACAATGAACGTCGCCCCTCGTCCGGCCTCGCTCTCGACGTCGATCGTCCCGTGATGCCTTTGGACGATCCCGTAGCTGATGGCCAGCCCGAGTCCGGTCCCCTTGCCGACGTCCTTGGTCGTGAAGAACGGCTCGAACAACCGCTCCTTGTCCTCCGCCTTGATGCCGTGGCCGGTGTCGGCGATGGCGACCGTCACCTCGTCACGGTCCGCGTCGTAAGAGCTCCGAAGAGTCAGGGTGCCCGCTCCGTCCATCGCCTCGGCGGCGTTGAAAATGAGGTTCATGAAGACCTGCTGGAGCTGGCCGGCGTCGGCGACGACCCTGGGCAGGTCCGGCGCAAAGGCCTTGGCCACCTTGATATTCTGGAAAAGCGCCTGCCTTTCGGTGAAGGCCAGGCATCGCTCGAGAAGGTCATGGACATCCGTCGGCAGACGCTCCGGCTCCTTGGGCCGAGCGAAGTCGAGCAGGCCGGCGACGATATCCTTGCAGCGGGTGGTCTCCTTGACGATCTTCTTGAGGTTCTCGCGGTGCGCGTGACCCTCGGGCGTGTCCTCGAGGACAAGATGGCTGTAGATCAGGACCGCGCCCAAGGGGTTGTTGATCTCGTGGGCGATGCCGGCGGCGAGCTTGCCGATCGAGGCCAGCTTCTCCGACTGGATGAGGTGCGACTGGATGTCTCGGAGCTCTTGGGTGCGCTCCCCGACCTTCTTCTCGAGCGTCTTCCCCCAATCGACGAGCTGCTCGTTGGCCCGGCGCAGGTGGTCGGTCATTTCGTTGAAGGAGGCGGCCAGGGCGCCGATCTCATCGTGGGACGTCACCTGGACTTTGTGGGATAGATCCCCCTTGGCGATCTCCTGGGTGGCAACGACAACGCGCTCCAGAGGGCGGGTCGCCCGTGTCGTCAAGAAATAGAGCATGACCAAAAGAAAAACGACGCACAGGCCGGCGATGAGGATGAAGGTCGACATGACCCTGTTCGCTGTGTCGATGTACGGCCGCTCGAGCGTGCCGACATAGAGAATGCCGATGATCCGGCCGGCCGCGTCCTTGATGGGTTCGTAGGCGGATCTGTACCAGTCGTTGACGACGAACGCCCGGGCCACCCAGGGCCGGCCCTCGTCGAGCACAGTCTCCTTGACCTCGGCCATGAGGAGCGTCCCGACGGCGCGACGGCCCCGCTCATCCTTGACGTTCGTCGAGATGCGCAGGTCGTTTTGGAAGATGGTCGCCGTGCCCGTCTCCCGACCCTTGTACCGCTCATCCTTGAAAACGATCCCCTTGATCCGGTCGACGATCTCATAGTTCCGGTTGACGAGGGCGCCCCCGACGAGGACCCCGATGAGGGAGCCACCCTCGCTCAGAACGGGAGAGGCGGCCTCGAGCATCATCCCGCTCGTCTCCCGATCCTCCGCGTGCGGAGTCGCCATCGGCGTCGGGATGAAGGCGATGTTGGCTTGGGCCGCGAGAGCGTCACCGTCCCTCAGGAGCTCCTCGCGGGGGACAATCCGGGCCGCCGCGGTCGTCTCCCGGCCGAGCGCCCGGCGGACGACTTCATCCCGGGAACAGTCATCCCCGGCGTTCTTCGGGGCGCTCGTCCGGATGAGGACCAGGCCGCGCCCGTCGAGAAGGGTCAGCACGTCCAGCCCGTTCTCGGCCCGGACGCGGCTCAGGTATTTCAACATGGTGTCGATCTGGTTGGCCAGCAGCAGGTCCCGCATGCTCTCCCGAGCCGCCGTCAGCCGGACGATGCTCTTGATATCATTCAGCTTGCCGTCGAAGACCATCCACGCCGACGACAGGTCGTGGCGGACCTTGTCCTGGGCTTGCGAGATGAGCGTGCGGCGGATGAGTTTGGAGCCGACAAAGAGCGACAGGAGCCCGCCGACCGTGATGATCGCCAGGAAGCAGAGAATGAGTTTGGTCCGGAGAGAGAATCGCAGCCTTCTCATGCC
>JBBISK010000095.1:0-8621 GCA_037441295.1 Candidatus Aminicenantota bacterium | reverse complement strand
CGCTGCCCCGGGCTCGGGCTTGCTGATGGCCGCCTTCTTCTCCGGGGCCTTTTTGACCGTCTTGGGCTTGTCGACGGGATAGCGCAGGCCCGGCTTCTCCTCGGCCTTGGCCTTGGCGGGGAGGGTCAGGTCGCGGAGCGTCTCCCTGGCTTTCGGCGCGGGGAGGGGTTGCGCCTGGGCGGGCGTCCCGCCGCCCCCGCCGGGGCCTCCGCCGCCCGGGAAGCTGACGAGGTTGACGTACTGGATGAGCCCCTTCGGCCGGCTCTGCGGCAGGGAAGGGGAAGCGATGATGAAGATAAGGAGGCCGACGTGGAGGAGGGCCGAAAAGAGGAGGGCCCTCTTGAAGGCCTTGGGCATGCCCCGGCTGGCCACGGTCATTTCTTCTTGTCTTTGACGTCGATCGGCTCGGTGATGATGCCGATGACCTCGATGCCCGCCTTCCGGGCGATGTCCATGATGCGGACGACGACGCCGTAGGGAAGGTCCTTATCCCCCTGGAGGTAGACGACCTTCTTGGGCTTGTTGACGAAGTACTCGGTCAGGCGGCGCTCCAGAAGGTTGATGTTGTAAGTGTTCTCACCGATGTGGATGTACTGGTCCTTGGTCACGGTCAGGGTCAGGCCTTCCTCGGCCGGCTTCGAGTCCGTCTCGGCCTGGGGCAGGTTGACGCCGATGCCGGACTGCATCATCGGCGCCGTGACCATGAAGATGACGAGCAGGACGAGCATGACGTCGACGAAAGGCGTGACGTTGATCTCGGAGAGCGACGTGCCGACCTGCCTCCGGCCGCGGGAGGACGACGGCAGGGACTGCGTGCTAAGAGCCATGGAGCCTCTCGGCAATGCTCAGGAATTCGAGGGAGAAGTCCTCCATGTCGGCGATGACGTCCTTGATGCGGCCGAGGAAATAGTTGTAGGCGATGACGGCCGGGACGGCGGCGAAGAGACCGACCGCCGTGGCGATGAGGGCCTCGGCGATGCCCGGCGCGACGACCTGGAGGCTGGCCGAGCGGAGGCTGCCGATCCGCTCGAAGGAGATCATGATGCCCCAGACCGTGCCGAACAGCCCGATGAACGGCGAGACGCTCCCCGTGGTGGCCAGAAAGAACATCATCCTCTCGAGCCGCGAGACCTCGGCGTTCGAGGCCTTGAGGAGGGCCCGGTTGAGGCTGTCGGTCTTCTCGCCGGTCCAGCCGCTCTCTCCGGTGGACTTGCTCTGGTAGGCGAGCTCCTTGTAGCCGGCTTGGAAGATGGCGGCCAGGGGGCTGGCCCGGTACTTGCGGGCCGCCTCGTTGACCTCGGTCAGGCTCTTGCTCTTATGGAAGACGTCGAGGAACCGGCCGGACTGCCTGAAGGCCGCGCGGAGCGTCTTGCGCTTGAAGATGATGATGGCCCAAGAGAAGACGGAGAAGAAGATGAGGAGGAGAAGGATGAACTGGACGATGATATCGGCGTCGGATATGATTTTGTAGATGTTGATATTCATGATGTTCCAAACAAACCTAGCATAGCGACCGTTGCCTGTCAAACGACTGAAGGGGTCAGGTCTACTTTCTATTACTTATTTGACCAAATCTGCCGGGGCCGAAGAAGTAATAGAAAGTAGACCTGACCCCTTCTTAATTGACAACGCTGGCGCGGGGAGGCCCGAGGCCGAGGAGGCGGCGGAGGATGTCGCGGGCGACGCGCTTGGCGTCCTTGCCGCTCTCGTTCGTCGCGCCGACGCAGGACGGGCAGCCGTCGCGGCAGGGGCAGGCCTCGAGCGTCCGCAGGGCGTGGTCGAGGAGGCGCGTCTCGAGGGCGAAGAGCGAGGGGCTGAGGCCGATGCCGCCGGGGTAGTTGTCGTAGATGAAGATGTTCGGCTCGAAGTCCGGCTCCAGGATCGCCGTCATCTCCTCCTCCCCCTGCGTCCGGAGCGGGATGTTCCGCGGCCGGAGCGACTCGCCGGTCGAGTTGTCGCCGATCGAGACGCCGACGTCGTGGAGGTCGCACATCATGAAGAGCGGCGAGACGTGGTGGAGGAGGTAGGCCAGGCCGAACAACCCGTTGACGCGCTGCTCGGCCGGGTAGGGGACGGCCTGGAGGAGTGCCGCCGGGACGGTCAGCCACCAGGCCGTCGTGTGCATCTCGTTCTCTGGCAGGCTGAGGTCGCCCGCGCCCACGTTCTCCATGGTGTGGAACTTGATCTTCTTGAAGCCGACGACCTGGGTCGTGACGTGGACCTCGCCGTGGGAGATGCCGCACTCGCCGAGCGACCGGCGCTCGAAGACGTCGAGGACCTTGATCTTCGTATAGTCGATGGCGTCCGTGTAGTAGTCGACGTCGGTCTTCTTGACGTAGGCCTTCCGCTCCGTGAAGTCGAGCTTCTCGACGAAGTACTGCTCGCCCTCGCAGAGGTAGATGGCCTTCTCGTGGAGCGCGGTCAGGGCCGAGGTGAAGTCGACCTCGGCGATGGCCCGGGCCGGGCCGGTCTGGTCGACGACGACGAAGTTGTCCGAGCTGATGCTCCGCAGGTTGACGGAGTCGGCCGGGTAGGCGTCCGACGTGTAGAACCACTTGTCCTGGGAGTGGTGGAGGAGCTTGTCCTCCTCGAGGAACTGGAGGATGCCGGAGACCTCGGCCCGGCCGAAGGCCTCGCCGTCCGTGAACGGCAGCTCGAAGGCGGCGCACTCGACGTGGCTGACGAGGATCGACAGGTTGTCCGGGTTGATGAGGGCCATCTCCGGCGGCTTGCCGAAGAAGTAGTCGGGGTTGTGGATGATGAACTGGTCGAGGGGCGAGCTCGTGGCGACGAGGACGGCCGCGGAGCGCCCCGTCTTGCGCCCGGCCCGGCCCGCACGCTGCCAGGTGCTGGCGATCGTCCCCGGGTAGCCGGCCAGGACGGCGACGTCGAGGCTGCCGATGTCGATGCCGAGCTCGAGGGCGTTGGTCGAGACGACGCCGAGGATCTCGCCGCTGCGGATCCCCTTCTCGATCTCCCGCCGGACGAGGGGGAGGTAGCCGCCGCGGTAGCCGCGGACGAGGCCCTCCTTCTGGAGGCTCGTCTCGATGTCCTGCTTGAGGTAGGTCAGCAGGACTTCGGTCGTCAGCCGGCTCTGGGCGAAGACGATCGTCTGGAGGCCGTTCTTGAGGAAGATCGAGGCCAGGCGCCGCGATTCGTTGACGTAGGAGCGGCGGATGCCGAGGGCGGCGTTGACAACCGGCGGCGTGTAGAAGATGAAGTACTTCTCCCCCCGCGGCGCGCCGTTGTCGTCGATGAGGACGACGGGCGCCTCGATCATCTTCTCGGCCATCTCGGCCGGGTTGGCGATGGTCGCCGTCGACAGGATGAACTGCGGGTCCGAACCGTAGAAGCGGGCGATCCGGCGGAGGCGCCGAAGGACGTTGGCCAGGTGGCTGCCGAAGATCCCGCGATAGCTGTGGAGTTCGTCGAGGACGACGTACTTGAGGTTCTCGAAGAGCTTGATCCACTTCGTGTGGTGGGGGAGGATGCCCGAGTGGAGCATGTCCGGGTTGGTCAGGACGATGTGGCCGCGGGCCCGGATGGCCTTGCGGGCGTCCTGGGGCGTGTCGCCGTCGTAGGTGAAGACCCGGATCTCCTCGGGCAGGCGGGCGTTGACATCGTCGAGCTCGGCCCGCTGGTCGTTCGAGAGGGCCTTGGTCGGGAAGAGATAGAGGGCCCGCGTCGACGGCTCCTTGAGGATGGCGTCGAGGACGGGGAGGTTGTAGCAGAGCGTCTTGCCCGAGGCGGTGGGCGTCACGACGACGACGTTCTTCTTCTCCTGGAGGGCGTCCCAGCAGGAGCGCTGGTGGGAGTAGAGGCGTTGGAAACCCTTCTGGCCGAGGGCCTCGAGCAGGGCGGGGTGGACGCCGTCGGGGTAGTCGCGGTACTTCCCTTCCTGGGCCGGGAGGTGCTTGATGGCGCAGATAGAGTCGGTCCGGTAGCCGATGTCCTTGATGAGCTCGATCGAGCGGAGGATCCTGTCGTCGTTGGCCATGGGACGCATCTCATCGTAATCGAATCACCGCGCGCGGTCAATTCGCGCGTCCCCTTTTTTATGGTAAAATGATCAGTTATGCTGAACGAGATACGCATCAAGAGGGCGGCCCAGCACAATCTGAAGCACATCGACGTCGCCCTGCCCCGGAACAAGCTCATCGTCGTCACCGGCCCCTCCGGCTCGGGGAAATCGTCCCTCGCCTTCGACACGCTCTTCGCCGAAGGCCAGCGCCGCTACATCGAGTGCCTCTCGGCCTACGCCCGCCAGTTCATCGACCAGATGGAGAAGCCCGAGGTCGAATCCGTCGAGGGCATCTCGCCCTCGATCTCCATCGACCAGAAGACGATCTCGACCAACCCCCGCTCGACCGTGGGGACCATCACCGAGGTCTACGACCTGCTCCGCCTGCTCTACGCCCGGGTCGGCACGCCCCACTGTCCGAGCTGCGGCCGGGCCGTGAGCTCGCAGACGCCGGCCGAGATCGTCAGCAAGATCGCCGGGACGCACCGGGGACGACGGGTCCGCATCCTGGCCCCGGTCGTCAAGGGCCGCAAGGGCGAGTACTCCCGGCTCTTCGAGCGCCTGCGCAAGAAGGGCTTTCTCCGCGTCCGGACGAACGGCGCGTTCCACGACCTCGAGGACGACATCTTCCTCGAGAAGACCCGCAAGCACACGATCGAGGTCCTCGTCGACACGGTCAAGGTCGGCCCGGATTCCGAAAAGCGCCTCGAGGACGCGGTGGCCAAGGCCCTCGAGGTCGCCGAGGGCGAGGTCCTGGCCGTCGACGACGCGGGCCGGGAGCGCTTCTTTTCGTTGAGCCTCCTCTGCCCTTACTGCGAGGTCAGCCTGCCCGAGCTCGAGCCCCGGAATTTCTCCTTCAACAGCCCCTATGGCGCCTGCCCCGCCTGCCACGGGCTGGGCTTCGAGACGAAGCTCGACGAGCGGGGCGAGATCGAGCTGACCGACGAGGTCTGCGCCCGGTGCGGCGGCGCCCGGCTGAAGCCGGAGAGCCTGTCCGTGCGCGTCGGCGGCAAGACCATCCACGAGTTCGGCGAGCTCCCCATCCAAGAGCTTTTGCGCTTCGTGCCGACGCTCGAGTTCGGCCCGTCCGAGACTCTCGTCGCCTCGAAGATCCTCAAGGAGATCGGCGCCCGCCTGGCCATCATGGGGGACCTCGGCATGTCCTATCTCCACCTGAACCGGACGACGTCCTCCCTTTCCGGAGGCGAGGCCCAGCGGGTCCGGCTCGCGGCCCAGGTCGGCTCCCGGCTGCGCGGCGTCCTCTACGTCCTCGACGAGCCCACCATCGGGCTCCACCAGCGGGATAACGGCCGGCTCATCTCCCTCCTCCGAAGCCTCCGCGATGAGGGGAACTCCATCGTCGTCGTCGAGCACGACGAGCAGACCATCCGGGCCGCCGACCATGTCCTCGACCTCGGCCCGGGCGCGGGGGAGGCCGGCGGGTTCAAGGTCGCCGAGGGCCCGCTCGCGGCCATCCTCGCCTCGCCGGATTCCCTGACGGCCCAGTACCTCCGCGGCGAGCGGAAGGTCCCCGTGCCCACCTCGAGGCGCGCTCCCTCGGGATGGCTGACCATCCGCGGCGCCCGCGAGCACAACCTGAAGGGGATCGACGTCCGCCTGCCGCTCGGCGTCATGACCGCGATCACCGGCGTCTCCGGCTCGGGCAAGAGCACGCTCGTCGACGACATCCTGTACAAGGCCCTGACGAACCGGCTGGCCAACGGCCGCCAGCGCGTTGGCCGCCACGACGGCATGGACGGCATCGAGCAGATCGACAAGGTCATCGCCGTCGACCAGCAGCCGATCGGCCGGACGCCCCGCTCGAACCCGGCGACCTACACCGGGCTCTTCACGGCCCTCCGCGAGCTCTTCGCCCGGACCCCGGAGGCCCGGACGCGGGGCTATTCCTCGAGCCGCTTCAGCTTCAACGTCTCCGGCGGCCGGTGCGAGGAATGCGAGGGCGCCGGCGTCAAGAAGATCGAGATGCACTTCCTCCCGGACGTCTTCGTCACCTGCGACCGGTGCGGGGGGAAACGGTACAACAAGGAGACGCTGGCCGTGACCTACAAGGGCCGGACGATCGCCGATTTCCTGGCCATGACCGTCGACGACGCCTACGAGCTCCTCAAGGCCCACCCCCAGCTCAAGCGCAAGCTGGCCACGCTCAGGCGGGTCGGGCTGGGCTACATCCGCCTCGGCCAGCAGGCCCCGACGCTCTCCGGCGGGGAGGCCCAGCGGATCAAGCTGACCAAGGAGCTCGGCCGGCGGGCGAATGGCCGCACCCTCTACCTGCTCGACGAGCCGACGACCGGTCTCCATTTCGACGACGTCCGCAAGCTCCTCGAGGTCCTCTCCGAGCTCGTCGGCCTGGGCGGCACGGTCGTCATCATCGAGCACAACCTTGAAGTCATCAAGTATTGCGACTATATTATTGACCTCGGTCCCGAAGGGGGAGAGGACGGCGGCCGCATCGTGGCCCAGGGGACGCCGGAGGAGGTCGCCGGCGCTTCCGGCTCCTACACGGCGCCCTACCTGAAACGGGCCCTGCGCGACGGGCGGCCGGTGCGGAAGGACGGCTGACGGACAATGGCATTCAAGGATCTTGCGGGCAACGGCCGGGTCAAGGATATCCTCCGGCTGGCCCTCGAGCGGGGCCGGGTCCCGAACTCCCTCCTTTTCTGCGGCCCGGACGGGACGGGCAAGCGCCGCACGGCCCTGACCCTGGCCAAGGCCCTCAACTGCCTGGAAATGACCGCGGACTCGTGCGACCGGTGCGCGGCCTGCCGGGCCATCGACGAGGGCCGCTTTCCGGACGTCATGGAGATCGAGGCCGAGGCCCGGGACATCCGCATCGAGCAGACCCGCTTCCTGAAACAGATGGCCTACCTGCGGCCCATGGTCGGCCGGAGGCGCGTCTTCATCATCGAGGACGCCGATAAGATGAACGCCGACTCCGCGAACTCCCTGCTCAAGGTCCTCGAGGAGCCGCCGTCGTTCTCGCACATCGTCCTCCTGAGCGCCCGCCCGTTCCTGCTCCTGCCGACCATCGTGTCCCGCTGCCAGACGCTGTCCTTCTCGGCCGTGAGCAACGAGGAGATCGAGAGCATTCTGGCCGGCCGCGACTACCCGCCGGACCAGGCCCGGATCCTGGCCCTCCTCGTCGGCGGCAACCTCGACCGGGCCCTCGAGCTCGAATGGGACGACATCCAGGCGTCCCGGGACGAATCCTGGCGGCTGTTCGAGTCCCTCCTCAGCCGCCACGGCGCCTCCCTCTTCCTGGAGCGCTTCGGCAGCCTGACCAAGTCGTCCCAGGACGAGTTCCAGGAGACGCTGGAGCTTTTTTCCTCCTTCGCCCGCGACATCCTGCTCCTCGCCCTCGGCGGGGACGTCCGGTTCCTCCTCAACCCGGATTACGAGGCGCCGCTGCGGGAGGCGGCGGAGCTCCTGCCGCCCGCGCGCGCCCTGGCACTGCTCGGGGAGATCGGCGCCGTCCTCTCGGAGCTCCGCGGGAACCTGAACAGGAACCTCCTTGCGGCGACGTTCTTTTCCGACTTCGGAGAATTGACCCATGCCTGATATCATCTGCGTTCGCAGCGAGCGCTCGGGCCGGATCTTCCGGGCCCGGGCCGGCGAGCCCGTCCTGAAGCCGGGCGACCGGTGCATCATCGATTCGGAGCTCGGCGGCGAGCTGGCCGTCGTCGTCGACGACGCGAGCCTCCTCTGCCGGAACCCGAAGGCCGTCCAGTCCGCCGTGCCGGTCATCCGCAAGGCGAACGACGAGGACGTCCGGAAGTTCGAGTGGCTGTGGGAGAAGGAGGGCCGGGCCTTCGACCTCTGCCTCCAGCGGATCAAGGCCCGCGGCCTGCCGATGAAGCTCGTCTCGGTCCGTTATTTCTTCAGCGAAAAGAAGGGCATCTTCTACTACACGGCCGACGGCCGCATCGACTTCCGCGAGCTCGTCAAGGACCTGGCCAAGGAGCTGCGGATGCGGATCGAGATGCGCCAGGTCGGCGTCCGGGACGAGGCCAAGATGATCGGCGGCCTCGGCGTCTGCGGACGCTGCCTCTGCTGTACGAGCTTCATGCGGACGTTCGAGCCGGTGACGATCCAGAAGGCCCGCAAGCAGCAGATCGTCATCAACCCGACCAAGATCTCGGGCCTCTGCGGCCGGCTCATGTGCTGCCTCGCCTTCGAGGAGCAGAGCCGGGGACGGATGTACTCCGAGACGGGCAGCGGGGAGATCGAGGACTGAGGGGAGGGGCCGGCGGGACGGCTCAGCCCTTGGCGCGGATCCTGAACTTGACGCGGCCGGACTCGGCCACCAGCGCGCCGTCCGCCTTGAAGGCTCGGACCTGCCACGAATAAGACCGGCCGGGCTTCATCCTGGACCGGGCCTCCTCGGGCAGGACGACCCGGGTCTCCTTGGTCGAGGCGTTGAGCAGGGGGGTGTCCCCGGCCAGCGAGACCTGGTACTCGATGTCCTCCCCGACCGCCTTCCACTCGAGATAAGACGGCGTCTCCGCGACCTCGGCCACGGGCGAGACGACCGGGATGGCGGCGCCGCGCATGGTCCCGTCGCCGGTGAGGACGAGCGGAGGCG
>JBBISK010000094.1:0-8630 GCA_037441295.1 Candidatus Aminicenantota bacterium | reverse complement strand
GACTTGAGACGGACCCATCCCGGCGTGCATGTTTCCCTGGTTATGCCCGGCACCGTGAGCACCGATTTCGCCAGGAGCGCGCTCGGCGGCACGCCGCCTATGCCCGCCGGACGGCGCTCCACGATGGTCCCGCAAACGGCCGAGGAGGTGGCGGACCTCGTCCGGGACCTGATCGAGCACCCGAGAGCCGAGCTCTACACCGACCCCGCTTCTCCGGACCTCGCCGCCCGCTATTACCGCGACGTCGGGGCCTTCGAGGACGAGATGTTCGGCGGGAAATGAACTGTCCGCCGGCCCGTTTGACAATCCGCGACCGGCCGAATATAAGTTAGTCCTGATGCCGGACGACACCCCGAACCCTCCGCCCGGGCGCCGCTTCGCCTGGTGGCGCGAGGCGCCCGTCGAGGCACGGCGCGCCCTGGCCGCCGCCGCCTTCGGCTGGATGCTCGATTCCTTTGACGTCATGCTCTACGCCCTCGTCCTCTCGGCGCTCATCGCCGACCTCGGCATCGCCAAGACGACGGCCGGCCTCCTCGGCTCGCTGACCCTGTTCGCTTCCGCCTTCGGCGGCCTTCTCTTCGGCCTCGTCGCCGACCGCCACGGCCGCCGGCGCGCCCTGATGGTGAGCATCCTCATCTACTCGGTCTTCACCGCCGCCTGCGGACTCGCCTCAGGGGTGGCCATGCTCGCCGTTTTCCGGATCTGCCTAGGCCTCGGGATGGGCGGGGAGTGGGCGAGCGGGGCGGCCCTCGTCTCCGAGACCTGGCCGACGGCCCACCGCGGCAAGGCCCTGGGGCTTGTCCAGAGCGCCTGGGCCGTGGGCTACGCCGCCGCGGCGGCCGTTTCGGCCCTTGTCATGCCGCGCTGGGGTTGGCGGGCGGTCTTCTTCATCGGCGTCGTTCCCGCGTTTTTCACGCTCTGGGTCCAGCGCCGCGTCGAGGAGCCTGAGATATGGCGTTCGCGCCGCGTGCCGCCGGGAGAGGGGGGAACCGGCCTGCGGCTGATCTTCGGCCGCGGCCGGCTTCGCCTGACCCTCCTCGTCACGGCCATGAATGCCCTGACGCTCTTCGCCTGGTGGGGCCTCAACCTCTGGATCCCGTCCTACCTTTCGCTCTCGGCCGCGGAAGGGGGCGTCGGGCTGAGCACCGGGCTCATGTCCGGGCTGGTCATCTTCATGCAGGTCGGGATGTGGCTTGGCTATGTCAGCTTCGGCTTCATCAGCGACCGGGTCGGCCGCAAAAGGACCTACGTGGGCTTCCTCGCGGCGGCCGCCGTATTCGTCCTCCTCTACGCGGCGGTGCGGTCCCCCCTTCTTCTTTTCGTCGTCGGCCCGTTCGTGGCCTATTTCGGCACGGGCTACTTCAGCGGATTCGGCGCCCTAACCGCCGAGCTCTACCCGACCAGGATCCGGGCCACCGCCCAAGGGCTGACCTACAATGCCGGCCGCATCGTCAGCGCCGCCGCGCCGCTCGCCGTCGGCAGCTTGGCCCAAGCCAGGGGATTCGGATTTGCCTTCTCCCTTATCGCCCTGTCCTTCCTGGCCGCCGCCGTGCTGTGGATATGGATCCCCGAAACACGCGGCCGCGAGCTCGAATAGAGGCCCTAGCCGGACAAAGGGGCGGCCCGGGGCGCGAAAAGGGGCCTAGAAGAGCGCCGCGGCGGCCTGCCGGATGAGGACGAGCAGATTCCCCGGCCAGACGCCGAGCTGAATGACGCCGACAAGGCACAGGAATAGGACGAGGTCGAGAGCGGGGTTCTCCCGGTCGACCTCGACCGCCGCGGCCCCCGGCTCCCGCATGTACATGACGACGACGACCCTCAGGTAATAATAGACGGAGACCAGGCTGGCCAGGACGGCGATAACGACCAGGACAACGTGCCCCCGGCGGACGGCGGCGCTGAAGACGTAGAACTTGGCCAGGAAGCCGGCCGTCGGCGGGAATCCGGCGAGAGAGAGGAGGAAGACGGAGAACATGGCCGCAAGCCAGGGGTGCGTCCGCCCGAGCCCGGCCAGGCCGTCGATCTCCCCGCCGTCCGCTCCCTCTCCCTCCACGGCGATGAGGACGGCGAACGCGCCCGCGGTCATGAAGAGGTAGGCGGCGAGGTAAAAGAGGAGGCCCGCCCCGTCGGCAGCGAGGACGGCGACCAGGATGTAGCCGGAGTGGGCGATGCTCGAATAGGCCAGGAGCCGCTTGAGGTTCGTCTGCCGGAGCGCCCCGAGGTTGCCGAGGACCATGGTCAGGGCGGCGACCGCCCAGACGAGCCAGAAGAGGATCGGGCGCGCGCCGTCGCCCCTGCCGAGCGGCTCGAGGAAGCGCAGGAGGACAGCCAGGCCGGCCAGCTTGGGCCCGACGGTGAAGAAGGCGGTGACCGGCGTCGGCGCTCCTTCGTAGACATCGGGCGCCCACATGTGGAAGGGCGCCAGGGCGAGCTTGAAGCCGAAGCCGGCCACGACCATGGCCATCCCGGCCCACAGGGCTGTCCGCGGACCGGGCGCCGCGCTCCCGAGCTCCCCCCAGACCCGGCCGAATTCGAGGCCGCCCGCCGCGCCGTAGAGGAGGGCCAGGCCGAAGACGAGGAAGGCCCCGGCGAAGCTCCCCATTAGGAAATACTTGACCGCGGCCTCGACGGACTTCGGGTCGTCCTTCCTCAGCCCGGCCAGGGCGTAGCTCGCGACCGAGAGGACCTCGAGGCCGAGGAAGACGACGAGGAGGCTGGTCGTCGAGACCATGATCATCATGCCCGTGACGGCGAAGAGGAGCAGGGCGTAGTATTCGCCTCGGTCCATGCCGCGGCGGGGGAGATAGCGGAGGCTCATGAGCGCGACGAACACTCCCGCCACGGCGATGGCCACGACAAGGAGGACGGCTGTGCGGTCGAGGACGACCTGGCCCCCGAAGCCGGAGTAGTCCCGGCCCCACGACCGAACGCCAAGGACCGCCGCCATGGCCAGGAAAGCGACGGAGAGGTATCCCAGCCCCCCGGCCTTCTTCGGCCGGGCGAAGGCCTCTAGGAGAATGACGGCCAGGGCACCGAAGGCGACGGCCAGGAGCGGGGAGACGGCGAGGAGGCCGGTCATCGGCCCTCCTCCGCCATTGCCGAGCCGACGATTGTCGCCGCGCCCGAGCTTTGGGGGGGTGGCGTGACCGGCCTGACGGCCGCCGAGGCGACCGTGCGCGCGGCGGGCTTCGTCCGGACGAGCTCGAGATAGCGGGCGACCGAGGCGTCCATCTTCCTCAGGACGGTCCCCGGGAAGAGCCCGAGCCAGAACATGAGCGCGACGACGGGCACGAGGACCAGCCGCTCCCGCGCGTCCATGTCCTTGAGGCCGAGAACCCTCTCGCTCAGGGCCGGGCCGTGCATGACCCGGCGGAAGAGCCAGAGGAGATACGCCGCCGACAGGACCGTCGTCGTCACGGCCAGGGCGGCCAGGACCTTGTTCGCGGCCAGGACTCCGAACAGGCAGAGGACCTCGCCGACGAAGCCGTTGAGCCCCGGCAGGCCCATCGACGAGAGCATGGCGATAAGGAAGACGGCGGAGAAGACGGGCATCCGGCGGCCGACGCCGCCGTAGTCAGCGATGAGCCTTGTATGCCCGCGCTCGTAGAGAACGCCGACACAGAGGAAGAGCGCCCCCGTGCTCAGGCCGTGGTTGACCATCTGGAAGAGCGCCCCCTCCGTCGATTCGAAGTTCAGGGCGAAGAGGGCCAGCATGATGAGCCCCATGTGGCTGACGCTCGAGTAGGCCACGAGCGACTTCATGTCCTTCTGGACGAGGGCCATAAGCCCGCCGTAGATGATGCCGATGACGGCGAGGACGGACAGCGCCGGCAGGAACGTCCTCGCGGCGTCCGGGAAGAGCGGCAGCCCCAGGCGCAGGAAGCCGTAGGCCCCCATCTTGAGAAGGACCGCGGCCAGCAGGACCGAGCCGGCCGTGGGCGCCTCGACATGGGCATCGGGGAGCCAGGTGTGGAGCGGGAAGAGGGGCACCTTGATGGCGAAGGCCAGGGCGAAAGCGAGGAAGAGCCAAGTCTGGACGCCGGGCGGCAGGGTCAGACGGTAGAGGTCCTGGAAGGCCAGGGAGGGACCGGCCGCGGTCGGGTTGGCCCGGGCGTAGAGGACGAAGATCCCGACCAGCATCAACAGGCTGCCGAACATCGTGAACAGGACGAATTTCGTCGTGGCGTAGACCCGGCGCCGTCCGCCCCAGATGCCGATGAGGAAGTACATTGGGATGAGCATGGCCTCCCAGAAGACGTAGAACAGGAAGAGGTTCAGCGAGACGAAGACGCCGACGACGCCCGTCTCGAGGAGGAGCATGAAGAAGGAGAACTCCCGGACGCGGTCCGTGACGGCCCGCCAAGAGGAAAGCAGGGCGACAGGGGTGAGGAAGGCCGTCAGCAGGACGAGGAACAGGCTCAGCCCGTCGACCCCGATATGGTAATTGAGGCCGCGGCCCAGCCAGGGGGCTCGCTCGACGAACTGGGCGGCGCCGGTCGCGCCGTCGAAACGGGCGTAGACGACGAGCGCCAGAGCGAGGGCAGCCAGGGAGAAGACGAGGGCGGTCGCCCTTGCCTCGCGGACCCGGTCGCGGGGAAGGAAGATAAGGAGCAGCCCGCCGGCGAGCGGAAGAAAGGTCAGGCAAGTCAGGATCGGCACGCTCATGCCTTCCAGGCCAGGATGAATCCGAGGAACAGGACGGCTCCCAGGAGAAAGGCCAGGGCGTAATCCTTGATCCGGCCCGTCTGCAACCGGCTGGCGCCCCGGCCGGCGGCCTGGGCGGCTGCCGCCGAGCCGTTGAGGGCGCCGTCGATGACGGCGAGGTCGAACGAGGCGTAGACGAGCTCCGAACCGCGCACGAGCGGGCGGACGAAAACCGCGTCGTAGAACTCGTCGACATAGTATTTGCCGATCAGGGTTCGATAGAGAAACGGCCAGCGGGCGGCCAGCCGGGCCGGCGTCCCGGGATAGCGGAGATAGAAAAGAAAAGCCAGAAAGAGTCCGCCCGCGGCCGCGGTCGTGGAGACGAGGATGAGGTTCCATTCGACGGCGGCGGGCGGCGCCTCGGCCGCCTTCAGGACGGGGGCCAGGAAGCGGCCGAGGAGGTCGGCCCGCTCGCCGAAGACCGCGGGCAGGCCGATGAGGCCGCCGAGGGCCGAGAGGACGGCCAGGACGGCCAGCGGAACGGTCATCACCGGCGGCGATTCGTGAATGTGCCGGCGGACCTCGGCGTCCGTCCGCTCCTCGCCGAAGAAAATCAGGAAGACCAGCCGGAAAATATAGAAGGCGGTCATGACGGCGGCCAGGAGCCCGAGGAGCCAGACGGCGAGGTGGCCGCCCTCGTACGCGCTCGTCAGGATGGCGTCCTTGGAGAAGAATCCGGACAGGAACGGGATGCCGGAGATGGCCAGGGCGGCGACAAAGAAGGCCGGGAAGGTCCGGGGAAGGCGCCGCCGCAGGCCGCCCATCTTCCGGATGTCCTGCTCCCCGGATAAGGCATGGATGACGCTTCCGGCGGCGAGAAAGAGCAGCCCCTTGAAGAAGGCGTGGGTCACGAGGTGGAAGATGCCGGCTCCATAGGCGCCGACGCCGCAGCCGATGAACATGTAGCCGAGCTGAGAGATCGTCGAGTAGGCCAGGACCTTCTTGATATCCGTCTGGACCAGGGCCAGGCTCGCGGCGAAGACAGCCGTGACGGCGCCGACCGAGGCGACGAGCGGGCCGGCCACGGCGGACGCCGAATAGAGCCCGTTCAGCCGGGCCACCATGTAGACGCCGGCCGTGACCATGGTCGCGGCGTGGATGAGGGCGCTCACGGGGGTCGGCCCCTCCATGGCGTCCGGAAGCCAGACGTAGAGCGGAACCTGGGCGGATTTTCCGGCGGCCCCGGCGAAAAGGAGGACGGGGGCGAGCGTCGCGAGCCATGGTGCCAGGCCTCCCGCCGCGGCGGCGGCATTGATACGGGCGAACTCCGGTCCGCCCACGGCGGCGACGAGGGTGAGCATGCCGAGGACGAACGCCGCGTCGCCGACGCGCGTGACGATGAAGGCCTTCATGCCGGCCCGCGCCGCGGCCGGCTTCTCGAACCAGAAGCCGATGAGGAGGTAGGAGCAGAGGCCGACGCCCTCCCAGCCGACGAACATCAGGACGATGCTCGAGGCCATGACCAGGACAAGCATGAAGAAGGTGAAGAGGTTGAGGAGGCCGAAATACCGGCTGTAATCGCGGTCGCCGGCCATATACCCGGCCGAATAGACATGGATGAGGAGCCCGACGCCTGTGACGACGAGGCTCATGACGGCGGTGAGGGGGTCGAACGTGAGGCTCGCGGGAACCGAAAGCGAGCCGCTGGCGACCCAGGTGAAGAGCGTGCCGGAGAGCGGGGGAGCGCCATTGGCGGCCCCGAGCAGGCGCACCAGCGCGGCGGCGGATAGGGCGAGCGAGGCCAGGACGGCCAGGCAGGCCTGGAGGGAGATCCACCTGCGGGAAAGCCTCGAGCCGAGAAGGAGGAGGACGGCCGAGCTCAGGGCCGGGAGGAGCGGGATGAGCCAGAGCTCTCGCGCCATGCTAGCCCTTGAGCCCGCTCAGGTCGTCGGTGCGGATGGTCTTCCTGCGCCGGAAGGCGAGAAGGATGATGGACATGCCCACGACCGCCTCGGCCGCGGCCACGGTCAGGACGAAGATGACCACGGCCTGGGCATCGGCCTTGAGCGAGGCCTTGGCCAGGGCCAAGAAGGCCAGGTTGGCTGCGTTGAGCATGACCTCGACGGCCATGAACTGGGTCAGGAGGTCGCGCTTGACGAAGAAGGCCAGGACCCCGAGCGCGAACAGCGCGGCAGCCAGGGCGAGGAAGGCGCCGGCGGGGATCATGGCACCCCTTTCCTGTCGGGCTTATCGGCCAGCGTCATGGCCGCGACGAGGGCGGCCACGAGGAGCAGGGAAGTGATTTCGAAAGGATAGAGATAGCGCGTGAAGAGGAGGTGTCCGATGCCGGCCGGGCCAGATCCTTCGGCCGGCACGGTTCCCGCGGCGCCGATGAAGGCGCGGCGGGCGACGAGGAGGAGCTCGGCGAGGAGGACCGTCCCCAGCAGCCCGGCCAGGACGAGGACGTATCTCCTGCGTTCGGGGGGCAGGCCCCCCTTGAGGTCGATCATCATGATGGCGAAGAGGAAGAGGACCATGATGGCGCCCGCGTAGACGATGACCTGGACGGCGGCGGCGAAGGGAGCGTCGAGAAGGCCGAACAGCCCTCCCAGGCAGGCGAACGCGAGGACGAGGAAGAGGGCATTATGGGCCTGGTTCCTAGAGACGATCATGGCCGCCACGGAGCCGAGGCAAAAGAAGGACAGGACTCCGAACACAACCCAGGCCATGGCAGTTTCGCGCCTATATTAGAGTGGGCGGGGGGGCCAAAGTCAAGTCCCATAAATTGGCTTTGACAACGCGGCGCGATTTGCTATAATAAGCCCGGTACCGCGGGGTAGAGCAGCCTGGTAGCTCGTCGGGCTCATAACCCGGAGGTCGTTGGTTCAAATCCAACCCCCGCTACCATCCGAGACCAACGCATTCCCAGATAAGAGAAGCCGGCGCTTCTCCGTCCCGTTTCGGACGAAAAAAAACCCCTGACAGGATAGGCTCCCGTCAGGGGCCTGCCAGACCCCATGTTCGATCCGGCTGCGCCGCACTCAAACACGCCTTTCCTGCCGGTCCCACTACCGGCGTCGTGACCGTTTGCGGCGCTATCTCCCGGGGCTGGCAATACTGATATAGGCCGGGACCTCCGTTCTGTCAAGGGTTTCGTCTGATATATTTGGGGGCCGGCCCAGCGCTTCGCCGCCCGGCGCTCAGACGACGTCCCTGAGGCCGTTCGAGGCGCAGTAGAGGGCCCCGACCCCGGAGAGGTGATAGGCGACCCTCAGGGCTTCCGCGATCTCTTCTTTCGTCGCCCCTTCCTCCATCGCCGCAAGGGCCAGGGCCCGGACTCCCATGTCCGCGCCGTGAGCCGCGTCGAAGGCCATGGCGATGAGGAGCTTGATCCTCTTCGGTAGGACCCCGGAGCAATGAACCTCTCCGGCCTAAAGGCCGGAGTTTCTAGAAGACTGCATAATCTGGCTAGGCCCGACCTCGCTGTTGGCGGATGTACTTCATGACGACTTCTTCATTCACCTGCCCCACGGACTCGGCAAAATACCCATCCGCCCAGAAGCTTTCCCCCCACAAGAACTCGTCCATTTCGGGGAACTCTTTTCTCAAGACCCGGCTCGTACCCCCTTTGATGATCTGGACCGCCTCCGCGATGCTCACCCGCGGCGGCAGTTGGATGATGATATGAACATGCTCGTCCGCAATCGCCATCTCGCTGATCCACCATCCGTTCATCCGGCACGCTTCATACATCAGCTTCCTGAGGCGGATGACTATTTTGCCTCGCAAGATCCGTTTCCGATATTTCGGAATCCACACCACGTGATACTGGAGCCTATGCTTGGTATGCGATCCCGTGGCATATCGGGCCATAGCCAGATTATGCCTGATTCGCCTCCACTCTGCCAGCCAAGGGCTGGCTTCGTTCCGGGATGCCATTCATCCCCAGGCTTGAAAGCCTGGGGTTTTCTGGCATAGCTTATAAA
>JBBISK010000093.1:0-8639 GCA_037441295.1 Candidatus Aminicenantota bacterium | reverse complement strand
CAAGGTCTGGGGCGCCGCCGACAAGGCCTCCGGCCGCGACTTCCTCTACCGCAACCACGTCCTCAAATTCCGTGAGATCGCCCTCCGCGGCCCCTGGACCTCGGGCGGCATCGAGTTCAACTTCGGCGTCGTCGGCCATTCCCCGTCCACGGCCTCGCCCGTCGACTACGTCCTGCGCCGGAACGCCGACGGCAGCGCAACTTGCTACGTGGGAACCATGGACGTGCCCTCGCGGACCCGCTGGACCGTCGCCGTCACCCTGCCGCCGGACAAGGCCTACTTCGAGACCCGGGGCTTCTGGCACAACCCGACGGCCTTCGGCCAGTCCTACTACTATTGGTCATGCGCGGCCATCCCCACCGCCGACGACCTCCGCTACATCTTCCCCGGCCGATACCATATCGGTCACGACTACGCCGTGCCGCTCGAGCCCTGGCCGGTCGACAGGGACGGGCTCGATCTCTCCTCGTACAGGAACAACGGCTCGCCCGGGTCGAAGAGCTATTTCACCGTGGGCGAATACGAGGACTTCTACGGGGCCTGGTACCGGGACGCCGACGCCGGCTTCGGCCACTGGGCCCTCTACGACGACATGCCCGGCCGCAAGGTCTGGATCTGGGACCTGTCGCGGCAGGGGGAGATCTGGGTCGACCTCCTGACCGACAAGGACGGCCAGTATACCGAGCCCCAGGCCGGCCGGCTCCTCGACCAGTCCGACCATGGCCGGCTCCTCCCGTCCGTGACGGACCGCTGGCGGGAGGTCTGGTTCCCCTACCGCGGCATCGGGCCGATGGCCAAGGCCTCTCCCGCCGCCGTCTTGAGCGCCTCGGCCACCGACAAGGGGCTGGCCCTCGGCCTCTTCCCGCTCGAGGCCCTCGACGACGAGCTGGTCGCCACGGTCGGCGGCCGGGAGGTCGTCCGCGAGCGCCTCCGCCTCAAGCCGGAAGAGACATGGAAGAAGGACGTTCCGCTCGCCGCGAGGCCCGTGGACATCGAGGTCCGCCTCGGCGACCGGCTCGTCTATTCGAGCCGGCCCGAGGCGCGCCGCCTCGAGCGGCCGATCCGCTTCCATGCCCTCGACGAGACGACCGCCGAAGGGCTCTTCCAGGCCGGTCTCAAGGCCGAACAGGAGCGCCTCTATCCGCAGGCCCTCGAAAAATACCTGGCTTGCCTCTCCCGCGAGCCCGGCCACGTCCGAGCCCTCGCCCGCACGGCCGAGCTCCGCATCCGCCGCGGAGAATACGAGAGGGGCCGGGAGCTCGCGGCCAAGGCCCTCGAGATCTCCATGTACGACGCCGAAGCGAACTACGCCTATGGCCTGGCTGCCCGCCGCCTGGGACGGACGGCCGACGCCAAGGAGACGCTGGGCTGGGCGGCCCGGTCCATGGAGTACCGGGCCCCGGCCTACCTCATGCTCGCGGAGATCGCCGCCGCCGAGGGGAACGGCCCTCTCGCCGTCGAATACGCCGAGAAAGCCCTCGACGCCAACCGCTACGACTCGAGCGCCCTCGAGCTCGAGGCCGCTGTCCTGCGCAAGCTCGGCCGGGCCGGAGAGGCGCGGCGCGTCCTCGACCGCCTGCTCGAATTCGACCCCCTCGACCACCTGGCGCGCTTCGAGGGCTACCTTCTCGACCCGACGGCGGCGAGACTGGCCGAATTCAAGGGCATGATCCGGAACGAGCTGCCCCATGAAACCTACCTCGAGGCGGCTCTGTTCTACCTCCGGATCGGCCGGCCGGAGGAGGCAGTGACGCTCCTCAGGAACGCCCCCGCGCAGGCCGAGGTCGAAATCTGGCTGGCCTACCTCCTGAAGGATTCCGCACCGGAAGAGAGCAAGGGCCGTCTTGACCGGGCCATGGGCCTCTCCCCTCTCCTCGTCTTTCCGTTCCGCGAGGAATCCATCCCGGTCTTCGAATGGGCCGCAACAGCCAGGCCGGCGGACTGGAAACCGGTGTATTATCTTGGCCTCATCCTGTGGGGGAAAGGCCGCCTCGAGGAAGCCCGCGCGCTCCTCGCCCGCTGCGATGCGGCCGACTTCGCCCCGCTTTTCCTGGCGCGCGGCGCTCTGTCGCGGGCGGACGCGCCGGAGAAGGCCCTGGCCGACTTCCGCCGGGCCGTCGCCGTCGACAGCGGGAACTGGCGCGTCTGGCACAATCTCAGCGGCTACCTCGGCTCGCTCGGACGGAAAGCCGAGGCCCTCGACGGAGCGGCCAAGGCCGCGGGCCTCTTCCCGCAGGAGGTGCCTATCCTGGTCGACCATGTCGGCGCCCTCCTCGCGCTCGGCCGGAACGACGAGGCGGCCGCGGTCCTCGACGGCGTCAAGGCCCTGCCCTACGAAGGCGCGAGCGATATCCACACCCTCTACGTCCGGACCCACGTCGCCGTCGCCCTCGAGCGCATGAGCCGGGGCGATTGGGCGGCGGCCGTCGAGCACTTCGAGAGGTCCAAGCTCTATCCCGAGAACCTCGGCACCGGCGCGCCTTTCGAGCCCGACGTCCGGCTCCAGGATTATTTCAGCGCCCTCTGCCAGGAAAAGATGGGGAACGCGGCCAAGGCGAATGAGCTCCGGAAGGGGGTCCGGGACTATTCGCTGAAGCACCGCGACGAGCGGGGCCCCGGCGCTTATTTCGGAGGGCTCGCCCTGGAGCGGCTGGGGGACACGGCCGCCGGCCGCGAGCTCCTCAAGACGGCCGCGGCGCCGGATGCAGAAATCCTCGCGGCACTAAAAAGATACGGTCGCTAAAGAATAAAGTAAAGAGGGACAGCCCCTCTCGCTTTTAGCGGACCCAAGGCTTGTACGGCACGAGCGGCAGGACCTGGGGCTTGACGATACGGAAGAGCGCGTACACGTCGCCGGCCTTGGGCACGAGCCCGAACTTCCAGTAGCGGATGAGCCCGAAGTCCGACTCGGGCTCGAGGAGGCACGGAATGAGGTTGGCCGCCTCCTGGCCGCAGCTGACGTAGAAATCGCCGCGCTTCAGGACCGTCGACAGCGTCTTCCTCTCGACCTCGACTTTGGCCGGGGCCAGGTAATCGTCCGTGGCCGGGACGATGTCCTTGACCTCGTAGGCCTCGACCTCCGCCATCCTGTCTTGGAAAAGCATGCCGACGGCGATGCCGTGCCGCAGGAGCGTCCCGACGACGTCGTTCCGCGCCCCCGAAATGACGTAGCCCAGCGGGCGCGTCACGCTGACCTTCGGCTCGACGAGGGGGAACCAGTTCTTCACCGTAACCGTGACGGCCTTCGGACCGGCGGCCTGGGGGGCACGCGAGATGTCTTGGGCCGTGAGCGTCTCCCCCGCTTTCTTGTCGACCTTGAGGACGCCGATCACGAGCGGTCCGGCGGCGGGGGCGTACTCCTGGAGGGTCAGGGTCGGCGCCTTCGGGTCGCGGGCGAAGTCCATGCGCAGGTGGACGAGGTCGTCGGCGGCCGGGGCCTTGCCCCGCTCCAGGAGCTTAACCCGAAGGTCGCGGACGATCCTGACGACGTCGGTCGCGTGCCCGGCCGCGGCCTCCATGAGCGAGCGCAGGCCGGCATACTGCCAGCGCGTCCTTTCGGCCAGCGTCGCGAGGTCGTGACGGGAGGCCACTTCCTGGATGAAGGACAGCGTTTCGTAGATGCCGAGGCTGTTGCGGCCGTCGTTGAGGTCCGTCGTGCTGTAGCGCGTGTATTCCTCGCGCGGCGCGGCCGGCCCGGCGGAGGTTTCGACCCCGGCCGCCCCCGTCGAGCCCATCTCCTCGGTCACGAGGTACTCGTGGAAGGTCACGGCCTGCTTCCGGAGGGCCGCCTCGGCTTCGGCGAGAAGCGTGCGGCGCGAGTAGTCCTGCAGGACCTGGCTGATGTTCACGTTCGAGACGCAGCCGACGTTGACCTTGTAGTAACCGTCGCCCTTCTCGTGGGCATCGATCGTCACCTCCGGCATCCAGGTCCGGAAGACGCGGTGGATGGCCTCGACCCCGGCCGCTTCGAGCTTGACGTGGTCGCGGTTCATGTCGAGGCCGGTCTCGTTGCGCCGCACGTCGAAGGCGTTGCCGTAGGGGTTGGCCTGGGGCATGACGAGGACGTTCAGCCGCTTGAGGAGGGGCTTCATCTCGCCCAAGGCGAGGTCCCGGATGAGCCGGAGGGCCGCCTCCTTCCCCGACTGCTCGTTGCCGTGCTGGGAGGCCGTGACGAGGAGCGTCGGCTTCTTGCGGTCGAGGTCCTGCGGCCGCGCCGCGCCCTCCTCGGTGAGGACGGCCAGGAAGATCTCCGCGGCCGGGAATTCGTCGACGTCCTTCGTCCGGCCGACGACCTGGACCGTGAGCTCCTTGGCCAGCGCGTCGGCCTGGCTCAAGAAGCGTCCGGTATCGACGTTCTGGGTGTAGCGCGTGTAGCCGCAGTCCTCGCCCGGCGTCTTGAGCGCGGCCGGGGCCGCGACCAGGGCGATCGTGAGAAGGGCGACGGCCCAGGCCGGGGCCGACCGCCGGACGCTCCGGAACTTGCTCGTCATTTCGATCCTCCCCGTCACTTCTTCTCGTCCGGCCCGGCCGCGGCGGCCCTCTCGCACTTGAGCGAGACCTCCCTGGCTTGGCCGGCCCGCAGGACCTTGAATTTGACCTCGCCGCCGCAGCGGAGTTTCGCCAGCTCCATCCTCAGCTCGTTGATGTCGTCGTAGGACTTGCCATCGACAGAGAGGACGACGTCGCCCTTCTCGAAGTCCGCCCGGCTCGCGGCGCCCTCGGTCGGCTTGCTCTCGACGACCAGGTTCGTGAGGTTCTCGACCTTCTTGAAGGCCAGGCCGATCGTCGGGAAGGCCGGCTTGGCCTCCTCGGCGATGGCGAAGACATAATCGCCATACGTCCGCGAGACCCGGACGCTCTTCGACCCGGCCGGAACGGTCACGGAGATGACGGTCTTGCCGGCGAGGCCGCTCTTCTCGAAGGCCCGGCGGTTGAGCCCGAGGTCGTAGAGGAGGTGGCCCGAGCCGGCGCAGACGACGACGCGACGACCCTCGCTCCCCGCCCCCCGGACGGCGTTGTCGGACATGACCTCGTCCCAGGCCGACTGCCCCCGGTAGAGCCCCTCGAACATCATGTCCAGGCCGGCGCCCTTCATCTGGTGCGGGATATCGGCCGACTCGAAGATCTTCCGGATGAGGGTCCGGTGGTCCTTGTTGGTGAGGTCGGGCGTCTTGGGGATGAAGCTCTTCTCCTCGTCGGTCAGGGCGTCCCAGCCGCGCATGCGGATCTTGGTGATGATTTCGCGCGGCACGTTCAGGGCGTAGACGGGCAGGCGGTGCTCCTTGGCGAAGTCGAGGATCTTCTCGTAGAAGCCGAAGTTGAAGTTCCAGTTGACGTACCAGCCGACCGCGCGCAGGAACTCGTCCTTCGTCAGCTCGCCGGCGCTCCAGCGGTTGAGCGCCTCCTGGACGGTGACGGGGAGCATCTCGAGGCCGATGGCCAGGTGGCGGTCCTGGGCGTGGAGGGCCCGGATGACCTGGTACTGGATCTCGTGCATGGGCAGGGAGTTGTGCGTCTCGCCGACATAGACGAGCCGGCACGGCCGCATCTCCTGGATCATCCGGTCGAAGGCCACGGCCCGGCCCGTTTCGCCGGACAGGATGGCGCCGAGGCCGACGTCCATCGTCTTGTCCTTGAGCCTGGGGTCGCCGATCTTGAGGAGGAGCGTCGGGTCTGGCTTCTCGGATTGGGTCGGCGCCTGCTGGGTCTGGGCCGGCGCCGCCGGGGGCTTGTCCTGGGCCGGCGCCGCCGGGATGGTCACCGCGAGAACGACGAGAATGATGAGGCCTGAGAGGCCGAGTCTGGTCCGGGTCATAAGCTCCTCCCGCCGAAAAATTCGTCCGTATGATATCCCCGGCTTTCCGGGGCTGTCAACGCGGGAGTCCCGGCCTCAGTCCTCTTCCTCGGGCCTGACCCGCCCTTCCTTGACCGCGTCCGCGATGATCTTCTGCTGGATGTGGGACGGCGCTTCCTCGTAGTGTGAGAACTCCATCAGGAACGAGCCGCGGCCGCCCGTGATCGAGGTCAGGGTCGGCTCGAAGTCCAGCATCTCCGACATCGGGACGACGGCCTTGAGGACGCGCATCGTCCCCTTCTGCTCCATGCCCTGGACCTTGCCCCGCCGGCCGTTGAGGTTGCCCATGATGTCGCCCATGTAGGCCTCGGGCGTGTAGACCTCGACGCTCATGACGGGCTCGAGGATGGTCGGCTTGGCCTCCTTCATGGCCTTCTTGTAGGCCTTGGTGGCGGCGATCTTGAAGGCGATGTCCGAGGAATCGACATCGTGATACGACCCGTCGTAGAGCGTGACCTTGAAGTCCACGGCTGGATAGCCGGCCAGGACTCCCTTCTTCCGCGCCTCCAGGATGCCCTTTTCGACGGACGGGATGAAGTTGCGGGGAATGGCGCCGCCGAAGACCTTGTCCTCGAACTCGAAGTCCTTCCCCCTGGCCAGGGGCTCCATTTTGATCCAGACGTCGCCGAACTGGCCGCGGCCGCCGGTCTGCTTCTTGTGCCGGCCCTGGACGTCGGCCCGGCCCTTGATCGTCTCCTTGTAGGAGATCTTCGGCGGCTTGAGGTCGACGTCGACGTTATAGCGCTTCTTGAGCCGCTCGGTGATGATCCGGACATGGAGCTCGCCATTGCCGGAGATGAGGAGCTGACTGGTGTCCGGGTCCCGCTCGATGCGGACCGTCGGGTCCTCCTCGGTGATCCGGTGCGTCGCCTGGGAGATCCGGTCCTCGTCCGCCCGTGTCTTGGGCTCGATGGCGAACGAGATCGACGGCTCGGGGAAATTCATGGCCGAGAACTCGATCCCGGCGTTCTTGACGGAGAGGGAGTCGCCCGTCGAGGTCACTTTGAGCTTGGCCGTGGCGACGATGTCGCCGGCCTTGGCCTGCCCTGCCGCGACCTGCTCCTTCCCCTGGAGGAAGAAGAGGCCGGCGAGCTTTTCGTCGGTGTCGCGTGTCGTGTTGGTCACGGCGCCGTCGGGGTTGACCCGGCCGGAGAAGACGCGCATGAGGGAGATCCGGCCCGTGTAGGGGTCGGAGATCGTCTTGAAGACGAGGGCCGAGAACGGCGCCTCGGGCGAGGGCTGAACGGACTCGTCCTGGCCCTTGACCTTGGCCTTGACCTTGCCCCGCTCGACCGGCGAGGGAAGGTAGGCGATGAAGCCGTCAAGGAGGGTCTGGGCGCCGATATTGACCAGGCCCGAGGCGGCGAAGACCGGGAAGAGCTGGCGGCCGAGGATGGCCCGCTTGAGGCCGGCCGCGAACTCCTCGGGCGTCAGTTCGCCCTGATCGAGGTACTTCTCCATGAGCTTTTCGTCGCTCTCGGCGACCATCTCGACGAGGTCGCGGCGGCGCTTATCGACCTCCGCCTGGAGGCCGGCGGGCACGGGGGCCTCGGCGAACTTGCCGCTCTCGTCCTTCTCGAAGACATAGGCCTTGCCACCGATGATGTCGACGACGCCGGAGAAACTTTTTTCCTCGCCGATCGGCAGCTGGACGGGGACGGCCTGGCGGCCGAAGAACTGCTGGACGCCATCGACGGCTCCCTTGAAGCTGGCGTTCTCCCGGTCCATCTTGTTGATGACGACGATCCGGGGCAGCCCGAACTCCTCGAGCATCTCCCAGACTTTCTCGGTGCCGACCTCGACGCCGGCCACGGAGTCGATGAAGACGGCCGCGGCGTCCACGGCGCGCAGGGAGGCCCGCGTATCCCAAAGGAAGTTCGTATACCCCGGCGTGTCGATGAGGTTGATCTTGTGGTCCTTCCACTCGCAGAAGCAGGCGGCGGAATTGATGGAGATCTTGCGGTCGATCTCCTCGGGTTCGTAGTCGGTGACGGTGTTGCCCTTTTCGACCTTGGTCAGGCGGCTGGTGACGCCCGTGTCGAAAAGGACCGCGGCCGTGAGCGACGTCTTGCCCGAGGAGCCATGGCCGATGAGGGCCACGTTCCGGATCTTGTCGACAGCGTAATCTTTCATGCTCGAGCCTCCTCGGAACGGGATCGGTCTTTATCCGCCAAGAACTGAGGGAAGTCTTGGAGAAAAAAAACGGACTCCATGATAATCGATTTCCGGCTTTTCCTCAAGGGGCCGGATCGATGGCCGGCGTCAGGGCCCGGAGAGTTCCGCCAGCACGGCCTCGAGCTCGGGCGGCAGGGGCGAGCCGAACTCGAGGCGCTTCCCCGTCGCCGGATGGACGAAGGAAAGGACCTGGGCGTGAAGGAAGAGCCGGGGGAATTTTCGCGGCGGCTTCTTCCGCCCGTAGAGCGGGTCGCCGGTGACCGGATGGCCGGCCGCGGCCAGGTGGACGCGGATCTGGTGGGTCCGTCCCGTCGTCGGCCGGATCTCGAGGAGGCTCGTGTCCTTGAAGACGCGGAGAACACGGAAGAAGGTCTCGGCGTCCTTGCCGTGCCTCGAGCGAACCGAGATCCGCTTGCCGTCGGTCGCGTGCCTGCCTATCGGCCAGGCGATGCGCCCCTCCGGGGCCGTGACCCGGCCCCAGACGAGACCGAGGTAGGTCTTCCAGACGTCCTTCGTCCGGAACTGCCGGGTGAGGGACTCGTAGGCGCGGGCGGAGCGGGCCGCGACCATGACGCCCGAGGTGTCCTTGTCCAGCCGGTGCACGATGCCG
>JBBISK010000092.1:0-8804 GCA_037441295.1 Candidatus Aminicenantota bacterium | reverse complement strand
ATTTTAGATGATTCAACAACTTACCCTTCGGTAACATATTAGGTGATTCAATGCGGACCCTTTTTCGCCGCCGAGCTTTTATAGTATGATGCTCCCGGCTCGACGGAGCCAGGAGTGACGCGATGAGCACGAAGACGACGACCCCGAAGCCGGCCGACGAGGGTTTCAGCCGGCGCGATTTCCTGCGGACCTCGGCCACGGCCGGACTCGGCCTGGCCCTGGCCGGGAAGGTCCTCGGCCAGGAGAAGACGCCTCCGGCCCCGGCGAAACCCGGCGCCGCCGGCGCGCCGCAAGCCGCCCCCGCCAAGAACCCCGACGAGCTCCGCGTCGCCGTCATCGGCTGCGGCGCCCAGGGCCGGGTCCTGCTTGAGTCCCTCCTCCGCATCCCGGCGATCCGCATCGCCGCGATCGCCGACATCTGGAGCTACAGCCAGACCTACACAGCCAACTACCTCAAGAAATACGGCCACATCGTCCGCGTCTACGAGGACTACCGCGACCTTCTGGCCAAGGAGAAGGGCCTCGACGCCGCGGTCGTCGCGACGCCGGACTGGATGCACGCCGAGCACGCCAACGCCTGCCTCCGGGCCGGGCTCCACGTCTACTGCGAGAAAGAGATGTCGAACTCGCTCGAGAAGGCGCGGTCCATGGTCCTCGCCGCCCGCGAGACGAAAAAGCTCCTCCAAATCGGCCACCAGCGCCGCTCGAACCCGCGCTACATCCACGCCATCGACCGGCTCATCCGGGAGCGCGCCCTCCTCGGCCGGGTGACGGTGGGCTACGCCCAGTGGAACCGGGCCAAGAGCGACCTCCTGGGCTGGCCGGAGAAGTACGTCATCGACCAGGCCACGCTCGACAAGTACGGCTACCGCTCCATGAGCGAGTTCCGCAACTGGCGCCTGTTCCGCAAGTACGGCGGCGGCCCCATGGTCGACCTGGGCTCCCACCAGATCGACCTGTTCGGCTGGGTTTTCGGCACGAATCCCCGCTCCGTCGTCGCCAGCGGCGGCACCGACTTCTACAAGAACTGGGAGTGGTACGACAACGTCATGGCCATCTACGAGTTCGAGACGCCGCAGGGCGCCGCCCGGGCCTTCTACCAGGTCCAGACGACGACCCAGCACGGCGGCTTCTACGAGACGTTCATGGGCGAGAACGGCTCACTCGTCCTGTCCGAGATCCCGACCAAGGGCAACTGGGCCCTGCGCGAGCCGACGGCGCCCGAGTGGGATTCGCTGGCCAAGGCGGGGCTGCTCCAGTCCGAGGCGGCCCCCATCCAGAAGAGCGCGTCGAAGAACATCTTCGTCGACGTCCGGGTCACGGCGGAGGCGGGCCGCTGGCCGCTGCCGGTCGAGCTGGCCAAGCCGGCCCACCAGCCGCATCTCGAGAACTTCTTCGACGCCGTCCGGCTGGGCACTCCCCTGTCGTGCCCGGCGGAGCTCGCCTACGAGTCGTGCGTCGCCGTCCTCAAGGCCAACGAAGCGGTCAAGGCCGGTCGCGTCACGGAATTCCGGCCGGAGCAGTTCAAGGCATGAGCACCGCCGGACGGACCGCCCGCCGCGCCGCCCGCGCGTTGACCGCCCTGGCCGCGGTCGCGTTTTTCGCCCTCGCTTCGGCCTCTGGCCCGGCCGGCGCTTGGGCCGCCCCGGGCGCCGCCTGGGCTGCACCGGCTTCCGGGGCGGGCGCCGACCTGAAGCAAAAGCCCTGGGACGGGAACCGGACGACGCCGGCCCACTTGATCCCGCTCCGCGACGAGAACGACCAGCTCATCGTCCCGACCGACGTCGACCCCATGCCCTTCTCGGCCCGCTATACCTGCGGCCCGTGCCACGATTACAAGACGGTCCAGGGCGGCTGGCACTGGAACGCCATGAAGTCGGAAAAGAACGGCCGGCCGGGCGAGCCCTGGATCTGGCTCGACCCGAGGACCGGCACCGTCCTGCCGCTTTCCTACCGCAGGTGGCCCGGGACGTGGGACCCCAAGGTCCTGCGGCTCAATCCGTGGGATTTCACGGCACTCTTCGGCCGCCACCTGCCGGGCGGCGGGCCGGCCGAGCCGGGCGACGAGGTCGCATTCCCCGGCGCCGACTCGCGCTGGAACGTCTCCGGCAAGGCCGAGGCGAACTGCCTCGCCTGTCACAACAAATCGGGCCGCCAGGACGAGAGCGAGTGGGCGAAACAGGTCCTGCGCCAGAACCTGCGCTGGGCGGCCACGGCCGCGGCCGGTGTCGGCGAGGTCGGCGGCATGGCCTCGCGGCTCCACGAGACCTGGGACGTCGCCGACGGGCCGAACCTCGACGACCACGAGTGGGCCGTGGCGCCCTCGGTCAAGTATCGGACGGTCGACTTCGACTCGAAGCACCGCTACTTTTTCGACATCGCCTACCCGCCAGAGGACAGGAACTGCCTGGCCTGTCATTCGGTCTCGCCTGTCAAGGACGCGCGGGCGACCTCGCCGGTCGACGTCCATACCGCCCGGGGCATCAAGTGCGCCGAGTGCCACCGGAACGGCCTCGGCCACGCCATCACCCGCGGCTACGAGGGCGAGGCGGCCGAGACCGGCGACCGGACGGCCGAGTCGTTCACCTGCCGCGGCTGCCACCTGGGCGAGGACGCGTCCGGAACGCGGCTGGTCATGCCCGGGCGGCTCGGCGCGCCCTATCCCAAGCACACCGGCATCCCGCTCGTCCACTTCCGGCGGCTCGAGTGCACCGTCTGCCACTCGGGGCCCGTCCCGGACAAGGGCTGGACGCGGGTCCGGACGTCGCGGGCGAACCGGCTCGGCATCTACGGCGTCGCCCAGTGGTCGACCGACCAGCCGGCCGTCATGGAGCCTGTCTTCATGAGGGACGGCGGCGGCAGGATCGGGCCGCGGCGGCTCGTCTGGCCGGCCTTCTGGGCCCGGACCGAGGGCAAGAGCGTCGTGCCGCTCCAGCCGGGCGAGGTGGAGACGGCGGCGGGCGACGTCCTCAAGTGCGAGGACAGGGTCGCGGCTCTCCTCGCCGCCCTGGCCCAAGCCTGCGGCGAGAACGAGTTCGCGGTCCTCGGCGCGCGCGGCTGGCTCTTCGAGGTCAACGTCGACGGCGGGCTCGACGCCGCGGCCATGGTCGCGCCGGAGCAAGGCGGGACGCCGAACGACGCGCCCCTCTTCTGGGGGACGAAGAAGGACGGCGTCATCTCGCCGCTCGTGCCGGACTTCGACCCGGCGGCGCAGGACAAGGACCCGGCCGCCGAGACGAAGGTCCAGGCGACGCTTGAGGCCCTGGCCACGGTCGCGGGCGCGCCGGGGCCGCCGGCCGTCGTCGTCCGTAAGACGATCTACCGGATGGCGGAGGGGAACTTGGCCGCCGCCGAGGCGCCGGCGGAGCTGGCGGGCGCGGCGGGGGCGGGCTGGCTCGTCGGCGGCAAGTTCGTGCCCCTCGCCTCGGACTTCGATGTCCGCACCGTCGCGGCCAAGGCGGGGACCGAGCGGACGCTGACCGAGGAGCAGGTCGGGCTTGTCCTCAAGGCGCTGGCCGCGCCGGAGGCGAAGGGCGGCCAAGGCGGCACTTCCGACTTACTGTATGTCTCCGGCGGACGGGCCTTCCGGCTGGACAAGGCGGGCAGGCTCAAGTCCGGGGAGGCGGCGGGCGATGCCGCGGCGCCGGTGACCTGGCCCCTGGCCCACAACGTCCGGCCCGTTCAGCAGTCGCTCGGCTGGAACGGCTGCACGGACTGCCACACGGCCGACTCAAAATTCTTCTTCAAGACGGCCAGTGGGACCGGGCCTCTGCTGACGAAGAGCGTCGCCACGAAGTCCGCGACATCGCTCATGCGCGTCGGCTCGCTCTTCCACCGGGTCTTCGGCCTGACCTTCGCCTTCCGGCCCTTCTTCAAGCTCCTGCTCGCGGTGACGGTCATCGCGACCGGAGCGGTCCTGGCCGTCTTCCTCGTCGTCGTGGCGGGGAAGCTCGCCGGTCTCATCGAAAAGAGGTCGTGACCATGTTCGTCGTCGTCTCGCTCCTGGCTCTCGCCGCGACCGGGCTGGGGCTGGCCTTCCGGCGGTTCCGCCATCATCACCCGTCGTCGGAGGGGAACATCCTCTACGCGGCGGTCGCCCGCGATTACACGAAGTGGCTGGCCACGCGAATCCCGGGCGCGCTGAAGAAACCCGCGCCGGGAGGCTGGGCAGCCTGGGTCAAGAGCTTCCGGGTCTGGCGGCTGCCTCTTTTCGAGAAATGGCTCCTCGCGTGCCTTTACGGGAGCTTCGCCTATCTCGCGGCGAGCGGGTTCTTCTGCGTCATCTTCGTGCCGCGCGGGCTTTACGGTTTCCCGCTCGTCCTCCACGTCTTTGCCGGGGCGATCTTCGCCATCTGCCTGACGCTCGTCGCCTACCTCAGGGCGAGACGGTTCACCTTCGAGCCGCGGCCGCTGGCTTTGCCCGGCGACCTGGAGAGCGTGCGGCGGTTCAGGATCCCGTGGGGACCTCGGGACTGGGCCAAGCTCGTTTTTTGGGTCTTTCTCGCCGCGGGCGTCTCGGCGGCCGCGGCAGAGCTCCTGGCGATGCTCCCCTGGTTCCACTACCAGGGGGAGGTCATCCTCCTCGACTGGCACAGGTGGAGCGCGCTCGTTTCGCTCCTCGCGGCGATCGTCTTCGCCGACCTCGAGCTCTTCGCGCCGCGTCCCGAAGCCGAATAATTGTCCCCCCTTTTCTATTTTGTCCGGGGCGAGGGTTCCCGCCGGCCGTCGTCGTAGAGCCCGACGACCTCGACCGCCTTCCCGTCCTTGACCACGAACTCCAGCCGGAAATTGTCGAGTCCTTCGGCCGCGAACAGGGTCGGGGTCATGGGGACGAGCCGGAACTTCGGGCCGATGCGCTGGTAGAAGAGGGCGCCTTTCTCGAAGGTGACCTTGCGCTCGCCGTAAATGCCGGCGTAGGACTTCAGCGTCTTTTCGGCGATCTGCGCCGGGTTGGCCTTGGCCTTGAGCCCGGTCAGGATCCACTCGTATTCAGCCTTCCGCTCGGGCGTGGCGGCCTTGGCGCCGAGCTTCTCGACGGCCATCGCATAGGCCTTGTCGAAGGCCTCGGCGGCCGGGACGGCGATGTCCGGCGCGACGCCCGTCCCCTCCCAGTTCGTCTTGGAGACGGGATTGATGGCCCGGGCATAGGGCACGCGCAGGATGAAGTCCTTCTGGACGATCATGGGCTGGGTCGGATGGGCGCCGCCGCCGGTCGTTTCGCCGATGACCGTGGCCCGCTTGAGGTTCTTCATGTTGTAGGTGAACTCCTCGGCCCCGGAGAACGTCCGCGAGCTGGTGAGGATGTAGAGGTCGGCGTTGGCCAGCCTGGGGCCGGGGACGTAGGGCATGGTCCAGTAGTTCTCCATCCGGTCGCCGGCCCGGAAATAGATGTCGTTGAGGTGGGCCATGTCCGGGAAGAAGTAGCTGCAAATGAGCTGGATCTGGGCCGGGTCGCCGCCGCCGTTCTGGCGGAGGTCGACGATGACGGCGTCGCAGTAGGCCAGGAAGTTCATGGCCGCGATGGCCGTCGGGCCGGCCTGGTCGGGCGAGGCGAACTCACGGAAGTAGAGGTAGCCGATGTTGCCCGCGAGCTGTTCCACCTTGCGGAAGCCGAAGTTGTCGCGCCGCGCTTCCTGGACCTGCCGCTCGCGGACCTTGGCGCGCTCCGCCTCGCTCTGGCCCATCATCGTCCGGATGTCCTCGGCCATGGCGGGGTTATAGGCGAAGCCAGTGTGCCGGTCCTTGCTGACTTCGAGGATGACGGCCGAGAGGGCCCGGGCGAAGGACGCGGCGTCGGCCGCCTTGTCGAATTCGCCGCCCTTGAGCTTCGCCTGGAGCGCTTCCCCGACCTTCTTGGCCGTCTCAGGGAAGATGTAGTTCTTATCGAGCAGCGTCGATATCTCATCGATAACGGCCTGCTTCTTCGCGGCGTCGACGGCCGGGGCCTGCGGCGCCTGGCCGAAAGCGAGCGCCCCGGCGAGGGCCAGGCAGAAGAGAAGGCCGAGAATCCAGGGGGCTTTGTTGTGCGACATATCGAATCTCCTTATTAAGCCGTCAGCGGCCGATATTCTCCAGTAGAAGCTTGAGCGCCCAGTAGTCGATGGTGAGTGAGATATCCTCGACATGTTCGGTCGCCGAGGCGCCGGGGCCGATCAAAGCTCCCTTGACCAGGAAGGCGTCGTAATCCAGGTCAAGGGCCCCGTGATAGGTGGCCAGGACGCAGCCCGTGGAGCTGAGGCCGCAGAGGAAGAGGGTGTTGATGTGCTTTTCCTTCAACAAGCTGTCGAGATTCGTCTTCTTGAAGGCGTTGGGATAGTTCTTGATGACCCTGGGGTCGTCCGGCTTGACCGCCGTCGTTTTCGGAAATTGGAAGTCCGCGCTGTCGACGGCCGGTCCGCCTTTCGGATCCGTGTGATAGACGCGAATGACCGGGAAGCCGTTGTCGCGGAACAGGTCGATGACGTAATTGATCATCGGCATGGCCCGCTTGACGTCCGCCTCGTCCATGTGCGGCAGGTAGGCGTTCTGGATGTCGATCACGAGCAGGGCCGGCTTCGCCTTGGCCGGCGCCGGCTTTTCCTGGGCGGCGAGACCCAGCCTGGGGACCAGGATCAGCAGAGCGAGCAAAACCGTTCTTTTCATGGCCTTTCCTCCTTGATGAGGGATGTCGCTCGGGACATCCCATATTTCCCGGAGTCCTTTCGAGGCTCCTTTGTCAATGGCGTTTTCGGTGCGCCGGGCGCTTCGGACGGGGAGCGAGCCCCCTGACGAGCAGGTCAGCCACGGCCGCGGTCTGCGCTTCCAGCTCTTCGCGGCGGCCGAGCTCGCGGGCCGACAGGTTGAACGGGAGGAGGGAATTCGTCGACTGAACGAGAACTCTGGACGCCGACGCCGGGTCGGGACAATCGAGGGCCCGGGACCGGGCGCCCGCACGAAGGACGTCCTCGAAGACCTTCGCCTCGTTCGCAAAATGGACCTCCCGGCGGGCGAGCAGGGCCGGCCTCACCGACGACAGGAGGTCGCTCAGGTTCTGGGAATAGTGGAGGACGCTGTCGAAACGGAAGAGGACGCGGAGGATGAGCATGCGGCGGAGCCGCTCCTCGGCGGGAGCGGGCGAGGCGGCGATGGCGCGGAGCCCGGCCACGACCCGCTCGGCGATCCGGTCGATGTGGGAGAGGACGAGCTCCTCCTTCCCGGGGAAATGGAGGTAGATCGTGCCCTTGCCGATGCCGACCTCGCGGGCCACGTCGTCCATGGTCATCTTCCCGTAGCCGTAGCGGGCGAGGAGGGCGTCGACCGCATCGAGGATGAGGTCCCGGATGTCGTCGCGCTGGGCGATCCGTCTCATGTGCGCCTCATGGTGACTTATGACCAATATTGTATTCTGGTCATCTAGCGTTGTCAAGCGGAAACTCGCGAAGGGGGGCGGCTCTCTCCCGTAGAAAGCCGGCCAGCGGCTGGTAAGCCCAGGTGAGAGCCCCCCGGCGGGGACTGTCACTCTTAACAATCAACGGGGCCACGGTTGCCTTCCCTGTCTCCCTGAGCTAAACTCCGGGCGGCTTCGGGATTCCGGCGCCGGCATCGGAGGCCGGCGGCAGGGAGGTCGGCGGATGAAGAGAAGAGCGTTCGGCGTGGCCTTAGGATTGGCGCTCGGCATGATCGCTTTATTGGGCCCGCGGGGCGCCTCTGCGCAGGACGACCTGGCCATCTGGAGGGAGTTCGTGTCCGCGGTCAAGGGCGGCAGGATAACCGCCGACATGGTCCGGCCATACGCGGACCTGCCCAAGGACGTCTTGCTGAAGCAGCTCGCCGAGATCAGGACGGCCCACAACGAGTTCAAGTCCTGGGGCGAATGGGACAAGCCGGAGGTCTACCCCGTCGGCGACGAGGTCCACTATGTCGTGACCTTCACCTGGGGCGGGAAGACGAAGAGCGATTTCTGCTTCACCCTGCTCAAGGAGGGCGGCCGCTGGTACTACCGCCACGTCGAGAACATCTTCATCCGGCTGGACAAGGTCGACACGTTCCCCGCGACCGAGTTCCCGGACCTGCCCGAGGAGACGAAGGCCTGGCAGCGCGAGGAGAACTACTGGTCTCAGATGGTCTATTTCCAATCCGTCTTCGCCAAGGATAGGGGGAAGGACTATCTGGCCGGCCTGCTGCGGGACGGGGCGGGATATTACCTGGCGGCCAAGACCTGGGTTCCCTTCGTGCCGCCGGGGCGAGCGTTCATCCTGTACGCATGCTGGGAGCAGAGCCGGCTCAGGGGGAACGCCGTTTCTCTGGACAGCCTGACGGACGGCGAGGCCGTCGTGCGCCTCAAGCCGCAGTTCTTCGCGCTCTACAAGCAGGCCGGGCATCTCAGGGGGCAGATCGCTTTCGAGGATTACCGCCGGATCTTCGAGACGATCTGGCAGGACCGGGCCGCGGCCGCCGGCTGGACGCTCGAGATCAGGTACGAAGATCCCGAGTGTCTGACGTGCCTGCTGCGGTTCGCGAAGAAGCCGTGAGGGGCGACCCGCCCGACCGATCATGAAAAGGGACAGTCCCCTCCGGGGGGGACCTTCCCCTATTTAGGTTCGGGCTTCCTGAACTCGAGCAGGTCGCCGGGCTGGCAGTCGAGGACCTCGCAGATCTTCTCGAGCGTCGAGAAACGGACGGCGCGGGCGTGGCCCTGCTTGAGAATAGAGAGGTTGGCCATGGTGATGCCTACCTTCTCCGAGAGCTCGGTGAGCGATATCTTCCGCTTGGCCATCATCAGGTCGAGGTTGACGATGATCGGCATTGTCGGCCTCAAACGGTCA
>JBBISK010000091.1:0-8863 GCA_037441295.1 Candidatus Aminicenantota bacterium | reverse complement strand
GCCAGGGGGGCGGGAAACGGGGCGATCGGGCTCCCCAGGGGGCAAAGGTTCGGCTATAATGCGTGTCTAAGGTTAAGAGGGACAGATGGATGAACGGCCGGACGAGGCCCTCGTCGAGGACATCCAACGGGGGCGGACCGAGTCGTTCTCGGAGCTCGCTCGCCGCCACCAGCAGAGGATCTTCCGGCTGGTCTATGGGATGACGAGGAACCTGACGGACGCGGACGACCTGAGCCAGGAGGTCTTCATGACCGCTTTCCGCTCGATCTCGGGCTTCAACGGGAGGTCGAGCTTCTATACCTGGCTCTATCGGATCGCCGTCAACCGGACCCTCAATTTCCTGAGGGAGCGCGGACCGGAGAAGGACCGGGCCGAGTTCGACGAGAACATGCCCCGCGGCGCGGACGCGCCGGCGGAGGCCTCGCCCGAGGCCCGCTCCATCGACGCCGAATTGCGGAGCCGCCTGGCCGAGGCCGTCGACGCCCTGCCGCCGCTCTTCAAGGCGTCCTTCCTCCTGGTCGTGGACCAGGGTTTGAGCCACGCCGAGGCGGCGCGGGCCCTGGGCTGCTCGGAGAATACCGTTTCCTGGCGGATGCACAAGGCCCGCAAGCTCCTCCAGGCCAAGCTCAAGCCGTACGTCAGCGAGGTCGGAAAATGAGATGCGAACGAGCGCAACGGATGATCTCCGACGCCCTGGACGAGGCCCTGTCCGGGCGCCGGGCGGCCCGGCTGGCGCGCCATCTCGAGGGCTGCGCCGACTGCCGCAGGTATGAGCGGGAGGCGGGGCTCATTCAGGCCGGTGCGGGCGGCCTGGCCGACCCCGGCCTGACGGCTGGCGCCTGGGCGGATTTCGGCCGCCGCCTCGAGGCCAAGGTGGCCGCCGCCTCCGCCCAGGCTCCCACGGCGGCCGGGAGGGGAGTGTCTTCCCTGCCGGGGGCGAAGTGGGCTTGGGCCGCGGCGGCCTCGGCCGCCCTGCTCCTCTTTGCGGCGTACCTGGCCTTCCTGCGGCCGGGGGGGCGGCGGGAAGCGGTCCCGTCGCCGTTCGAGGATTCCCTCTTCCAGGTCCTCGGCGAGGCCGGCGCGAGCCCGGAGCTCGAGAGCTCGCTCAACAGGGCCGTCGTGGCGTCGATCGAGGAGAGCGCCCGGCCGGCGGCCGGGGAAGCCGCGGTCTCCTTCGGCGACAACCCGCTCTTCTGGGAATCTCTGAGCGAGGGGGAGTTGGGCGACATCGAGTCCGCGTTGCGGAAAGAAACAAAGCTCGGAGGAGTGTCATGAACGCGAACAGGAAGAAAGTGATCATCGTCCTCGCCGCGGCCGTCCTGATGGGCGCGGCGGCGGCCGGGCCGCTCCTGGGCCAGCCCCAGAACCGGGCCCGCCTCAGGGACAACATCAACACCCTGCGGTTGCTGCGCATGACGCAGGCCCTTGAGCTGACCGAAGACCAGACGGTCAGGCTCTTCCCGGCGCTGACCCGGATCGACAGGGAGAAGTCCGAGCTGCAGAACCGCATGAGCATGGTCATCCGTGACCTCCGGGCGGCCCTCGACCGGACGCCGGCCCGCGAGGCGGAGATCCTGGCCCTGGTCCAGCAGGTCCGCGACCTCCGGGAGTCCGTGCGGCGGAAGGACGCCGAGTTCGACGCCGCCCTCGACGTGAACCTGACGCCGGTCCAAAAGGGGAGATATCTCATCTTCCTGGTCGATTTCGCCAAGGGCCTCGGGGAGAAGCTGAACCAGGCCCGGCAGGCTCGCCTGGGACGATAGGGGCTCCCTTCCTCTAAAATTCGCTGTTCCCCCTTGACACGCCTGGCGATTTCGTATAGCATGATTTGTGCGGTTCTGTCGTTTTCAGACTAACTCTCTGAAAAAGAACAACTTCGAGCTCGAGGAGAAAATTTTTTTATTTTTCAGCGCTTCTTCTGTACTTCTCCGCGACCGCGCGGAATTCGGTTCTTCCCGAATGACGGTGCGCCAGCGTAGCTCAGTCAGGTAGAGCGGCTGATTTGTAATCAGCGGGTCAGGGGTTCGAATCCCTTCGCTGGCTTTGATGCGGCGATCGAGCGGACATCCTGACGAGGGAACATCCCGGCCGGCGGCGGGATCTCCCGTTCAGGACGCAGAAGAGGATCATCGAGGATGGTGCATAAGCTGGGCAGGTTCCAGAGTGGTCAAATGGGGCGGGCTGTAAACCCGCTGCGGAAACGCTTCGGAGGTTCGAATCCTTCCCTGCCCACTTTCGCGGGAATAGCTCAGTTGGTAGAGCGTCAGCCTTCCAAGCTGAATGTCGCGGGTTCGAATCCCGTTTCCCGCTCTTCGACGAGTGTGGCGGGCCCAAGTAGCTCAGTTGGCAGAGCACGTCCTTGGTAAGGACGGGGTCACCAGTTCAATTCTGGTCTTGGGCTTTCTGTTTTGGAGACGGCGGTCCTGAGGATAAGACGCCCGGAGGATGATAGGAATGGCCAAGAGGAAGTTCGAAAGAACCAAGCCTCACGTCAACATCGGCACGATCGGCCATGTGGACCATGGCAAGACGACGTTGACCTCGGCCATCACCCGGGTCCTGTCGAAGGCCAACGCGGCGAACGAGTTCCGGGCCTACGACCAGATCGACAAGGCTCCGGAGGAGCGGGAGCGCGGCGTGACGAAGAGGCACTACGCGCACATCGACTGCCCGGGGCACGCGGACTACATCAAGAACATGATCACGGGAGCGGCGCAGATGGACGGCTCGATCCTGGTCGTGGCGGCCGACGACGGCCCCATGCCCCAGACCCGGGAGCACATCCTGCTCGCCCGGCAGGTCAACGTGCCGGCCATCGTCGTCTTCCTGAACAAGGTCGATCTCGTCGGCGACCCGGAGATCCTCGACCTCGTTGAGCTCGAGATCCGCGACCTGCTGACGCGCTACGGCTTCCCCGGCGCCCGGACGCCCGTCATCCGGGGCTCCGCCCTCCTCGCCATGCAGTCCGACGGCGACCCGGCGAACCCCTGGAACCGGAAGATCCTCGAGCTCATGGAGGCGGTCGACACTTTCGTCCCGGACCCCGTCCGGTCCGTCGACCTGCCGTTCCTCATGCCCATCGAGGACGTCTTCACCGTCTCCGGGCGCGGCACGGTCGTCACCGGCCGCGTCGAGCGGGGGCGGGTCCTGGTCAACGAGGAGGTCGAGGTCGTCGGCTTCGGCGAGACCAAGCGGAAGGTCGTGACCGGGGTCGAGATGTTCCGCAAGATCCTCGACGAGGGGATGGCCGGCGACAACGTTGGCGTCCTCCTCCGGGGGACCGACAAGGACGAGGTCGAGCGCGGCATGGTCCTGGCGAAGCCGGGCTCGATCCGGCCGCACCGGAAGTTCCGGGCGGAGATCTACGTCCTGAAGAAGGAAGAGGGCGGGCGGCACACGCCGTTCTTCAGCGGCTACCGGCCGCAGTTCTATCTGCGGACGACGGACGTGACCGGGGCCGTCAAGCTCGTCGACGGCGTCGAAATGGTCATGCCCGGCGACAATGTCAACCTGGAGATCGAGCTGCTCACGGACGTCGCCCTGGAAAAGGCCCTGCGGTTCGCCGTCCGCGAGGGCGGGCGGACGGTCGGGGCGGGCACCGTCACCGAGGTCCTCGGTTAGGGCCGACGGACGGCGAGGAGTGAACGAGGGAAGGTTCGACCATGCGAGAGATGATCACGCTCCAGTGCGGCGACTGCAAGCGCCGGAACTATTCGACGACGCGGAACAAGAAGAAGCAGACGGACAAGCTCGAGATCAAGAAATTCTGTCCGTTCTGCCGGAAGCACACGCTTCACAAGGAAGTCAAGTAGGGCCCGACGGAGGACAGGTGAGTAGCTCAATTGGTAGAGCAGCGGTCTCCAAAACCGCAGGTTGCGGGTTCGAGCCCTGCCTCACCTGCCACTTTTCCCAAGCCCGGCCGTCGCGCACGGGCGCGGCCGGGGGCGCCGAGAGAGGGACATACCATGAATGACAAGATCCGCTGGTACACACGGTTCGGGAACTTCCTGAAGGACGTCCGGTCGGAGCTGAAGAAGGTCACCTGGCCGTCCCGCCCGGAGGTCACGAGCACGACCATCGTCGTGATCGCGGCGACGATCTTCTTCGGGTTCTACCTGTTCCTCATGGATGTCGTCTTCTCCTGGCTCATCGGCAAGGTCCAGGCCCTGTTCGGGTAATTTAGAGAGGGATTGGCCAATGGCAAAGAACTGGTACGTCGTCCACACTTACTCGGGCTTCGAGAAGTTCGTGGCGGAGTCCATCAAGCAGAAGGCCGCCGAGCTCCACATCGAGGACCAGGTCGGGCAGATCATCATCCCGACCGAGGATGTCATCGAGATCCGTGCGGGCAAGAAGGTCGTCTCCACGAAGCGCTCCTACCCGGGCTACATCCTCGTCGAGATGGAGATGAGCGACGAGAACTGGCTCATGATCCGGCAGGTCCCCAAGGTCACGGGCTTCGTCGGCTCCGGCCGGACCCCCACCCCCCTGAGCAAGAAAGAGGTGGGGCAGATCGTCGAGCACATGGAGACGACCTCGGAGAAGCCCAAGCCCAAACACTCGTTCGAGAAGGGCGAGGCCGTCCGCATTATCGACGGCCCCTTCTTCAACTTCAACGGCATCGTCGAGGAGGTCAACCACGAGCGGAGCACGCTCAAGGTCCTGGTGACCATCTTCGGCCGTTCGACCCCCGTCGAGCTCGAGTTCCTGCAGGTCGAAAAGCTTTAGGAGGACGAGATGGCGAAAGAGATCATCGCGAAAATCAAGCTGGAGATCGTCGCCGGTCAAGCCAGCCCCGCCCCGCCCGTCGGGCCGGCCCTGGGGCAGCACGGCGTCAACATCATGCAGTTCGTCCGCGAGTTCAACGACCGGACGGGCAAGATGGACGAGGGGACCGTCGTCCCCGTCCTCATCACCGTCTTCAAGGACAAGTCCTTCAACTTCGTCGTTAAAACCCCGCCGGCGTCTTACCTCCTGAAGAAGGCGGCCGGGATCGCCAAGGGCTCCGGGGCGCCGAACAAGGAAAAGGTCGGCCGGGTGACGTGGAAGCAGATCGAGGACATCGCCCGGACGAAGCTTCCCGACCTCAACGCCTACGACGTCGAGGCGGCCAAGAAGATCATCGCCGGCACGGCCAAGAACATGGGATTGGAGATCGTCAGTGAATAAGCGCGGCAAGAACTACGTCAAGGCCAGGGAGGTCAAGGGGACGGAGGCCCGCGAATACTCCGTCGACGAGGCCGTCGCCCTGCTCAAGAAGGCCCACTACGCCAAGTTCGACGAGTCCGTCGACGTGTCGATCCGGCTGGGCGTCAACCCGAAGTACTCGGACCAGATGGTCCGCGGCACGATCGTCCTGCCGCACGGCACGGGCAAGACGAAGAAGATCTGCGTCATCGCGGCCGGGGAGAAGATCAAGGAGGCCGAGGAGGCCGGGGCCGACTACGCCGGCGGCGACGACCTCATCGAGAAGATCGCGGGCGGCTGGATCGACTTCGATGTCGTCATCGCCACCCCCGACGTCATGCGCGGCGTCGGCAAGCTCGGCCGGATCCTCGGCACGAAGGGGCTCATGCCCAACCCGAAGGCCGGCACGGTGACCTTCGACGTCAAGAAGGCCGTCGAGGAGACGAAGGCCGGCAAGGTCGAGTTCCGCGTCGACAAGACGAGCATCGTCCACAACACCGTCGGCAAGGTCTCCTTCGCCGAGGACAAGCTCGTCGAGAACGTCAAGACCTTCATCCAGGCCATCGTCCACGCCAAGCCGCCGGCGGCCAAGGGGAAGTACGTGCGGAGCATGTTCCTCTCGTCGACGATGGGGCCGTCGTTCCGCATCGCCGAGGACATCCTGGAGAAATAGGAGAGAGCCCCGTGAAGAAGGAAACGAAGTCCGAGGTCGTCAAGAACCTCGAAGCCGCGCTCGATAGCCACAGCACGTTCTACCTGGTCGACTTCAAGCGGATGAAGGTCTCCCAGACGGTCGAGCTCCGGAAGACCCTCCGCAAGAACGGCTTCGTCTACAAGGTCGTCAAGAACCGGCTGGCCCTGCGGGCCCTCCGGGAGAAGTGCCCGGCCGAAATCAAGCCGTTCTTCGAGAAACCGACGGCGGTCGCCTTCGCCGCGGACAACCCCATCGGCTTGGCCAAGGCCCTCAGGGACTTCTCCGCGCAGGGGAAGGTCCTGGCCGTCAAGGCCGGTGTGGTCGAGGGGCAGTACCTGGCGCCCGAGCGGTTCGACGAGGTCTCCAAGCTCTCGTCCCGCCAGGACCTCCTGGCGAAGGTCGGGTACCTGATGGCCTCGCCCCTGACCCGATTGCTGCGGACCCTGCAGGCCCCCTTGGGGAACATGGGGAACCTGCTCGGCCAGCTCAAGACCAAGAAACCGGACGGACAATAACGATTGAGGTCTGAACGACCCAAGCCCAAACAAAGGAGACTCGTGACATGGAAAAACTCACCAAAGAACAGTTCTTCGAGCACCTGGACGGCCTGACCATCCTGGAGCTCTCGGACTACATCAAGGAGTTCGAGAGCAGGTACGGCATCAGCGCCGCTGCCCCCGTCATGATGGCCGGAGGGGCCGCTCCGCAGGCCGAGGCCAAGCCCGCCGAGGAGAAGACCTCCTTCAACGTCATCCTGAAGTCCGTGGGCGACAAGAAGATCAACGTCATCAAGGTCGTCCGCGAGGTCACGAACCTCGGCCTCAAGGAAGCGAAGGACCTCGTCGACGGCGCCCCCAAGCTGCTCAAAGAGGGCGTGACCAAGGAAGAGGCCGAGTCGATCAAGGCGAAGTTCGCCGAGGTCGGGGCCGGCATCGAACTCCAGTAAGCCGGGGACAACGGTCGGCTGAGCCACCGTCCCGGGCGGGGCGGACTCAGGAGAGGATAATGTCTTGATGAGAGAGCAAGCATGCTAACAGAACCCAAGACGTCTTTTCGCGAGAGGGTCGACTACTCGAAGATCCGGACGGTCTTCCCCATGCCCGACCTTCTGGACATCCAGACCAAGGCCTATGCCGAGTTCCTTCAGATGGAGCTCCTCCCCGAGGAGCGCCAGGAGACCGGGCTCCAGGCGGCCTTCAAGGATGTCTTCCCCATCTCCGATTTCAAGGAAACGACGGAACTCGAGTTCCTCGGCTACTCGATCGGGACGTGGGAGTGCAAGTGCGGCCGGCTCAAGGGCGTCGAGAACTCGCGCCCCCGCTGCAACGCCTGCGGGACCCTCCTCGCCGCGGACGTGGATCTGACCGAGAAGGAGATGTGCCCCTACTGCGGGGCGACGCGCAAGATCGAGCTGCCGCTCTGCGACCACTGCGGCGACCGCGTCGCTCTCAAGATCAAGTACAGCCCCATGGAGTGCATCCAGAAGGGCTACACCTACGCCGTGCCGCTCAAGCTCAAGGTCCAGCTCGTGTCCTGGGAGAAGGACGCCGCGACCAAGACCAAGCGCCTCAAGCACATCAAGCAGCAGGAAGTTTATTTCGGCGACATCCCGCTCATGACCGAGAAGGGGACCTTCATCTTCAACGGCATCGAGCGGGTCGTCGTCAGCCAGCTCCAGCGGTCGCCCGGCGTCTTCTTCCGGCCCGCCGAGAACAAGGGCTTTTTCATCGCCAAGCTCATCCCGTACCGCGGCGCCTGGGTCGAGTTCGAGCACGACGCCAAGAACCTCCTCTGGGTCCGCCTCGACCGCAAGAAGAAGTTCCTCGCCACCGTCTTCCTGAGGGCCCTCGGCTTCTCCTCGGACGAGGACATCGTGCGGCTCTTCCACAAGTCCCTCAAGGTCCTCGTCGAGGACGGCAAGCTCTTCTGGGAGGTTTCCGAGGCCCTCGTCGGGCGGACGCCCGCCGAGGACGTCACGACCGTCAGCGGCCGGAAGGTCCTGGCCCCGGCGAAGAAGAAGATCACGCTCGAGGTCTGCCGGGACCTCATCGAGGCCAAGGTCGCCAAGGTCCCCGTCCTCAAGAAGGACCTCCAGGGCGCCTATTCCCTCACCGCGATCAAGGGCAAGGTCCGGACGAACGAGGAGATCGGCGACGTCCAGCTCGACCTCCTCATCGGGCGCGCCGAGCCGTTCGAGGTCTTCTTTCCCGAAGAGGACAAGGCCGGTCAGATCATCGTCACGACGCTCAAGAAGGACCTCCGCAAGGACACGGCCCAGGCCCTTGGCGAGATCTACCGCAAGCTCCGGCCGGGCGAGCCCCACACCATGGAGAGCGCCCATAACCTTTTCCACAGCCTGTTCTTCAACCCTCAGAAGTACAACTTCTCGCGGATCGGCCGGCTCAAGTTCAACATCAAGCTCGGGCTCGAGACGTCCATGGACGAGAAGACCCTCTCTCCGGCGGACTACGTCCAGGTCATCAAGTACCTCCTTAACCTGCGCCTCGGAGAGGGCATGACCGACGACATCGACCACCTCGGCAACCGCCGCGTCCGGTCCGTCGGCGAGCTCGTCGAGAACGCCTTCCGCATCGGCCTGACGCGGATGGAGCGGACGATCAAGGAGAAGATGACGATCACCGCCGACCTGGCCGCGGCCATGCCCCAGGACCTCATCAACTCCAAGCCGGTCATCGCCGCGCTCAAGGAGTTCTTCGGCAGCTCCCAGCTCTCCCAGTTCATGGACCAGATCAACGCCCTGGCCGAGATCACCCACAAGCGCCGCCTGAGCGCCCTCGGGCCCGGCGGGCTCAGCCGGGAGCGGGCCGGGTTCGAGGTCCGCGACATCCAGACCTCCCACTACGGCCGGATCTGCCCGATCGAGACGCCGGAAGGCCCGAACATCGGCCTCATCTCTTCCCTCAGCTGCTGCGCCCGCGTCAACAACTACGGATTCATCGAGACCCCCTACCGCAAGGTCAA
>JBBISK010000090.1:0-9078 GCA_037441295.1 Candidatus Aminicenantota bacterium | reverse complement strand
CTGGCAGGGCCTGGTCGCCGTCGACCTCCTCGTCCGGGCCTCTTGCGCCCTGCGGCCCTACGAGACGCGCAAGGGCGCGACGGACGCGGCCCACGCCGCGAACCTCCGGGACATCGAAGCGAGTCTCGCGGGGGGCGACATCGGGCCGGCCCTCGAGCGGTGCGCCGGGCGGCTCAAGTCGATCGCCGTGAAGAGGGAACGGCGGCCGGTGGTTGGCATCGCCGGCGACATCTACACGCGCATCAACCCCGTCGCCAACCACGACCTCTTCCTCAAGCTCGAGGAGCTCGGCTGCGAGGTCCGGCCCTCGTCGTTCTTCGTCGAAGAGGTTGACTTCGACCTGGGCAAGGACCTGCGGAAGAAGATCGTCGGACGGAAGTACGGGGCGTCGTCCATCCTGGCCCTCCTCTACCTCCACAAGGAGCTGGAGAAGGTCAAGGTCCGCCGCCGCCTGGAAGGATCCATGCCTCTGGCCAAGGAGCCGACCTACGGCGATGTCGTGAAGCACACGCTTCCCTATGTGGGCCTCGACGCCAACCGGTTCCTCTTCCTCAACGTGGCCAAGATGGTCGAGTTCGCCCGGCGCGGCGCGGACGGCGTCATCAATGCCATCTGCTTCAACTGCATGCTCGGCGCCGTGGCGGCGGCCATCTCGGCCAGCGTCCGGGATGACTTCGACCACATCCCCATCCCGACGTTCATCTTTACCGGCTCGGAGCTCGCCTCGGAGCGGACGCGCCTCGAAGCGTTCGTCTATCAGGTGCGGCAGTACGCCGAGCGGAAGAAGAGATAGCGGCCGGCCGGATCATTAAGAGGGACAGTCTCCCCCGGAGGGGACTGTCCCTCTTCATTTTAGATTTACGCTCTCGGCGCTCCCGTAATAGACTCCGTTGAAGAGGAGCTTGAAAGTGCCGTGGGGCTGGCCCCGGAAGGCGACCTCGGGGCCGTAGAGGAAGAGCTTCCCCTTGCCGACCGCCGCCTCGGCCACCTGGACGCTCCGCCACAGGTACTGCTCGCCCCAGGCCCAGCCGCTGCGGAGGAGCTTCCCCGTCCCGAACCAAACGACGGGCCGGACACCCTTGAGCTCGGCGTCGGGGAGGAGCGTGAAGGCAGGCGTGTTGTCCACGAAGACGTCGACGTCGTCCGGCAGGCCGCAGGCGAGCGGATGCGTCGTGTCGACCGCGGCCCTAAGGAGCGAGCCGGGCACGAAGTACTTGTCCATGCCGAGCGGCTTCTCTTTCCCGTCGGGCGACTTTTCGACGAGCGCGTTGGCGACAGGCAGCCCGAGGTGATAGGCCAGCAGGGTCGCCGTGTCGAGGGCCAGAACCGTCCCCCCGGCCTCCAGGAATTCCCGGATCTTGGGGATCGTGCGGTCGGCGGTGATCCGGCCGACGCGGTTCCGGTACTCCGGCGGCACGTTCGCCGGCGCGGACGGCTGGAACTCGCGGAAGCCCCCCGCCCCCGCCTCGGCCGCGGCCGGGCGCGGCATCGAGCCGCCGACGAAGACGAGGACGTCGAACCTCGCCTTGAGGTTCCCCTCGTCCAGGGCCGGCGCGAAAACGAGCTCGTAGGGGAACTCGAACTGCTCGAAGAGCCAGCGGACCCAGCCCGAGGCCATGGAGCCGCCGTACGTGTCCCAGAGCCCGATGCGGAGCGGCTTCAACTTGTAGGCCTCGCCCTTCGGGGCCGCGGCGACGCTCCCGATCATCAGACCGACCCCGCGGGCCGCTCTTTCAAGGACCGGAACGACCTTGGGGTCCGCGGGCACGTAGATCGTCCCCGCCGGGTAGGTCTTCCCGTCCGTTTCCGTCTCCTCCCTCAGCCAGTAGGCCTCGCCCCCGGCCTTGAGGATCCTGTTGACCGCGACGAACGTGTCGTTGACCCGGTGGTCGAGGAGGTAGCCGGCCGCGCCAGGTCTGGCCTGGAATGAGCCGGCCGGCGGCTTGACCACGTCGGGGATCTCCTCGAACGGCCCGTCGAAGCCGTCGAGAATGCGGTCGAACGCGATCCCCATTTGAAAGGCCAGCGTCCAGCCGGCGGCGTCATAAGGGGGAACAGGCGGACCGCCCGGATAGGCCAGGTCGTTCGGGTGGTCCTGGGGTTCGAACATCGTCAGGATGTGCGGCCGGAAGGCCTGGGCCGTCTTGACGACGTACGAGCCCTTGGGATACGTTTTGCCGCCGACCGGGAACTCCTTCGTCGCCCGCAGGACCTCGCAGCCGTTCTTGAGCAGGGCGTTGACGAACTTCGTCGCCGTCAGGAAGTCGGACTGGTCGGACGGGATGATGTAGCCGCGCGGGTCGCGGGCGTTCTTGTCGAAGAGGAGGTCATAGTACTTGAGCGGGATGCCGCGGGCGCGCCCGAACTCGCCGCCGGGCCCCGCGGCCGCCGGCGCCGCCTCCCGGCCCGCGTCCTTGGCCGCGGCCGCCTCGACCGCGGCGACCATGTCCGGCACGAGCGTCCAGCTGTCCCGGTTCCCCTTTTCGATGGCGTGCTTGCCCATGAGGTAGCGCCGGAAGAGGAAGTCCTCCCGGTTCTTCGACGCGACGTCGAGGATGGCCAGGTCGGCCGTGATGGCGTACTCGACCGACTGGCGGAAGTGCCACTTCTGCGGTGCGACCGGGAATGGATAATCCTCCTTCGGCAGGAGCCGCTGCGGGATGAACGGAATATCGACCGGCGTCGGGCTTCCGATGGCCTCGGTCAGAATGCCGATGATGTTGTGGAAGTAGCCGGTGCTCCGCAGGCCGCCGTTCCACCAGGTCGAGTAGGACGCGCCCGAGCGCATGATGGCCCCGGGCTTGCCCTCGGCCACGAAGCGGTTGTGCATGGCCGCGGCAACGAGGTCGATACCGACCGGGATGAGCGGGTCGAAGACATAGTTGAACGGGTCGCGGAAGGGCGGGGCGAAGAGGACCGTGCCGGCCGGGCCGGTCTGGTGGTGGTTGTAGATGATCTGGGGATGCCAGTCGCGGTAGAGGACGCGGTTCTGGGCCTCGGTCTCCGGCTGGGTGACCATGTAGGAGTCGCGGTTGTCGTCGTGGCCGACGTACTTCTGATAGAGGACGGGCAGGCCGCCCATGGTCCGCTTGAGAGGGTCGGTATCCCGCATGTACCAGTTAGCGACGAGCTCGAGGCCGTCGGGGTTCGAGGGCACGGCGAGCAGCACGACGTCGTCGAGGAGGCGTCGCGTTTCGGCGTCATCGCGGCTCGTCATCCGGTAGACGAGCTCGATGAGCTGCTGCGAGCCGAGGATCTCGGTCGCGTGGAGGCCGCCGTCGATCCAGACGACCGCCTTGCCTTCCGCGGCCAGGCGGCGGCCCTGGGCGTCGTCGAGCCCCTTGGCCAGGGCCAGGCGCCGCGAAATATCCTTGATGCGGTCGAGCCGGGCCTGATTCCTGGGCGAAGTGATGATGGCCATGACCATCGGGCGGCCCTCGGCCGTCCGGCCGATATCGACGAGGGTCATCCGGTCGGACTCGGCGTCGAGCTTCTTCCAGTAGGCCAGAAGCTGGGTGTAGTTGACGAGCTTGTAGTCGTCGCCGATGTCGAACCCGAACTGTTCTTTGGGGCTGGTGACCTTGGCATGGGCCCGGACCGCCCCAAAAGCCGCGATGAAAACGGCGAAGGCAACGAGCGCTCGGACGCGTCGCGCGCGGGATAAGCGGATGTTCAGAAGATCCATCATCCCTGACCTCCATCAAGTCTCATTCCGGGAGACGCAAAACGGGGCGTATCCCCTAGCTTGCCGGGGAAAAAAGCCCAGGTCCGCGTGCCCGACTTCACTTGCCCGCGCCGCGGACGACGCGGAAGCCGGTGTATTCCGTCGACGGCTGTGCCGGCCGGGCCTTGGCGTCCGCAGGCCGCTCGGCGCTCCCGCCGACGGCCTTGCCGCTCCCGTCCTTGGCCACGGCCCATTCCGCGACGTTGCCGCCGAGGTCGAAGAGAAGCGCTTCGTCGTCCTTGCCGGCCCCGGCGAAGCTCCCGGCTTCCTTGAGGAGCGGAGCGCCGGCGCCGAGCTCCCCGATCTTTCCCTCGAGCCGCCGGGCGTCGTCCGGGTTGAGGGCGTATCCGGCCCAATAATCGAGCGTGTTTTCGCCCGCGACACCCTCGGCGAGGGCGGTCGCCTCCTCCTCGGTCGGCAGGCGCCAGGCCTGGCCGGTGAGGTTGGCCAGCCAGGCCGCGTAGGCCTTGGCCTTCTCGAAGGGAACGCCGTTCGCCGGGAAGTTCTCCGTCCCCGGCGCCACGGCGTAGGCCGGCTCGAAGGCCGCGTACTGGGCCCGCGTGACCTCGAAGCGGCCGACCTCGAGCGCGCCCCGCGTCACCGCCTCCGGCACGAGCGCGCCGCCCGTCTTGGCCGCGACGCCGTACTTGGCGCCGACCCGGGCGATCCCCTTGCGCCGCAGGGCCTGGCCGAGGGGCGAGTCCTTTTTGAAGGCCTCATTCGCCGCAACGAGCGTCTTGAAGAAGTGCGTATCGAGCCAGGCCATCTCCTCGTCGAGCTTCCGCATCTGGTGGGCGTATCCCTGGAGCCCGTGCGGCTCGCCCGGGAAGAGGATGAACTTCACCGGGACCTTGCCGAGGTGGTAGAGGGCCCGGTAGTGGATCCAACCCTGGCTCGTCGGCACGTTGCGGTCCTCGGTGCCGAAGAAGATGATCGTCGGCGCCTTGACCCGGTCGAGCTTGTAGAGGGGCGAGAGCCGGAGGTAGAGCTGCGGGTCCTCGAGCGGCGACTTGCCGAAATAATACGTGTCGAACGATTGGCCGAAGTCGACGTTGGCCCAGTCGCTGATCCACTCGACGTCCCCGGCCCCGGCGCAGACGACCTTGTAGCGGTCCGGGTCGACGACGCCGAGCTCGATCGACAGGATCGAGCCGTTCGACCAGCCGAACGTCCCGACCCGGTCCGGGTCGACCAGACCCTTCGCGACGAGGAGGTCGACGCCCTTCTGGATATCCTCGACGGGGTAGTCGTAGTAGTGCCCGCAGCAGATGGATTCGACGAACCTGAGGCCGTAGTTCGAGCTGCCGTGGTAATTCGGCTTAAGGATGAAGGCGCCGCGCTGGCAGACGAGCTGGTGGGCGTAGGCCCAGCTCTCGTCCCACATGTCCATGTCCGCGCCGGCCGGCCCGCCGTGGGGCGCGGTGAGGAGCGGATACTTCTTGCCGGGCTCGTAGTCCTTCGGATAATAGAGGAGCCCGTCGACCTCCTCGCCCAGGGCCCCCTTCCAGCGGATGAGCTCGGTTTTGGCCGGGGCCTTGGCCTTGAAGCCGGGGTTGAGGTCGGTGAGCTTGACGGCATCGGTCAGCTTGGGGCCGTCGAGCTTGGCCCGGAACCACTGGGCCGGGACACTCGCGGTCGAAGACTCGTAGACGACCGTCCTGGCGTCGTCGCTCGCGGTGAAGCCGAACATGTTCCGGACGTGCTCGCCCTCGAGGTCCGTCCGTTTCCAGGCGGCCCCGCTCTTCACGTAGCGGGCCGGCCGGAATCGCGCCCCGTCCGCGAGCAGGGCGAGGAAGCCGTCCGGGGTCGCCCGGAGGCCGCCGCCGAGCCCGTTGTCCCAGCCGAGATCGACCTTCGCCGTCCGGCCCGAGGCCAGGTCGTGGAAGTAGACGAGCAAGACCGAAGCCGTGAAGAACCGCGGGTCGGTCGAATAGGGCGCCCCGAAATAGAAGCCGCTCCCATCCCGGGCGCTCTCGACGCCCATGGGCGGGATGCGCTCCCCGGCGAGGATCTCCCGGCGCTCCCCCTTGGCAAGGTCGTAGACGAATGTCTTCGGCAGGATCTTTTGGTCCCACTCGAAGCTGAGGTACTGGGCGTGGACGGTCAGGGCGTGCTTCCCGTCCGGCGTCACATCCCAGGACTGGATGAAGTCGGTGTTGTCCGTGAGCCGGGCGACCTTCTTGTCTTTGAGCGAGATCCGGTAGAGCCGGACCGGCGGCTCGTGGGCGACGTCGTCGACGACGCGGCTCGAGTCCTTCTTCTGCTTGAGCTCCAGCTCGTAGAGGGCCGGGTCCTCCTGGGCGCTGAAGATGATGGTGTCGTTGTCGATCCATTTATAGGACTGGACGCCGCGGGCCGTCTCCGTCGCCGGGTAGGGCTCGCCGCCGGGAAGGGCCAGGAGCCAGAGCTGAGAACGGGCCGCGTCGGGGTTCGGCTTCGGCAGCGGCCGCGAGCTGGTGAAGGCGATCGTGCCGCCGTCGGGCGACCACCGCGGCTGGCCGTTCATGTCGGCGCCGCGGGTCAGCTGGACCTCCCTCTTTGTCTCGAGGTTCGTCAGGAAGAGGTTCGAGACGCGGCCGTTCTTGTCCTTGTCCATCCGGCTTCGGACCCAGACGGCCCACTTGCCCTCGGGCGAGACCTCCCACTGGCCGGCGTTCTCCATCAGAAGGATGTCCTCGGCCGTCCATAGCGCGAGCTTCGCCGGCGCCGGCTTCGGCGCCTCGCCGGCTGCGGCCGCGGGGGCGGCCGCGGCCAGGACGGCGGCCAGGACGATGAGGATTGCGGTCAGGCGGGGTCTTTTCATACGGCACCTCGACGGACGAAATGTCGGAAGACGGGATTCTTCCCTTTTTCGCCGCCGCTTGTCAAGGCGCTAACGGGCCAGGGTGACGCCGAAGCTGAACGCTCCGTGCGCGACCCCCGCGGCCGGGGTCAGGTGGTAGCGCTGGCGGTGGTTGCGGACGACGAGGCGGCCGATAAGCTGGCCGAGGACGCCGCCGACGAGGACGTCGGAGAGCCAGTGTTTGTTCTCCGTCACCCTCGACAGGGCAACCCCCGTGGCCACGGTGTAGGAGAGGACCGGGACCCAGACGGTATCGCCGTACTGCATGGCCAGGACCGTGGCCAGGCTGAAGGCCGTGGCGGCGTGCCCGGAGGGGAAGGAACTGTACCGACCCATCTGCCCTTTTTCGTACATCTTGAAGAACCCGGCCGGCCCGGACCAGTGGTCCAGGCCCTCGGCGTACTCGGGGCGCTGGCGTCCAAAGAGGCCCTTCAGGACGGCGACGAGGAGGGCGCTCTGGAGCATGGCGTTCGAAGCTAACACCGCAGTCTCCGTCGACGTCTTGTTCCCGGAGACGAGGCCGACACCGAGAAAGACGCCCGCGACACCCCACGCGCCCCACGACCCCATTTTAGTGACGACGGGGCTCACGGCCCGGACCCAGCCGTGCCCGTCGCGGTAGGTCTTGATACCCCGATAAATGGACTCGTCGTTGGCGACGAGCAGGCCGGTGAGCGTGGCCAGGGCCGCGATCGGGACGATGTCCCGGGCTTTGATGTGGACAGGATAGCTCCAGACCTCCCCCGCGTCTTTAAGGAAATCACGGCTCAGGTTCCGGAGCGTGTATCTTCCCGCGGCGGGCGGTGCGGCGGCGACGGAGAAGGCCGGGGCGGAACGCGGTCCGACGGAGGCCAGGGAGAAGGCCGGCGCCGATGCGTTCTTGGGCTCCGGCCCGCCGGTTTGTCCCGGGATCAGGGCGTTGGGCAAGGAGAGCAGGGACAGGAAGGCGAGGAGGGCGGCGCAGGCTCGGAAAGTTTTCGTTAATGGCAAGGCCGGGTCCCGCAGACGTTCTGCTAAGATGATAGCAGAATCCCCCGCTCTTGTGAACCCGCGCGGTCCGGCGTATGGTCTTCCCCGTCCTTTCGTCCGGCAGACCGCGCCATCCCCCCCGAAATTGCGGTATAATAAGCAAGTCCCCGAAAGGGAGGTCGTGATGATGAAAAAACCGGCTTTTCCGCGTCTCGCCCTGGTGCCGTTCGCCGCCGCCGTGCTCGTCGGCGCGCTGTCTCCGGCGCCGCCGCCCGGCCGGGTCCAAGAGGTCCGGCCAGAGATCTATGTCGCCCGCGTCGTATCGTCCCAGGATGCGAAGGATCCCGATGAGGTCCTGGGCAGGCCTGACGGCCGTTTCGCCGTGATAGCGCCCGGCGGCCGGATGACCCTGCTCATGGAAAGGCCGATCCTCACTTCCTTGGGCTTCGACGACGGCCTCGTCGTCACGAAGGGCGCGTCGGACTTCGGCCTCGAGGGATGGTTTCTTGCCGGCGAAGCCAAGGACGCCCCGGAGCGTGCCTGGATGCCCCTCGTCGCCGGCATGTCGCCAGGAGGCTTCCGGCTCTCCTCCGAGAGCCTCGACCGGACGCCCGAGGGCAGCCCCGGTGTCAAGCTCATCCGCATCTCTAACAACGGCACCAAGCCCCTGCTCCTCGACGCCGTCGTCGGTTACGGCCGCCGGCCGGGCCCTTCGCCCATCTCTTGAGTCCGAAGGCCCGGCGTGCTAAAATGGCGGACTTGATACCGGACCGGAAGCCGTCGCCGTCAGCCGTTCCCCCTCCGGATGCACCCCGATGAGGCCCGTCCCGGCCCCGTGTATCGAGCGAACGGATAAAGGACGACCATGATTTTTAAGGAACTCGACCTCGACCCCCGGCTCCTCCGTAGCATCGCGGAGAGGGGCTATACCGAATTGACCACGGTCCAGGAGCAAACGCTGGCCAGGACGCTCCATGGAGAGGACGTCGCCGTCCAGTCCCAGACGGGAACCGGCAAGACCGCGGCCTTCCTCATCACCATCTTCGAGAAGATGCTCGAGGCCGGCGCGGGCCCCCGCAAGCAGGCGCTCATCATCAGCCCGACCCGCGAGCTTGCCGTGCAGATCGAGGGCGAGGCCAACCTCCTCAACCGGCACCTCGGCTTCTCCGTCGGCGCCTTCTACGGCGGCGTCGGCTACGCCACCCAGCTCGGGCTGCTCAAGAACGGCGTCGACTTCATGATCGGGACGCCGGGCCGCCTCATCGACCTCGCCGAGAGCGGCCGGTTGAGCTTCAAGGATGTCGGCTACCTCGTCATCGACGAGGCCGACCGGCTGTTCGACATGGGTTTCCTCCCCGACCTGCGCAAGATCATCCGCAAGATGCCCGAGCGGACGCGCCGGCAGAGCATGCTCTTCAGCGCCACCCTCAACCGCGTCTCCCGGCTCGTCGCCGCCGAATACCTGAACGACCCGGTCTCGATCGCCGTCACGCCCGAGCAGCTGACGGTGGAAATCCGCCCCACCCAGACGCGCGAGGAGCTG
>JBBISK010000089.1:4752-9113 GCA_037441295.1 Candidatus Aminicenantota bacterium | reverse complement strand
GGCATGCTCGAGATGAACTACATCGCGGGCTTCAACATGCGCTGGTGGGAGATGGCCATGGCCGTGGTCGTCGTCGGCATCAGCGTCTCCGGCTGGGTCCTCTACCGCTTCCGCCAGACGCGCTGCCTGACCATGGCCCAGTTCTTCGAGGTCCGCTACAGCCGGGCCTTCCGCGTCTTTGCCGGCTCGCTGGCGTTCCTCTCGGGCATCATCAACTTCGGCATCTTCCCGGCCGTGAGCGCCCGCTTCTTCATCTACTTCTGCGGCCTGCCCCGGACCCTCGACGTGCTCGGGCTTCCTGTCCCGACCTTCGCCCTGATCATGGTCGTCCTCCTCTGGGTGCCGCTCTACTTCGTCTTCGCCGGCGGCCAGATCGCGGTCATGATCACGGACTTCCTCCAGGGGATCATCGTCAACGCGGTCTTTATCGCCATCGTCGTCTACCTCATGCTCAACGTCCGCTGGAGCGAGATCTTCCAGGCCCTGTCGCAGGCCCCGGCCAACGCCTCCCTCGTCAACCCGTTCCACACGGGGAGCACCAAGGACTACAACTTCTGGTACTTCTTCATCGGCATGATCGGCGTCATCTACGGCAAGCTCTCCTGGCAGGGGACGCAGGCCTACAACGCCTCGGCCAAGAGCGCCCACGAGGCCAAGATGGGCGACGTCCTGGCCAACTGGCGGGGCATCCCGCAGTGGGGCCTGTTCCTCGTCTTCGTGCCCATCGTCGCCTATACGTTCTGGCACGGCCCGCGCTTCGCCGCCGCGGCCGCCTCGGTCCGGCCCGTCCTCGACGGCCTGGGCTCCGAGGCCCTGCGCTCCCAGCTGACCGTGCCGATGGCCCTGACCAAGCTGCTGCCCGTCGGCCTGATGGGGGCCTTCGCCGCGGTCATGCTGGCCTCGGCCATCGGCTGCAACGAGACCTACCTCCACTCCTGGGGGAGCATCTTCATCCAGGACGTCGTCCTGCCCCTCCGCCGCAAGCCATTCGAGTCGGCCCAGCACCTGCGCCTCCTGAAGCTCTCCATCCTGGGCGTCGCCGTTTTCAGCTTCGTCTTCAGCCTCCTCTTCCAGCAGAGCGAGTATATCTTCCTCTTCTTCGCCATCACCGGGGCCATCTTCGCGGGGGGCAGCGGCGCCGTCATCATCGGCGGCCTGTACTGGAAGCGCGGCACCACGGCCGCGGCCTGGGCGTCCATGATCGTCGGCACCGTCGTCGCCGTCGGCGGCATCGTCATCCACCAGGTCCGGCCCGACTTTTTCATCAACGGCCAGATGTTCTGGGGTCTGGCCATGGCCGCCTCGAGCCTCGTCTACGTCGCCGTCTCGCTCGCCACGGGCCGGCGGAAGGCCTTCGACATGGACCGCCTGCTCCACCGGGGGAAATACGTCGTCCGCGACGAATACCGGGTCGTCGACGAGGTCCCGGTCAAGGGATGGAAGGTCCTGGGCATGGGCCGGGAATTCACCGCCTGGGACAAGGTCATCTACGTCGCGACCTACGCCTGGACCGCGAGCTGGGTCGTCGTCTTCGTCGTCGGCACGGTCCTCAACCTGACGCGCGGCGTCGGCGACGCGTCCTGGATGGCCTTTTGGAAGACCTACACCGAGATCTACCTGGCCGTCTCCGTCTTCGTCCTCGTCTGGTTCGTCACGGGCGGCCTGGTCAACCTGAGGCAGATGGTCCGGACGCTGCGCGTCATGAAGCGCGACCATGCCGATTCGGGGTTCGTGGAGCGCGACACGGCCTGAGCGCGCGGCCCGGCGGCCGCGGGAACGGGAGCCATGAGGTACGGAAACTTTTCGGGCGACGGCCGCGAGTACGTCATCACCGACGTCCGCACCCCCAGCCCTTGGATCAATTACCTCTACAACGGAACGTATTTTGCCACCGTTTCGGCGAACGGCGGCGGCATCTCCTACGACCGGAGCCCGCTCCACGGCCGGATCACGCGCTATCGGATCAACGACGTCCCGCCCGACCGGCCGGGCAAGTATATCTATGTCAAGGACGGCGAGACCGGGGAGGTCTGGAGCCTGACCTGGCAGCCGGTCGGCCGCGACCCGGCCGCCTACCGCGCCCGGCACGGCTTCGGCTACACGGTCGCGGAGTCAGAGGTGGACGGGATCGCCGGCTCCGTCGTCTTCTTCGTCCCGGCCGACGACGAACGCGAGCTCTGGTGGGCGACCCTCCGCAACGCCTCGGGACGGCCGCGCCGGCTCTCGCTCGTCGGCTACGTCGAGTTCGCCTTGGGCCACGCCCTCGTCGACCTCATCAACCAGTGCGACGACCAGCATTTCAACCGGGTCCGCTTCGACCGGGGGCTCAACGCCCTGTTCGCCACGAAGACCTACTGGGTCACCGAGAGCCGGGGGACCCAGCAGCAGGAGAACAAGGAGTGGGACCGCTGGGCCTTTTTCACCGTCAACCGGCCGGTCTCGGGCTACGAGACGCTCCGCGAGCGGTTTATCGGGCCCTTCCGGAACGAGGCGGATCCGGTCGCGCTCGAGACCGGGCTCAGCTCGCAGGACACCGACTTCGGCAACGCCGTCGGCGCCCTCCAGGTCGAGCTCGAGCTCGGCCCGGGGGAATCCGCCGACGTCATCTTCTCGCTCGGCGTCATCGCCAAGTCCGAATTCGAGGAGCGGAAGGCGGCTGCCGTGGCGAGGTTCCGCGACGCCGCGGAGGCGGACGCGGCGCTGGCCCGCGTCAAGGCCGGCTGGGACCGGGTCCTCGGCCACACCCGCGCCAAGACCCCCGCCCCCGAGGCCGACGTCTTCCTGAACTTCTGGACGCCGTACCAGGCCAAGGTCGCCTGCGATGTCGGCCGCGTTGCGAGCTTCTACTACTGGGGGATCGGCCGCGGCTTCGGCTTCCGCGACACGGCCCAGGACACGATCGCCGTCGCCGTTTCCGACGCGGACAGCGCCCGGCGGCGCGTCCTGCTCCTGGCCCGTCAGATGCGGAGCGACGGCCGCGTCTACCATCATTTCTACGGCGACGGGCAGGGCGAATTCACCCGCCATTGCGACGACCCGCTCTGGCTCATCCTGGCCGCGACGGAATACGTCAAGGAGACGGGGGACGCCGGGCTCCTCGACCGCGTCGAGCCCTTCCTCGACGGCGGGGAAGGGACGGTCCTCGACCATCTCCTGGCCGCCGTCCGCTTCGCCGAGTCGAACCTCGGCCGGCACGGCCTGCCCATCTTCGGCCGGGGCGACTGGAACGACACGCTCGACTACATCGGGGGCGAGGATGGCGGCGAGAGCGTCTGGGGCGGCATGTTCTACGTGGCCATGATCAACCGCCTGCTCGAGCTCCTGGAGGCCGTCGGGCGCAGTGCCGCGAGCGGCCGGCTCCGGAGCTTCCGGGACCGCCTGGTCGAAGCCCTCGAGACGCACGCCTGGGACGGCGACTGGTATATCCGCGCCTTCGGGGACGGGGGAAGGCGGATCGGCTCGAAGGACGAGCGCTACGGCCGGATCTTCATCAACACCCAGAGCTGGGCGGTCATCGCCGGCCTGCCGGACCGGCGCCGGCTCCACCGGGCCCTGGACAGCGTCCGCGAGCATCTCGACACGCCCTATGGCCCGAAGATCTGCGCCCCGGCCTTCCGGGAGATCGACCCGCGGGTCGGCCTGGTCACCCGATGTGTGCCCGGGAAGAAGGAGAACGGCGCCGTCTTCTGTCATCCCGCGGCCTGGCTCATCCAGGCCGAGTGCCTCCTCGGCCGCGGCGGCCGCGCCTTCGATTACTACCGCAAGCTCCTGCCGGACCGGGTCGACTCCGACGTCTTCGTCGCCGAGCCCTACGTCTATTCCCAGTACATCACGAGCGACGAGCACGGGCAGGGCGGACGGGCCAGCCATTCCTGGCAGACGGGGACGGCGGCCTGGATGTACCGCGTCAGCTTCGACCACATCCTGGGCCTGCGTCCGACCTACGGCGGCCTCGCCGTCGACCCCGCGATTCCGGCGGCCTGGAAAGGCTTCCGGGCCGAGCGCGTCTTCCGCGGCGCGCGCTACGAGGTCGAGGTCGAGAACCCGGACGGTGTCGAGTCCGGGGTTGCCTCCGTCATCGCGGACGGCCGTCCGGCGTCTGGCGCCGTCCTGCCCCGCCCCGAGGGCGGAGTATGCCGCGTCCGCGTCATCCTCGGAAGGAAGCCGTGACCGGCAGGGGAGGAGGATCCATGGAGCGCCATTCCGCGAACCCCATCCTGACCCGCAAGGACGTCCCCGACATCCCGCCCGCGCTGACCGACGTCTCCTCGGTCTTCAACCCGGGCGCCGTCAAGTCCGGCGGCCGCTACCGGCTGATGCTCCGCGTCCAGGCCCGCTCGCGGGAGACGTTCATGGTCATG
>JBBISK010000089.1:0-4742 GCA_037441295.1 Candidatus Aminicenantota bacterium | reverse complement strand
CGCCGACGGCGTCCGCTTCGAGGTTCGGCCCGAGGTCGTGGTCTTCAGGGGGTTGGAGAAGCTCCGGAGCAGGGCTTATCACGTCTACGACGCGCGGATAACACAGCTCGAGGGCGCCTTCTTCGTCATGTTCGCCATGGACATGGACGAGGGTTGCGGGCTGGGGCTGGCCCGGACCGAGGATTTCCGGGAATTCCGCTTCCTCGGCCTCGTCTCGGAGGGCGACGTTCGCAATGGCGTCCTCTTCCCGGAGAAGGTCGGCGGCGTCTACCTCCGGCTCGAGCGGCCCAACCGGGCCCGGCCCGACGGCGGCCCGGCTACGGGGAGCACCATCCGCCTGGCGGAGTCGGACGACCTCCTCCGCTGGCGCGACCGTGGGCCGGTCATGAGCGGCCGGTTCCACTACTGGGACGAATACATCGGCTCGGGGCCACCGCCGGTCAAGACGCGGCGAGGCTGGCTCCACGTCTACCACGGCGTCGCCACTCACTTCGCGAGCGCCAGCATCTACCAGGCCGGCGCCGTCCTCCTCGACCTCGGGGACCCGGCCAAAGTCATCGGCCGTTCGCGGGGGAACATCCTCGAGCCCCGCGAGCCGTACGAGCTCTCGGGCCAGGTGCCGAACGTCGTCTTCCCCTCCGGCATGGTCGTCGAGGAGCACGACCGGGACGGGTTCGCCCTGGAGACGAGCCCGGTCAAGATCTATTACGGCGCCGCGGACACCTCGGTCGGGCTGGCCCTGACGACGGTCGGCGAGCTTCTCGCGGCCGCCTCCGAGGGGCCGATCCCGCAAGCCGCATAAGAACAAGAGGGACAGCCCCAGGCCTGTCCGGACAGGCCTGGGGCTGTCCCTCTGCTTCTTAAGAGGTTTGACCCCCGGGGGGGATTGTGCTAAAAAGGAAGACCGCGATTCCAGCCGTGCGGAGAGAGGCATGAAGAGAACAGAGAGACATCACCTCAAAGAGAACGAGATGCAGGAGGGCTTCTCCTGGTTCGTCGAATTCTATGAGAAATACAAGAGGGAGATCCTCATCGCCGGTGTCGTCGCGGCCTTCGCCATCGTCGTCTTCGCCGTCCTCTTCCTCATCCGGTCCCAGGCCCAGGCCGTCCGGAGCCGGGCCGTCGGCGAGGTTGTCAGCTTGGCCCAGGAGCTCGAGGCCAAGCCCGCGAACCTGAGCCGGCTCGAGACACTCGCCTCCGGCGGGACGGCGACGCGGCTGGCATGTCTGGAGCTGGCCGGATACTGGGCCGGCAAGGGCGACGCGGCCAAGGCGGAATCCTACCTCGGCCGCATTCCCGCCGCGCCGAAGGACGACGTCTACTATCAGGCCGAGGACCTCAAGGCCCAGCTCTTGATCCAGAAGAAGGAGTACGACAAGGCCATCGCCGTCTACCGGAAGGTCCGGGAGGAGAAGCCGAAGGCCTATCCGCTCGACGCCATCCTCTTCCACCTGGCCGAGGCCTATGAGCTCAAGGGGCAGACGAAGGAGGCGCTCGACCTCTACACGACGCTCCAGTCGGAATACACCCAGACCTATTACGGCTACGAGGCCTCGATGAAGGCCGCGCGGCTCGGCCTGCGCAAGTAGCCCCGGTTTTGTAATCGGCCCCCGATGGGCTATAATGAATCCTGATCCTTTGGAGGAGGAAATCGATGGCTTACAAGATCACAGAGGAATGCATTAACTGCGGCGCCTGCGAGCCCGAATGCCCGAACCAGGCCATCTCGGCCGGTGACGAGCGTTACGTGATCGACCCGGCCAAGTGCACCGAGTGCGTCGGGTCCTTCGATTCGTCCCAGTGTGCCTCGGTCTGCCCGACGGAAGCCTGCGTCGCCGACCCCGACCACAAGGAGACGAGGGCGGAACTCGAGGTGAAGCACCTCCGGCTCCACGGCAAATAAGCCGGACCGACCTCCGAACCTAAAGAGGAGTGAAGGTTCTTCACTCCTCTTTTTTTTCGCGCACCATGGACCCGATATCGAGACCGACCCTGCGCAAGGCGTGGCTAAACGCCGTCCTCTTCGCTCTGACCGTCCTCTCGACCGTCGGCGTCGGACTTGACCTCGGCTTCGGCTATCTCCATCCGGCCTCGTCGGCCGCCTCCGCCGGAACGCCGCCCGTCGCGGCGTATCTCGAACCGCCGGTCCTCGTCCTGGGCCTGCTCTACGCGGCGGTCCTCATGACCATCCTGACGGCCCACGAGCTCGGCCACTACCTGACCTGCCGCCGCTACGGCCTCGTGGCGACACTCCCGTTCTTCTTCCCCGCCCCGAACCTGCCATTCTTCATCCCGACGCAGGGTTATATCCCTTCGCCGAGCTTGTTCGGCACGTTCGGCGCCTTTATCAAGATCAAGTCGCCCATTTCGTGGAAACGCCAGCTCTTCGACATCGGCGCGGCCGGGCCGCTGGCCGGGGCCGTGCTGGCCTTTCCGGCCCTCCTCATCGGGCTGGGCTTTTCCAGGGTCGCGGCCGCCCAAGAGCCTGGGACCATCTCCCTCGGCGAGCCGCTGCTGCTCAAGCTCGGCGGCCTGCTCTTCTTCGGGCATCATTCCTCTGAGATCACCCTCCATCCGGTCGCGTTCGCCGGCTGGGTGGGGCTGCTCGTCACGGCCCTCAACCTCTTCCCGCTCGGCCAGCTCGACGGCGGCCATATCGCCTATGCCCTGGCCGGGAGGAGGAGAAAGCTCGTCTCCCGGGTCGCTCTGGCCGCGTTCCTCGTCCTTGGCGTTTTTTTCTCGGTCGCCTGGCTCGTCTGGGGGACGGTCGGGCTCCTTTACGGGCTCGTCCTTCGTTTGAAACGTCCGGCCCGCCTCTACCGGTTGGCGCTTCGGTGGCAGCATCCGAGGGTCATCGACGAGGACGTTCCGCTCGACCGGCGGCGGCTCGTCCTGGCCGTCGTCATCGTCATCGTCTTCGTCCTTTCCTTCATCCCGGACCCGGTCCAGGGCACGAGCCTCATGGCCCTTTTAAAGCGGGCGCCTGCGGGTGTAAGATAGTTGCGGCGGCTTTGAAATGCCGGCCGGAATTATTCACACATTTTGTGAAAAAGCTGTGGAAAAGAGGCCCTATTCGAAACCCAAGCGCCGTTGTTTGTTGCACATACACCGGATTGCACAAAATGTCGTCACCGGGGTAACTGCTGGCTTTTCAGCAAGTTATTAACTACATGAAAAATAAAGACTTGCGGGCGGAGCGGCGGCCCGGGCCGGAAGTCGGATAAAATGCCCGACCAGTTCCACGAGGTCGCCTCGGCCCTGACCCGCCTGAAGGCCAATTTCAGTGAAGGCAAGATCTCCCAGCAGGAGTTCATCGACGCCCTGAAGCAGCTCCGCATCAGGGACGACGCGGGACGCTTCTGGATGATCGGCGTCCAGAGCGGCAAGTGGTATTGTTCCGACGGAAGCGGCTGGGTCCAGGCCGAACCGCCGCCGGCGAGCCAGCGCAAGGCCATTTGCATCTACTGCGGCTACGAGAACGACCTCGAGGCGGAGACCTGCGCCCGCTGCGGCAGCGGCCGGGAGTCGGAAGTCGAGGAGCTGCTCTGTCCGCGCTGCGGCGCGCGGCTCGAGGGGTCCGAAGGAGCCTGCCCTGTCTGCCGTCCGGGTGCCGGGCACGGACCGGAGGCGGCCGCCGCCGTCGCCAAGGCCGCGCCGCCGGCCCCGGCCAAGGCCCTCGTCATCCGGACGGTCCAACCGGCCTCTTTCTTCTGGTTCTTCGGCATCCTGGGCGTCTTCGGCGGCATGCTCCTCGGCCTTCTCGTCGGCGTGACCGGCCTTTTCCCGGGCTTCGTTTCGTCGCTGCCGGGGTTCTTCACGGACATCCAGGGAAAGCTCCTGGGGGGTGTCGTTTACACGATTGCGGGCGGCCTCTTCGGCTTCCTCACGGCCGGCCCGGCGGGCTTCCTTCTCGCGGCCGTGTCGAACGGCATCCTGTCGCTCGTCGGCGGCGTCAGGATCCAGGCCGCTTCCGTGTCGCCCGTCCCGACGTCCAGCCCGGCGGCCAAGCCGCCGTCCGGACCCCGGCGGCCTTGAGCTAGCGTTTTCCCCTCCCGAGGTTGGCCAGTCCCCAGGCGATCTGGCCGAGCGAGAGCGACTCGTCGTTCGGCGAGTAGAGGACCGGCCGCAGGACCTTGAAGCCGGCCCGCTTGAGCCGTCGGGTCGTCCTGTTGAGCAAGACCCGGTTGAGGAAGACCCCCCCGGCCAGGACGACGGTGTCCGTGCCCCGCGCCTCCCTCGTCTTCAGAGCCAGCCGCAGGATGAGCCCGGCCAGGGAATTGTGGAAGGCCGCCGAAATCGCGGAAGCCGGCCGGCCGTGACCGAGGTCGCGGACGACGGCCCTGATCAGCGGGGCGAAGGAGACTTCGGCCGGCCGGCCCGGCCCGGTTTCCGAAAGGCCGATCGGATAGATTCCCGCCGCATGCCCCCCGGCCGCCGCTTCGAGCCGCATGGCCGCCTCGGCCTCGTACTCCATCCGCTCGGGCGCCGTGCCGCAGAGGAAGGAAACGGCGTCGAAGAGCCGGCCACAGCTCGAGGCGAGGGGGCTCCGGACGCCGCGGCGCAAGAGCTCGAGGACGGCCGACCGCCGGGCCGCGCCGACTTTTTGCAGGGCGGCGGGAACGGGGATGTCCGCGCCGAAAGCTTCGACAAGGTAGGCCAGCGCCATCCGCCAGGGCTCGCGCGCCGCCAGGTCGCCCCCCGGGAGCGCGTGGCCCGCTTCAGGCCCGTGCCGCTCCCGGGGG
>JBBISK010000088.1:0-9116 GCA_037441295.1 Candidatus Aminicenantota bacterium | reverse complement strand
CTCGCGCGCCGCTATTACGAGGCCGGGCTCGACGATCTCGTCTCCGGTGGCCACGACGGCGACCCTGGGGCGCCGGGCCACCCAGACCGTGGCCTGGCCTAGGGCGGCCAGCATGCCGACCTCGGCCGGGCCGATGACCCCGCCCTTCTCGAGGACGAGGTCGCCCTTCGCGACGTCCTCGCCGGCCTGTCCGATGTTGTCCCCGGGCCGGACCGCGCGGTGGACCCTGACGCCGTCGCCGACCCTTTCCGTGTCCTCGACCATGACCACGGCGTCCGCGCCCCTGGGCAGGGGAGCGCCGGTCATGATGCGGGCGGCCAGGCCGGGCCCGAGCGGCCGGCGGCTGACGCGGCCGGCCGGGAGGTCCTCGGTCACCCGCAGCTCGACGCTCCCGTCGCCCGCGGCCGGTCCGGTATCCTCGGCCCGGACGGCGTACCCGTCCATGGTGGCCTTGGCGAAGGGGGGGATGTTCCCGACGGCGTGGATGTCCCGGGCCAGCGTGCGACCTAAGACCCTGGACAGAGGTACCGCCTCCCCGGGCGTGGGGCGGGCGTTGGCGATGACTTCGCGGACGGCGTCCCCGTATTCAATCATGCGGTTTTCCCGGCGGCTCGGCGCCGACGATCTCGACGGCCTCGGGCTTGAATTTTATCAGAACCGGCCGGGAAAGGGAAATGCCCCCGGCCTCGACCTCGGCCAGAGGCAGGCTGACGCGGAAGGTCAGGTCGCCCGCCACTCGAACGAGGGCCCGGTCCGCCTCGACGGTCTCGAGCCGCGCCACCCGCCCGCGGAAGACGTTCGGGCCGTCCGTCGTGTCCTCCGCGCTGGCGGTCTCGAGCTCGATCGCCGCCGGGTCGATGACGCAGGTGACGTGGCCGCTCGCCGGCCCCGGGAAGACGATCCGGACCCCGGGCCGCGGCTCGATCCAGCTCCGCTCCCCGTCGGAAGCGGCCGTGCCGCTGAAACAGTTCTCGTGGCTGAACCGGACCCGTTTCCCTTCGGAGAGATAGAGGATATCGCCCGCGAGACGCGAGGCCTGCGAGAAGTTATGGCTGGAAAAGACGACCGTCGCCCCCGTCTCGCGGACGGTCTCCCGGACGACGGCCTCGATCCGCACGGCCAGGCCGGCCTCGATGTTGGCCGTCGGCTCGTCGAGGAGAAGGGCCCTCGGCCGGAGGGCCAGGGCCCTGGCCAGCGCCACCCGCTGGGCCTGCCCCGCGCTCAGCCGAGCCGCCGGCTTCGACTCCCGGCCGGAGAGCTCGACCAGGTCCAGGGCATGGCGGACGCGCTTGCGCCGTTCCGTTTCAGGGAGATTCCGGACCCTGAGTCCGAAGGCGACGTTGTCGGCGACCGTGCCCTTGAAGAGGTACGGGTGGTGAGTGACGAGGACGGCGTCGCGGCGGGCGAGGAGGGCGTGGGCTTCGTCAGCCCACGGGTCCCGGCCGAAGAACTCGAGCCGGCCGTGGACCGGGCGGACGAGGAAGGCGAGGAGCATGAGGAGTGTCGTCTTCCCGGACCCGTTCGGGCCGACGACGGCCAGTGTCTCTCCCGCCCCGACGCGGAGCGAATCGAGGTCGAGGGCGAAGGCGGCGGGCGCGCCAGGGTAGACGTGGCGGACGGCGTCGAGGGCGTAAGCGTCTTGACCCATCTAGTCCTTGCTCCTGAGCCCGACCTGGACCAGGATGTTGATGCCCAGGGTGACGGCGAGCAGGATGGCGCCGAGGACGACGCCGTTCGTGAACTCCCCCTTGGCCGTCTCGAGGGCGATGGCGGTGGTGATGTTCCGAGTCGCGCCCCGGATGTTGCCGCCGAGCATCATGGCGATGCCGACCTCGGACACGGCCCGGGCGAACCCGGCCAGGACGGCCACGATAAGGGCGAACTTCGCCTCGCGCAGGACGACCCAGCCGGCCTGGCGGCGGCTGGCGCCGAGGGTCAGGGCCGTCAGGCGGGCCCGGCGGTCGACCTGGCGAAGGGCCGTGTAGGAGAAGCCGGTGATGAGCGGCAGGATGAGGAAGACCTGTCCGACGGTCATAGCCGTTCGCGTGTAGAGAAGCCCCAGCCGGCCGAGCGGGCCGCTGCGGCTGAGGAGGAAGTAAAAAAGGAGACCGATGACGACGGTCGGCGCGGCCATCCAGGTCTGGTTGACGAGCAGGACGAGGCGCTTGCCGCGGAAGTCGCGGCCGGCGAGGAAGAGCGCGGCGGGGACGGCGAGGAGGCTGGCGACGAGGGCGGCCAGGCCGCTCGTGCGGAGCGAAACGCCGATCGCCTGGAGGAGCCCGTTCGCGATCATTTGACGAGGTCGACGTTGGGCACGGCCGCCATCGGTTCGAAGAGCGGCCGGCCGGCCTTGCCCCGGAACTCGCCGATGAGTTTCTGACCGTGCGGCGAGGTCAGGAAGGCGATGAAGGCCATGGCCTCGTCGTAGCGCGCGGCCGTGATGCGGGCCGGGTTGACGGCGATGACGGCGTAGATGTTCTCGAGCTCGGGCGAGTTCTCGTAGACCGGGACGAGGCCGGTGAGCCCGGGCAGGCCGTAGAAGGTGGCCGTGTCGGTCAGGGTGTAGCCCCGGCGCTCGGCCGCGACCTGGAGCGTCTGGGCCATGCCCTGGCCGGTCTCGAGATAGTTCTTCCCGGGCTTCCCCCCGGCCAGGGCCCAGAGGTCGAGCTCCCGGATGTGGGTGCCGGACTTGTCGCCGCGGCTGACGAAGACCGCGCCCGCGGCCCCGATCCGCTCGAGGGCCTGGGCCGCGCTGGCGGAGCCGGCGACATGGGCGGGGTCGTCCGCGGGGCCGACGACGAGGAAGAAGTTGCGGGCGATGACGCGCCGGTTGACGCCGAAGCCGTCCCTGAGGAACTCGTCCTCGAGCTTGCGGGCGTGGACGATGACGACGTCGGCGTTCCCGTCCCGGGCCTGCTTGAGAGCGGCGCCGGTGCCGACGGCGATCCACTTGAGGCCGATGCCCGTCTCTTTCTTGAAGGCGTCGGCCAGGACGTCGAGGAGGCCGGTGGCGTCGACGCTCGTCGTCGTCGCCAGCATGAGCGAGCGGTCGGCGGCTGCTGGAACGAGAGCGTAGGCCGGGCTCGGGGAATTCGGGGACATGTCCCTGAGGTACCGCCCTCTTGGGCAGTCCCGCGCCTCGAGGGACGTGTCCCCGTCTTTCCGATCGGCGCCAGCCCCCCAAACGGCGGACGCGCACGTCAAGACGATACAAAGGATGACAGGCCACGAAAGGACCGCTTGTCGGGAGGGGTGGGCGAGGCGCACGGTGTCTCCTTTTCACTCGCGGAAGGAAGGGCCGTTTCCCGCCCCTCCCTGTCGGCCGGGACGCCTGGCGCCCGCGGCTGTAGCGCCTCCGGCTCGGAGCGTCCTCTTGAATACCATAACCCGCGGGGAGTGTAAAGACCGCGGCGCTGAGGGAAACCCGGTCACGCCAGATTTGATCGGGCCGGCTTACTACGGGGAGCAGTAAATATATTACATAATCCTTACTGCTCCCCGAGTACTAGCCGGGCGATAGAGAAATCTGAAGACAATTATTTTCTGCCCGGCTTAGTAAGTCTGCGTTTTCGGTTGTGGAACCGAGCACTTAAGGCCGAAAACGGGCCCTGGTTTCTAGTCAATTCATTTATTATGAAGTGATTACTAAGGCCCGACCCCATAGAAGGAATCGAGGACGGCAAGCCAGGCCTCCTCGGTGCGGACGGCGACGAGGGCGTTTCGGAGCTCGGTGCGGCGGGGGTGCATCCGGGCGTATTGGAGCGAGAAGTGGCGGATGATGCGGAGCCCGCGCCGGGAGTCGTAGGCCTCGCAGGCCAGGCGATAATGGCGCAGGATGAGCGCCCGCTGCTCGTCGAGGCCCGGCCTGCGGGCCGGCCTCCCCGCGGCGAGGTCGCGCGCCTGCTCGAAGAACCACGGGTTGCCGATGGCGCCGCGGGCCGCGGCAACGCCGTCGACCCCCGTCTCCGCCATCATCCGCAGGGCGTCGGCCGGGGCATGGACGTCGCCCGAGCCGATGACCGTCCGGTTCGGGAACTCGCGCTTGACCGCGGCCAAGAAATCCCAGTCGGCCCGGCCGCGGTACTTCTGCTCGACGCTCCGGCCGTGGACGCAGATGGCCGCGACGCCGGCGTCGAAGGCGCCGCGGGCGATGGTCCAGAACGCTTCGTGCTGCTCGTCGGCCTCGCGGAAGGCGCGGCGGAGCTTGAGGGTCACGGGGCTCCCCGGGACGGCCTCGACGACGGCCCGGACGAGCTCCAGGGCCCGTTCCGGGTCCTTCATCAGCGCCCCGCCGCGGCCGCGGCTGATGACCTTGCGGACCGGGCAGGCGAAGTTGAGGTCGACGACGTCGAAGCCCATGGCGGCCAGGGCGCGGGCGGCCTCGGCCATCGTCCCCGGGTCGTTGCCCATGATCTGCCCGGCGACCGGGTGGTCGGACGGGTCGAGCCGGACCATTCGCTTCTTGAGCTTCCCTTCGAGGAGGACCTGCTTGTCGAGCATGGCCTCGGTCGCGGTGTAGGGCGCCGAGCACGACCGGCAGATGAGGCGGTAGGGGAGGTCGGTGTAGCCGGCCAGGGCCGCCAGGACGACCGGGAAATCGACGGCGACGGACCCGATGCGGAGCGGCTTCGGCGTCGTCGTCATGCCAGCCAGTATAGCCGTTCGACCCCCTTTTGTGAACGAGGGGTCGCAAGGAGGGGACAGTCCCCCCCGTATAGGACTGTCCCTGCCTGAGGCGCGACCTGAGCCGGGACCCGAGGCGGGGAGATGGACCGAAGGTACCGCCCTCTTGGGCAGTTCCGAGGCTCGAGGGACGTGTCCCCTCTCCTTTTGCCTTCTGGTTGCCCCGGGGGCGGGTTTCTTTGTATGATAGACGTCCCAAACTTCCTTTGGAGTGCGCGATGCGAAAGAGAATCAGGCTCCCCATCCTCTGCGCCGCAGCGGCCGCGGTCGTCCTGGCGCTCGCCTTCGCCGCCGACCCGCAAAAGGCCGCCTCGTCGCGGGCCTACGTCGGCCACGCCAACGACATCGATATCGCCAATTTCATCCATGCCTACCCGAAGGCGGCCGGAACGCACCTCGACGACTGCCAGACCTGCCACCGCGGCGGCCCCAAGGGCACGGACGCGGAGCGGGAGTTCAGTCCCTGCAACTACTGCCACCTCCTCGAGTACCCGAACCCTCGCTACAAGACCGGGGTGCCGGCCGACTTCGAAGGCACTCTCAACGCCTACGGGCTGGCCTACCAGAACGCCGGCCGGACGGTCGAGGCGCTGGCCGCGATCGCCAAGCTCGATTCCGACGGCGACGGCTTCACCAACGAGGCCGAGATCGCCGCCCTCCGCTACCCCGGCGACGCGATGAGCCGTCCGGGCCAACCCCTGGCGCCGTTCGTCTCGCTCTCCACGGCCGACCTGCGCAGACTCCCGGCGGTCCGTCAGTTCATGCTCATGAACACGACCATGGAATCGACCGACTTCTACACGACCTACGCCGGGGTCAAGGTGGCCGACCTCCTGGCCGCGGCGCGTGTCGACCTCAAGGGGGCCGAGGGGATCACTGTCTTTGCCCCCGACGGCTACAGCATCGAATACACTGTCGAGGACTTCCTCAAGCCCTTCCCGAAAGGCTATTACTATGCCGGGCCGGCCGCTTTCGCCGGCGGCGAGCGGGCTTTCGTCAAGTATCCCGCGGCCCTTCCGCCCGGCGTTTCCGACGGCAAGGAGATCTCCGGCGCGCCCTGGCTCCTCCTGGCCTTCGAGCGCGACGGCAAGCCGCTCGACGTCTCGTCCTACGAAAAGGGGACGGGGCGGCTGGCCGGCGAGGGGCCGTTCCGGCTGGTCAAGCCCCAGCGCAACCTCATGGGCGACCCGTCGAAACCGGGACGGCCCGACCGGGGCTCGAAGGCGAAGAAGTTCGGCGACGGCTGGGATTTCAACCCGAAGATCGACCACAACGCCGGGGCCTGTGTCCGGGGGGCCTGCGTCATCCGGGTCAACCCGGCGCCGGCCGGCTTCGAGGAATACGACTGGAAGAACGGCTGGCCGCTGATCATGGAGCAGAAGGTCGTCGTCTACGGACACGGCGTCCGCTAAGCGGCGAGGCGGACGAGCGTCCGCAGCAGCAGGTTGGCCCCCTTCTCGAGGTCGTCCCAGTCGATCCTCTCGAGCGGCGAGTGGCTGACGCCGTCGGCGCAGGGGATGAAGATCATGCCCGCGTCGGCGCCCGAGGCGATGATCTGGGCGTCGTGCCCGGCGCCGCTCGTCATCCGCATCGTCGCGACGCCGAGGGCCCGCGCCTCCTCTTCGAGGAGCGCGACGAGGCGCGGCGCGGCGACGACCGGGGTCGTCCGGTCGACGACCCGCGAGGCGAAAGCCAGGCCGCGCGTCGAGGCCACGTCCTCGGCCATGGCGAAGAGCTCCCGCTCGAGGGCCTCGAGCGTCGCCGCCTCCGGGCTCCGGAAATCGAGTGAGAAGTCGGCCCGGGCCGGGACGACGCTGAAGACGCCGGGCTGGAGGACGGCCTGGCCGACCGTGACCATGCTCCCGTAATGCTTCGTGGCGACGTGCTGCGTCGCCCTGAGGGCGAAATCGGCGAGGCCGAGGAACGCGTCCTGCCGCAGCTCGAGCGGGGTCGTGCCGGCGTGGGCCGCTTGGCCGACGAATGAGCACTGGCGATAGTGCTTTCCGGCGATGCGCTCGACGATGCCGAGCGCGACGCCCTCATCCTCGAGGACGGGCCCCTGCTCGATGTGGAGCTCGAGATAGGCCTCGAGGTCGGGCCTGGCCGCGGCCGCGCCGAGGATGCCCTCGACGGTGAACTCCGTCGCCTTCAGAACGTCGCGGAACGTCCGGCCGAAGGCGGTGCGGCCGTTCGCGACCTGGTCATGGTCAATGAGGCCCATGAAGGCCCGGCTGCCGAGGAAGTCGCCGACGAGGTTGCCCTCCTCGTCCGTGAACGAGGCGACCTCGAGCGGTTTGGTCACGGTGAACTTTCGCTCTCGGACCGTCCGCAGGCATTCGAGGGCGGCCAGCACGCCCGCCGCGCCGTCGAACATGCCGCCGCCGAGGACGGTGTCGAGGTGGGAACCGGCCATGACCGTCCGGCCCGCGCCGTCGAGCCGGCCGAACTGGTTCCCGGCGCCGTCCTGCCGGTAGGCGAGCCCGGCCGCTTCGATCCTGGCCCGGAGCCACCGGCGGGCTTCGAGGTCGGCCGGGCTGAACGACGGCCGGCTGACGCCGCCGGCCGCGTCGCGGCCGATCCGCCCGAGCTCCTCGAGGTCGCTCCTGAGCCGGCCGATGTCGACGCGCGCGTCCATCATCTATCTTTCCACGAGCGCGATCATCTCCCGGACCGCCCGCTCGATGCCGACGACGGCGGCCCGGGCGACGATGGCAAAGCCGATGGAGAGCTCGGTCACCTGCGGGATGGCGACGATGGGCCCGACGTTCCGGTAGTCGAGGCCGTGCCCGCCGTGGACCTCGAGCCCCTTCGACTGCCCGAACTCCGCCGCCCGCTCCACGGCCGCGAGGGCCCGGTCCCGCTCCGCCCCCGGCTTCAGGTCGGCGTATTTCCCGGTGTTGATCTCGATGAGGTCGACGCCGATCCCGGCGGCGGCGGCGATCTCCTTGAGGTCCGGGTCGATGAAGATGCTGACGCGGATGTCCGCCTTCTTGAGGGTCCGGACGTGCGCCCCCAGGCGCGCCGCGCCGCCGCCCGTGACCTTAAGTCCGCCCTCGGTCGTCAGCTCCTCCGGCCTCTCCGGGACGAGCGAGACGACGTCTGGCCGGATGTCGAGGGCCACGGCCTTCATCTCCTCGGTCGAGGCCATCTCGACGTTGAGCTTCGTCTTGACGGTCTCGCGCAGGACGCGGAGGTCCCTCTCCCGGATGTGCCGGCGGTCGCTCCGGATGTGGCAGACGATGCCGTGCGCCCCGGCCTGCTCCGCAAGCATCGCGACCAGGGCGGGCTCCGGCTCGGTCGCCTTCCGGGCTTCGCGCAGGGTCGCGAAATGATCGATATTGACAGCGAGTCTCATGACGGCCTCCCGACCGGCTATTCCTCTTCGAGCTCCCTCTTGACGGCCTCGGCCACGCTCTTGGCGCAGGCCTCGACCAGGCCGCGGTCCCGGCCCTCGACCATGACCCGGGCCAGGGATTCCGTGCCCGAGTAGCGGAGGTCGAGCCGGCCCTCCCGGCCCAGCCGTTCCCGGGCCGCGGCGACGGCCGCGCTGACCTCCGGCACCTCGCTCCAGTCCGGCTTCCAGGCGACGTGGACGCTAAGGAGGACCTGCGGGTATTCCTCGAGGTCGCCGACGAGCGCCGAAAGCGGCATGCCGCTCCGGACCATGGATTCCGCCATCCGCAGCGACGTCAGGATGCCGTCGCCGGTCGGGAAGTCGTCGAGGAAGATCGTATGGCCGGACTGCTCGCCGCCGAGGTTGGCCCCGCGGCCGACCATCTCCTCGAGGACGTAGCGGTCGCCGACCCGGGTCCGGAAGAAGCCGATGCCCTCCCGCTCGAAGGCCTTCTCCAGGCCCATGTTGCTCATGACGGTGGCCACGATGCCGGCCGGCTTGAGCGTCCCGGCGGCCTTCATGTCCCGGGCTTGGACGAAGAGGGTGTGGTCGCCGTTGAGGACGCGGCCCCCCTCGTCGACCCAGAGGGCCCGGTCGGCGTCGCCGTCGTAGGCGATGCCGAGGGCCGCCCGCGCCTCGACCACGGCCCGGGCCAGGTCCGCCGGATGGAGCGAGCCGCAGCCGTGGTTGATGTTCCTCCCGTCCGGCGCGTCGTGGATGGGGACAACGTCGAAGCCGAGGTCGCGGAAGACGCGCGGCGCGAAGGCCGAGCTGGCGCCGTTGGCGCAATCGAGGACAACCCTGAAACCCGGCCCCGGGCGCCCGGCCCGGTATCGGCTCTCGAGGTAGGCGACGTAGTCCTCCGCCAGGCGAGGGTCGGGCGCGACGGCGACCGTGACCGCCTTCCGCTCCTCGCGGCTGCCGAGGATGGCGGCCTCGAGCTCCGCCTCCCAGTCTTCTGGGATCTTGACGCCCTCGTGCGAAAAGACCTTGATGCCGTTGTCGCGGAACGGATTGTGCGAGGCGGAGATGACGGCGC
>JBBISK010000087.1:6290-9159 GCA_037441295.1 Candidatus Aminicenantota bacterium | reverse complement strand
GCGGCGGCCGAGCCGGCCGGAGCGTCGGCGGGCTTGACGGGGGAGAGGTCCGAGTAGCGGACGTCGATATCGTCGACGGCGGCCCGGGCCGCCCAGAAGCCGACCTGAAAGGCGTAGTATTCGCCGCGCGACGCCTCGCCGGAGAACGAGTCCTTCGGCCCGGCGGCGGCCCAGCGCAGCGGCAGGTCCCCGGCCATGCGGATGGGAAAGCTCCTGTCCTCCGGGAAGAGGAGATAGGCGGCGCCGGGGCGGGCCCGGAGCAGGGCCGCGGTCTCGGCGGCCGTGGCGATGACCTCCATCGGGAAGAAGCTGTTGAAGGCGTCCGCGGACTGGATCTCGACGACAGTGGCCTTGGGCAGGGTCTCCGGCCTAAGCGCAGCCGGCTTCCCCGGCGGGAGCCCGACAGCGGAGAGCCAGGCGGGTTCGGCCGTGGCCTGGGGCGGGTCATACTTGACGTTGGGATAGTTCTTTCGGCCCTCGGACTTGTAGGGCATGTAATAGATGTAATAGTCGCCCGGCACAGTCCGGGGCTCGAAGACGATGTCGCCGGACTCGCGGCCGACGGCCAGGGCGACGGCGTTCGTGACGCGCGCGCCCGTGGCGGCGTCGACGACGACGACGGCCTTCTTCTCCGGCTCGAGGTCCGGCCGCCGCCAGGGGATGAGGGCGCGGACAATCCGCGCCGTCTTCGAGAACTCCGCCGTCACCACAGCCGGCCGGGTCTTTGAGACGTGCCCGGCCAGCGTCCCCGGGGACCGAAGCGACTCGACCCGGACGACGGCCCGGTGGTTGCCCAGGCCGGACTCCGGGTCCCAGGTCCCGACGCCGTAAGGGACCTCCTGGCCCGTTGATGCGCCAGCTGCGAGGGCCGCGGTGCACACGGCCACGGTGATCAGGATCAGGGGAAGTCCACGCATCGCCGCCTCTCTCAATTCAAAGTGGGGACAAAAGGCTCATTTCCGGCTCATCATCATACATCATGAACTCACCTCTGGTCCACGGGCCTGTCCGGCCGGGTACGCCCCGAAAACGGGCATCGTCTCCCCAGTCAGGCCTCTTTTGACTCGACCCTAGCAATACGCTAAAATGTGGCGACTTCCGGGCCGGGCGGGATGACGGGGCCCCGAGGCGAAGGGATGTTCGCAATGGGATGGCTCTCGGATGTTCTCCTCAAGGATTCCGTGGGTCAGGCCCTGCTCGTCCTCTGCCTTGTGATCGTCCTGGGGATGATCCTGGGCAGCATCAGGATTCTCTCGGTTAATCTGGGGGTGGCCGGCATCCTCTTCGTCGGGCTGTTGTTTGGCCGCCTCGGCGTCAGGGTCAACCCCGTCATGACGGAGCTGGCGGGGGACCTCGGCCTGATCTTCTTCGTCTACAGCATCGGTCAGGAGGTCGGACCCGGCTTCTTGGCCTCGCTTAGGGAGCGAGGGCTCTCCCTGAACCTGCTCGCCGCCGGCATTGTCCTGTCGGGAGCCGGTCTCGCCGCCCTTCTCCACTGGGTGGGCGGCATCCCCGCGGCCGCGGCGGCGGGGCTGCTCTCGGGGGCCACGACCAACACGCCGAGCCTGGCCGCGATCCAGGAGGCCCTCAAGCTCCTCCCCGGCCACACGGAGGCTCTCAGCGCGGTCACTGGGGCGGCCTACGCCATGGCCTATCCCTTTGGGGTCATCGGGATCATCCTCGTCATGGTCGGCTTCCGCGCCGTCTTCCGCGTCGACACCAAGAAGGAGGCGGCCGAGCTCGAGAGCCTAAAGGAGAAGGAATCGCCGCCGCTCAAGACCATCACCCTGGAGGTCCAGAACCCCGGCCTGGACTGGTGGACGGTGAGCCGGATCATCGACCGGGCCGGCGGCGGGGTCGTCGTGGCCCGGCTCCTCCGTGGCGGCACGGCCCAGGAGGTGCCGCGGGCCAACACCGTCGTCCACGTCGGCGACGTCTTCCTGGCCGTCGGGGCGGCCCCGCAGCTCGAGGAGCTGAAGGCCCTGGTCGGCCCGGAGACGACCCTCAACCTCGTCGAGATGCCCTCCGAGCTCACCAGCCGGCGGCTGCTCGTGACCCGGCGTGGGGCCCTGGGCAAGTCCGTCCAGCAGCTGAACTTGCGCGAAATCTACGGCGTCGTCGTGACGCGGATCATCCGGACCGGGATCGAGTTCTCGCCGCGACCCGGGTTCCGCCTCCAGTTCGGCGACGTCCTTCTGGTCGTGGGCCGGCCCGATTCCATCGACCGGCTGGCCGCGGACCTCGGCGACTCCCGGGAGCGCCTGGAGCAGCCCCGGGTCGTGCCCATCTTCCTGGGCATCGCCCTGGGCGTCATCCTCGGCAGCATCCCCATCAAGGTCCCCGGCCTGGCCGTCCCCTTTCGCATCGGCCTGGCCGGCGGCCCGCTCATCGCGGCCATCGTCCTCAGCCGGATCGGCTCGTTCGGGCCGCTCATCTGGCACATGCCCCTCGGCGCCAACCTCATGCTCCGGAACGTCGGGATCTCCCTTTTCCTGGCCTGCGTGGGGCTGAGGTCGGGGGGCGGGTTCGTCGCGATCCTGCGGCAGGGCGGCCTCCTTTGGATCGTCGGGGCGGCCCTGATCACCGTTGTCCCGCTCCTCCTCTTCGCCTTGGCGGGACGGCTCTTCCTGAAGCTCAATTTCCTGTCGCTCTGCGGCCTCCTGGCCGGCAGCATGACCGACCCGCCGGCCCTGGCCTTCGCCAACGCCCAAGAACCGTCCTCCGACGGCGTGTCCATGGCCTTCGTCGCCGTCTACCCCCTGACCATGATCCTCCGCGTCCTGAGCGCCCAGGCTCTGGTCCTGTTCCTCTCCCGCTAATTTCCCCCGCCTTCGCTTTCCGCCCTGTTCTTTCCAATAAAAAATGGGAC
>JBBISK010000087.1:0-6274 GCA_037441295.1 Candidatus Aminicenantota bacterium | reverse complement strand
TCCCCTCTTGCTTTCAGCGTATGGGGGATAGAGTATCGAGTCCCCCTGTGAGCTTTACTTCTTGCCCTTGTCCTCTTCGAAGAGCGACGGGGCCTCGCGCTTGCTCCGGAAGATGGCCCAGGTCACGGCGGCCAGCAGGACGAAGACGACGATGCCGACTCCCAGGCTCATGTGGCTGTACTTGACGATGATCGGCGCGGTGATGAGGCTGACGATGTTCGTGACTTTGATCATCGGGTTGAGGGCCGGGCCGGCCGTGTCCTTGAGCGGGTCGCCGACCGTGTCGCCGACGACGCCGGCCTTGTGCCGCTCCGAGCCCTTGCCCGTGTTTGCGGCGAGGTCGCGGGGCTCGTCCTCGATGGACTTCTTGGCGTTGTCCCACGCGCCGCCTGCGTTGGCCATGAAGACGGCCAGGAGCTGGCCGCTGAGGATGATCCCGGCGAGGAACCCGCCCAGGGCCTCGACCTGGAGGACGAGGCCGACGGCGATGGGCATGAGGACGGAGATCATGGCCAGCGGGATGAGCTCCTTTTGCGCGGCGGCCGTGGAGATGCCGACAACCCGGGCGTAATCCGGCTTGACCTTGCCTTCCATCAGGCCCGGGATCCTGAACTGCCGGCGGACCTCCTCGACGATGAGCCCGGCGGCCCGCGAGACGGCCTTGATCGAGAGGGAGCTGAAGAGCCAGGGGAGGGCCCCGCCGAGGAGCAGCCCGATGAAGACCTTGGTGTCGGAGACGCGGATGGCGTCCATGATCTTGGTCGCGCCGAGCTGGAGCTGGACCTTGCCGACGTCGGTGATGTAGGAGGCGAACAGGCTCACGGCGGCGATGACGGCCGAGGCGATGGCCACGCCCTTGGTGATGGCCTTGGTCGTGTTGCCGACGGCGTCGAGGTCGGCCATGATCTGGCGGGCCTTGCGCGTCTCCTCGTCGTTGAGGTCGTGCCAGGCCATCTCGCCGATGCCGTTGGCGTTGTCGGAGATCGGCCCGTAGGAGTCCATGGCCACGTTGTTGCCGGTGTGGCTGAGCATGCCGATGCCGACCATGGCCACGGCGTAGAGAACATAGGTCGCGCCGGCGCCGCTGTAGAGGAGGAGGGCGATGATGAAGCTCAGGGCGATGACGACGACGGCCCAGACGCTCGATTCCATGCCGACCGACAGGCCCGAGAGGATGGTCGTGGCCGGGCCGGTCTTGGTCGAGCGGACGATCTCCTTGACCGGGGCCTTGCGGGTCGAGGTGAAGTAGGAGGTCAGGGGGTTGAAGACCACGGCCAGGCCGACGCCGACCGAGGTCAGCATGGCCAGCCGCCAGTCGTGGGCGTAGAGAGTGGCCACGAGGAAAGACCATAGGATGGTGTTGACGCTCGAGACCTCGTAGGACCGGAACATGGCCTCCTCGGCGTCACGGGCCCGGAGGAACTTGAGCGGGAAGCGCTCCCAGATCGGGACGGTGAAAGTGCCGAGGATGGAGGAGAGGACGCCGATGGCCCGGATGATGAGGGGGTAGACGATCCACTTGAGGGAGTGCGTGGGGTCGATGGCCATCAGGGCCAACCCCAGGATCAGCCCGGAGACGATGGTCACCTCATAGGATTCGAAGATGTCGGCGGCCATGCCGGCGCAGTCGCCGACGTTGTCGCCGACGAGGTCGGCGATGACGGCCGCGTTCCGCGGGTCGTCCTCGGGGATGTCCTTCTCGACCTTGCCGACGAGGTCGGCGCCGACGTCGGCGGCCTTGGTGTAGATGCCGCCGCCGACACGCATGAACAGGGCGAGGAGCGTGCCGCCGAAGCCGAAGCCCAGGAGGGCGTCGGGCGCGGCCGTGCCGAAGACGATGAAGATGACGGTGCCGCCGAACAGCCCCAGGCCGTCGGTCAGCATGCCCGTGATCGTGCCCGCGTAATAGGCGATGGAGAGAGCCTCGTTGAAGCCGCGCCGGGCGGCCGAGGCGGCCCGGACGTTGGCCTGGATGGCCATGCGCATGCCGAGCTGCCCGACGATGAGGGAGAAGGAAGCGCCCATGATGAAGGCGATCGTCCGGCCGATGGCGACGATGACCTGGGCGTTCTTCTGGCCGAACTCGCGGACGGCCTCGGCGCTGGCCGGGACGATGTAGACGCTCAGGAAGAGGGCCACGGTCAGGACGCCGATAATGGGCAGGATGCGCTTGAGCTGGCGGTTGAGGTAGCTGTCCGCGCCGATGCGGATGGCGTTCCAGACCTCCTGCATCTTGTCCGTGCCCTTGTCTTTCCGCAGGACGGTCTTGCGGAGCAGCCAGGCGTAGAAGAGGCTGAGGAAGGCGACGAACAGGACGCACACGATGGCGATCTGTTCGAAGGAATTCAGGCCATGGCGGGCCAAACCGAGGATGTTCATGGTGGTTTCCTCCCGAAAGAAAGCCCATATTTTACACAAGATGGGGCAAAAATCAACCCCTCCGGATTGACGCCGCGGCGCCCTAACTGTTATAAGGGAGTCGTCCGGCGCCGAGCCAGGCGCCGGGGGAGATCGCGAAGGAGGTTCCTCTTATGTCCGAAAAATCGCGGCTGGCGGCGTTCTTTCTCTGCCTCTGGCTGGGGGTCTCCGGGGCGCACCGCTTCTATGTCGGCAAGGTCGGCACCGGGGTCGTCTGGCTGCTGACGTTCGGCTGCCTGGGGATCGGCTGGCTCGTCGACTTCGTCCTGATCTGCGTCGGCCAGTTCTACGACAGCAACGGCAAGCCCGTCATGGCCTGGATGCGTCGTGTCGACGCCGACGGCAAGGTCCAGGATTACCTGGTCTAAGAATTGTTAAGAGGGACTGCCCCCCCGGGAGGGAGTGTCCCTCTTCTTGTTGGTTTTGGGGTCGGGCCTCGCTGATCAGCACAAAATAATACACCTAACTTCTGGAGGGCGGCCCTTTTTGGCTTTAACTCGCGGGCCTGAAACCGCGGACTTAACGGCGTTCATCACGTTGCGCGGAATGCTGTTCTTAACTCCCCATTTCTTGGCTCAAGAACAGCGACTTAAGCCCAAAACCAAACTGGAGGCGATACGTAATTGTTTTATTTTCTTGGTAATACCGAGGCCCGACCCTGGACTCCACCCGGGACTGCCCCAAGAGGGGACTGACCCCGAACTAAGAAATTATGCTATAATGCCTCTCTTGTCGCCGCACATCGACACCCAACAACATGAGCGAGTTTGAGTTCAAGCCCTTCTCCGAGATGGCCCCGGCGGACTACGACGAGGTCGGCTTCCGCTCCGGGCTCGAGATCCACCAGCAGCTGCTGACCGAGAAGAAGCTCTTCTGCCGCTGCCCGGCCGGCCGCTACAGCGAGAAGTACGACGCCGAGATCCTCCGCCACATGCGTCCCACCCTGTCCGAGCTCGGCGAGTACGACGGCACGGCCCTCATGGAGTTCAAGACCCACAAGGAGATCATCTATCGCATCAATAGGGAGACGGTCTGCACCTACGAGATGGACGACACGCCCCCTTTCATGATCGACGAGCAGGCCCTCGACATCGCCCTCGGCGTCGCCATGCTCTACAGCCTCAACCTCGTCGACGAGCTCCACATCGCCCGCAAGCAGTACCTCGACGGCAGCATCCCGACCGGCTTCCAGCGGACGACGATCGTCGGCGTCAACGGCTGGATCCCGTACAAGGACCGCCGCATCCGCATCGTCCAGCTCGGCCTCGAGGAGGACGCCTGCCGCGAGGTCAGCGACGTCGGCCACCGCCGGACCTACCTCACCGACCGCCTGGGCATGCCCCTCATCGAGACCGTGACCGGCCCCGACATGACGACGCCCCAGGAGGCCGCCGACGTGGCCCAGGTCTGCCGCCGCCTCGTCCGCAGCACCGGCAGGGTCCGGACGGGCATCGGCGCCGCCCGCGAGGACGTCAACGTCAGCGTCACCGGCGGCACCCGCGTCGAGATCAAGGGCGTGCCGCGCATCCCTCGCATCCCGCTCCTGACCTACAACGAGGCCATGCGCCAATGGAACCTCCTCAGGCTCCGCGAGGAGCTCCACCGCCGCGGCATCACTGCGGAGACCTTCAGGTCGGAGAGCGAGGAGGTCACCCGCCTCCTCCAGCGGACGAGCCACCAGCCCCTCCGCACGGCCCTCGACTCGGGCGCCGTGGCCAACGCCGTCGTCCTCCGCGGCTACGCCGGCGCCCTCAACTGGCAGACCCAGACGAACACCTATTTCTCGCGCGAGGTCTCAGACCGGGTCCGGGTCATCGCCTGCCTGACGACCCTCCCCAACATCGCCCACTCCGACAGCCCCTCGGAAAGCCTCTCGAGCGCCGAGTGGGAGGCCGTCCGCCGGGCCCTTAGGACGACGCGCGACGACGCCGTGGTCGTCGTTTGGGGCGGCCGCGAGGATGCGAAGACCGGCGCGCAGGAGATCGCCATCCGGGCCCGCGAGGCCGCCGTCGGCGTCCCCTCGGAGACCCGGCAGGCACTGCCCGACGGCACGAACGGCTTCGAGCGCATCCTGCCCGGCCCAAACCGCATGTACCCGGACACAGACCTGCCGCCGAAGACGGTGGGCGAGGAGCGCCTGGAGCGGATCCGGCGGTCCCTGCCCGTCCCCATCTGGACCCGGGAGGCCTTCTACCACGACCTCCATGTCCCGGAAGACCTTGTTCGACCCCTGGCGATGTCGCCGCTGGCGGGCCTGTTCGACGGCTTCGTCAGCGACTGGAAGATCGACGCGACCCTGGCTGCCGTGGCCCTCATCCAGTTTCCCAAGAGACTGCGGCGGAAGGGCTTGGACGCGACTTCCCTGACCGAGGATAAGATCAAGAAAACATTTGAGTCATACAAGGACGGCCGGATCTCGCGCGAGGGTATCTACCTGGCCATGAGCGGCGCCCTGGCCCTCGACCCGCCGCCGGCGGCGGCAACGCCGGCCGAGGTCGAGGACGCTATCAAGGGGGCCGCCGAGCGTCTGGCCTCGCTCGAAGTCCACAACCCGGCGAAGAAGGCCCACATCATGACGGGCCTGGTCATGGCCGGGCTCCGCGGCCGGGCCGACGGCGCGGCCGTGGCCGGCCTGGTCCACGCCGTCCTGAAGGAGAAACCCTAGTGGCCGGCGACGATTCCTACAAGGGCTACCGGGGCGAGGCCCTGGAAGTTCTCAAGAATTTCGGCGCCCTCGTCTGGAGCGACGTCGAGATCCGGACCTCCAGGGGCTCATATACGGGCCTCATCCTGCCACGCTCGGAGACCGCTGACCCCTACCACGTTGTCCTCAAGCTCCGCTCCGGCTATAACATCGGCCTCCTGGCCCGGTCGATCGAAGCCGTGACCATCACTGGCCGCACGGAAGCACATTACAAGATCCCCGAGAAGGCGTTCCCCTACGACCCGGGCAAGCCCAGGGTCAAGCTCCTCGGCACGGGCGGGACGATCGCCAGCCGCCTCGATTACAGGACCGGCGCCGTCATCCCCGCCTTCTCGCCGGGCGAGCTTTACGGCTCGGTGCCCGAGCTGGCCGACATCTGCAACCTTGAGACCGAGAAGCTCTTCGGCGTCTTCAGCGAGAACATGGGGCCCGAGCAGTACATCGCCACGGCCAAGGCCATCGGCCGGGAGATCGAGAAGGGCGTCCAGGGCATCGTCATCGGCCACGGCACGGACACCATGCACCACACGGCGGCCATCCTGTCCTTCATGGTCCAGAGCTCGCCCGTGCCCATCGTCATGGTCGGCTCCCAGCGTTCCTCGGACCGGCCCTCCTCCGACGCCGCCCTCAACCTCATGCACAGCGTCAAGACGGCGGCCGAGAGCGACATCGCCGAGGTCATGGTCTGCATGTTCGGCCCGACCTCGGACACGTACGGCCTCCTCCATCGGGGGACGCGGGTCCGGAAGATGCATTCGAGCTACCGCTCGACTTTCCGTACCATCAGCGACATCCCCATCGCCATGGTCAGCCGGGAGAAGATCACGCCCCTCCGCCAGGACTACAAGCGCCGCCGCGCCGACCGCCAAGTGACCATCAACACGGCCTTCGAGGAGAAGGTCTCGATCGTTTACTATTACCCCAACATGAAGCCGGACATCATCGACTCCCTCATCGACAACGGCTACCGCGGCATCGTCATCGCCGGCACCGGCCTGGGCCACGTCAACAAGCCGCTCTACCCGTCGCTCAAAAAATGCCGGGACAAGGGGATCGCGGTCTACATGACCGTCCAGACCCTCTGGGGCTACGTCCAAATGTATGTCTATGACACCGGGCGCGATATGATGGAGCTCGGCGTCATCCCGGCCG
>JBBISK010000086.1:4848-9401 GCA_037441295.1 Candidatus Aminicenantota bacterium | reverse complement strand
CGGCCTGACCCGTCAGGGGCTCTTCAAGCTGCTGCGCAAGCACAACCTGCAGTCCGCGCGGCCGCGGCCGGCTTCCGCGTCTCCGCATGCGCATGAATAGACGTCGGAGGGGTCCTGTCCGCGTGCGTCCCCGAGTGCGGTGGCACCGGAGTCACCCTTATCCCCCGGCCTCCGCGGCGATTGAAGCGGCCGGGCGGAGTGTGCTACATTCGCCCCATGGCCGAGACGAAAGATAAGCCGGGCGTCTTCCAGGTCATCTGTCCTTGCTGCGGGGCCGCGCTTTGGGTCGACGGCGAGTCGCGGGCCGTCATGAGGTCCGAGAAGGCGAAAAAGGCCAAGGGTTCGCTGGACGACCTCCTGGTCAAGGAGAAGGCCCGCACCGACCAGTTCGGCCGCAAGTTCGACGCGACCTTCGAGCTGCAGAAAGAGAAGCAGGCCAAGGCCGACGAGCTGTTCAAGAAGGCGCTCGAGAAGACCGGGAAAGGCGAGGACGGCGAAGAGACCTAGCTCGCCGCCTGGGTCTCGTCCTCCCGAAGGCGCGGCGCCATGGTCCACTTCGTGACGCCGAAGAGGATCAGCATCCCGACCGACAGATAGTTCATGAAGGCCCACGGCAGGTAGGCGAAGGTCGGCACCCCGATCGTCCCCGTGATGTAGACCCCGGCCATGCTCCATGGGATGAGCGGGACGATGATGCCGCCGCTCTCCTCGATGATCCGCGAGAGGTTCTTGGCGGCGAGCCCCTTCTCCCTGTAGACCGGGGCCAGCAGGTCGGCCGGGATGATCATCGCGAGGTACGAGCTCCCGGTGATCAAGGCCGAGAGGACGGACGCGCCGACCGTCGTCACGACCAAGCTCCAGACCTGCCGCGTAAACCTCATGACCCGCTCCAGGACGACCGAAAGGCAGCCCGTCGCCTGCATGATGCCGCCGAAGGAGAAGGCCGTGAAGGCGATGAGCTGGGTCTCCATCATGCTCATCATGCCGCCCTTGGCCAGGAGCTTGTCCACGAGCTCGACGCCGGTCCGGGCCGGGAAGCCCGAGTTCATGGCCGTGGCCACGGTCGCCACCGAGGCCTTCTGGAAGACGACGGCCAGGACGCCGGCGACGAGCGACGACAGGATCATGGCCGGAATGGTCGGCTTCTTGGCGATGGCGAAGTAGAAGATGACGGCCATCGGCAGGAGAAGCAGGACGTTGAACCGGAAGTGGGCCCGGAGCGTGTCGGTGATCAGGGTCATGGCGTCCGACCGCACGGCCGAGGCGCCGTAGCGGAGCCCGACGACGGCGTAGATCGCCAGCCCCGCCAGCCAGGCCGGCACGGCCGACCACATCATGTGGCGGATGTGGTCGAAGAGGTTCGAGCCGGAGATGACCGTGGCCAGGTTGGGGATGTCGGAGAGCGGCGACATCTTGTCGCCGAAGTAGGCGCCGGCGACGACCGCCCCGGCGGCCGGGCCGAGGGGAATGCCGAGGCCAAGGGCGATGCCGATGAAGGCGACGCCGAGTGTGCCGACCGTCCCCCACGACGTCCCGGTCGCGATGGAGACGATGCTGCAGACGAGGCAGGCCGTGACCAGGAAGAAGCGGGGCGAGATGAGCTTGAGCCCGTAGTAGATGACCATGGGGATGGTGCCGCTGGCCATCCAAGCGCCGACGAGGACGCCGACCGAGAGCATGATGAGAATGGCCGGCATGGCCTTGTGGATGCTCTCGACGATGCCGCGCTCCATGTCCCGCCACTTGAAGCCGAGGAGGAGGCCGACCGCCGCGGTCAGGGAGGCGGCGGCGACGAGGAGGACCTGGGCCTTGATCTTGTAGACGCCGTAGCCGATGCCGAGGAGCAGGGCCATCGACACGAGCGGGACGAGGGCGACGCCGAACGACGGCCGCTTCGGAGCCGTCCGCGCCTCCGCGGCCGGCGGGGTTTCGTGCTGTCGCGCATTGCTGCTCACGAGTTCACTCCGTACAAAAGGAGATTTGGGCGGCGCCCTGGCCACCCTTATCCCCCGGCCCCGGGAACCTGTCCCGGTTCCCCCGTACCGTACCGTTCCGGCACGGCACGGGCCCCCCTCCAAACGGGGGCTTTCGGGCGACCATGGCGCCGCCCAATCCTCTATTCGCGTATTAAGAGGGCTGTTCCTCTTTCTTATTCGGAGAACGTGCCGCGCACGAGGAGCCGGCCGCCGGCCATGAGCTGCCGGCCCCGGGCAAAGACGCCTTTGAGGGCGAGGTCGCGCCGGTCGAGGAGGATGAGGTCGGCGTCGGCCCCCGGCTCGACCCGGCCCTTGCCGCGGAGCCTGTAGAACTCGGCCGCGTTCGTCGAGAAGAGGCGCGCCGCCGCGTGGAGCGGCAGGACCTCCTTCGCGACGAGGTCGCGGAACTTCCGGAAGAGGTCCGTCTCCGTGGCGATGGTCAGGCGGACGAGCCTCCCGGCCTTGTCGAAGACGGGCATGCTGCCGTTCGCGTCCGAGCTCACCATCAGCCGGCCGACCGGCAATCCGTCCTTTTGAAAGCGCGCCACGCACTCCTCGAGGGAAACGTCGGGGTCGGCGGCGGGGTCCGGGTCCGGCCCGGCCGTGACGTCGATGGCCCCGCCGGCCTTGACCCACTCCAGCCCCTCCTCGAACAGCTCCCGGTTGCGCGTCATGTGCGTCGGGACGACCTGCGTCGGCGGGATCTCCGTCTCGCGGACGAGGCGGAAGAGCATCTCGAGCCGGCGTTTCCCGTCGCCGACGTGGAGGTGGAGGACGCCGGCCTTGCCGCCGAGCATGCCGCCGACGCGGCATTCGGCCGCGAGCCGCGCCACCTCGTCGAAGGTCGGCTGGGACGAACGGTGGTCCGAGACGGCGATCTCGCCCGCGCCGATGACCTTGTCGATGAGGACGAGGTCGCCGCGGACGGTTCCGGTCAGGGTGTCGACGGGGATGCCGTAGGAGCCGGAGAAGACGAACGTCGTGACCCCCTCGATCTCCAAGGCCCGGGCCTTGGCCAGGAGCGAGGTCATGTGCCGGGTGACGCCGTCGGTGCCCAGGCAGCCGATGACCGTCGTGACGCCGCTCGCCACGATGTCCTCGACCCGGATCTCTGGAGCCCGTGTCGCCGGCCCGCCCTCGCCGCCGCCGCCGAGGATATGGACATGGGGGTCGATGAGGCCGGGAAGGAGGGCCATGCCCGACGCGTCGACCGCCTCAGTCTCGAGCCCGTCCGGGCGGACCCGGCCCGGCTCGGCCACCGCCTCGACCGAGCCTCCGGCCAGGAGGACGTCGCGTTTGCCCAGGGGTTCCGGCCCGAAGACCTCCGCGCCGCGGATGAGGGTGAGCATGGGGACCTCCGAAGCCGTAAGTTAGCACGCTTCCGGACCCCGGGTCAAACGGCCACGGCCCCTTTGAATTTCTCGGGCGATTCTGTAGAATAGGGGACGCCTCCATGGAGAACTTCGAGAAGGAATACAAGAAGATCGAGAGGATGGTCCTCCGCCTGTCGCGCCTGTTCATCTTGCCCAAGAAGATCGAACTCCGCGGGGCCGAGAACTTCGTCACGGCCGGCCCGAACATCATCATCGGCAACCACATCGGGAACTACAAGGACATCGCGGTCCTGCTCCTCACGAAGCCGCAGATGATCTATTTCACGGCCAACAAGATGATCTTCAACAAGGAGGAGGGGAGCGAGCTCGTCCTCCGCCATCTCCACCGCCACATGGGCAAATTCGGGGGGGTTATCCACCTCCTGCTGAACCCCGTTTATTCGTTCATGGTCCGCTTCGTGACGAGCCACGCCGCGAACGTCGGGAGCATCCCCGTGGACCTCTACGGCAGGCGGAACGACGCCATCCTCAAGTGCCAGGATTACCTAAGGAAGGGCCGGGCGATCATCGTTCTCCAGGGGCGCGGCCGGGTCGACGACAGGGACCCCAACCCGTACGTCAAGCCGTTCCGCCGGGGGGCCGCGATCATGGCCTACAACCTTTATAACGAAGAGAAGCTCGCGGTGCCCGTGACGCCGCTCTCGATATTCGGCACCCACGTCATGTGGGGGGTGCCCGAGACGATCCGGGTCAACGTCGGGCCGCCGATGTTCATCAGGGACTTCTGGGGCGGCACCGAGGCCGAGGTCGTCGAGCGGTTCCGGGCCGCGCTCGAACGCACCGTCAACCGGCTGCTCATCCAGAGCCTTGCCTGGTGAGCGGCCGGCCACCGCAGAATTGTTAAGAGGGACTGCCCCCTTGGGGGGCTGTCCCCTTTTTTCTGGATTTGTTATAATCCGGGCGCTTTGAGCGAACGCGAATCCTCCGGGGGACGGTGAATCATGTTCAAGGGACATCCCAAGGCCCTGTTTGTCCTGTTCATGGCCAACATGGGCGAGCGCTTCGGCTTCTACACGATGGTCAGCATCTTCGTCCTGTTCCTGCAGGCGAAGTACGGATTGACTGCGAGCGCCGCGGGCAACATCTATACCAACTTCGCGTTCGGCGTCTACTTCTTCCCGCTCCTCGGCGGCTTTCTGGCCGACAAGGTCGGCACGCCGCTCTTCACCGCGCTGCAGACGAT
>JBBISK010000086.1:0-4838 GCA_037441295.1 Candidatus Aminicenantota bacterium | reverse complement strand
AGCAACACGGTGAGCATCGGGCTAGTGACGATGTTCCTTGGTTACATCCTTCTGGCCATCCCATCGACCATCGGGGCGGGATTCGCGCTGACGGTCGTCGCCTTGGCCGTCATCGCCCTGGGCACCGGCCTCTTCAAGGGCAACCTCCAGGCCCTCGTCGGCAACCTCTACGACGACCCGCAATACAGCCCCCTGCGCGACAGGGCCTTCAACGTCTTCTACATGGGCATCAACATCGGCGCCATGTTCGCGCCCACGGCCTCGGAGAAGGTCAGCAACTGGATCCTGTCGGCCTCCCATTATATCTACGATGCGCGGATCCCGGCCCTGGCCAACAGCTTCCTCAAGGGGACGCTGGCCGACGCCAAGGACTACCTGGCCATAGCCCAGGCCCAGGACTCCGCCGTGACCCTGGGGACGCTCAGGGCTTTCTCGGAAAAATACATCAACGCCCTGAGCAAGTCCTACCACTATGGCTTCGGCGTGGCCTGCATCTCCCTTATCATCTCCATGCTCATCTTCTGGGGCTTCCGCAAGCACTACCGGCAGGCCGGCCTGAGCGAGAAACAGAAGGCCAAGTCCGAAGCCCTGCGCGGCCAGGTGGTCGAGATGTCGCCCCAGGAGACGAAAGAGCGGCTCGTCGCCCTCGGCCTGGTGTTCTTTGTCGTCATCTTCTTCTGGATGGCCTTCCAACAGAGCCCAGTGACGATGACCTTTTTCGCGCGGGACTACACCGTGCCGAGCGTGGGCAAGGTGACGAACCTGTGGTTCGACTTGGGCGGCCTCATCCCCATTTTCCTCTCCGCCATCGGCCTGGTCTTCCTGTTGAAGAGGAGATCGAGCTCCGTGGCCCGGGCCCTCGGCGGCCTGGCCTTTGCCGGATTTGCCGTCCTGGCGTACTTGCGCTTTCGGGGCTACTCGGACGTCAATCCGTTCCAGCCCCAGCGGTTCCAGCACTTCAATCCCTTTTTCATCGTGGCCCTGACGCCCATCGTCATCGGCATCTTCGGCTATCTCAACCGGAAAGGGAAGGAGCCGTCGTCGCCGCGCAAGATCGGCATCGGGATGATCCTGACGGCCGTGGCTTTCGCCATCTTGGCCATCGGCTCGATCGGGCTCCCCAGCCCGAAGTCGCTCGGCGGATTGGTCGCCCCGCCTTCGGCCCAGGTTTCGGTCTACTGGCTGATCTCGACCTACTTCCTGATCACCATCGCCGAGCTCTTCCTGAGCCCCATCGGCATCTCGTTCGTCTCGAAGGTCGCCCCGCCAAAATACAAAGGTCTCATGCAGGGCTGCTGGTTCGCTTCGACGGCCATCGGCATTAAGCTCGTCGGCGTCGGCGCCTACCTCTGGATGCGCATCCCGCTCTGGGCGCTGTGGTCGATCCTGGTCGTGGCCTGTGTCCTTTCGGCCGGCTTCATGTTCAGTATCATGAGGCGCCTGGAGAAGGCCGCCGGCGTCCCCTCTACTTGATGCGGGCTAGGGTCCGGCCGATGCGGGCGGCGAGCGGGCTGGCGCCGTTGTCGTAGTTCGACATGACGGCGACGATGTAGCCCGAGTCGACGTAGATGTCGAGCTCGGAGTTGATGCCGTCGAAGCCGCCGCTGTGGCCGACGACCTTGCCCCCCGGGCCCTGGGCGACCGTGAACCCGTAGCCGTAGTTCCCGCCCTTGGCGTCCGTCCACATTGTCTCGAGCATGGCCTTGGAGACGAGCTTGCCGCTGAGGAGGGCCAGGGCGAACTTGTGGAGGTCCTTGACCGTCGAGAAGCCGCCTCCCGCCGGGCCGCCCTTGATGACGTGCTTGTAGAGGTTGTTCTGCCAACGGTAGGGGCCCTGCCAGTCCGGGCTGTAGCCGACGGCCAGGTTCTCGACCGGATAGTCCATCTCGTAGCAGTCGGTGTTGTTCATGCCGACGGGCGTCGCGATCGTCTTGCGGATGTGGTCGAAGTAGTCCTCGCCCGTGACCTTCTCGATGATGACGCCGAGGAGGAACATCCCGGTGTTGCTGTACCTGAAGCGCTCGCCCGGCGGGAAGGCGGGCCGGTCGTCCTTGATGAGCGGCTTGTAGTCGTCGAGCTTGCGGAAGAGGGCCCGCGAGCTCCGGTCGTAGGTCTCGTTGAAATAGCTCCCCAGGCCCGAGGTGTGGGTGATGAGGTGGCGGACGGTGATCTTGTCCGTGACCTCCTTCGGCAGCCACGTCTCGTCGATCCACTTGCCGATCGGGTCGTCGAAAGAGAGCCGGCCGAGCTCGACGAGCCGGGCCACGGCCGTGGCCGTGAACATCTTGTTCATCGAGCCCAGGTTGAACTTGGTGTCGACGTTGTTCGGCACGTGGTAGGACTTGCTGGCCTCCCCGCCGGCCATGGTCAGGAGGACGGCCGGTCCCTTGGCGATGAGCAGCGTTCCCGAGAACCAGCCCTTGGCGATGAGCTCCGAGGTCAAGGCGCGGACCTCGTCGACGGCGTCCTTCTCCGGGATCGGCGGCTCGGGCGGGCCGGCGGGCGCGCGGGCCGGGCTGATCTCGAGGCCGGCCACGAGATAGCCCGCGAGGTCGGCGAAACGGAGGCTCAGGCCCCAGAAACCGCCGAAATTCCGGTCCTTGACGATGACCACCGTCGCGCCAGGGCGCTCGGGCGTGTAGCTGCGGATCGAGTAGAACTCGATGCCGCCCGTATCGCGGAGGAAGTTGAGGGCGGTGGCGATGTGGGCGTCCGGGGGGACGGCGTCGCGGAACTCGCTCACGCATTCCCTGTCGAGGAACTGGCGGACGCGGTCCGGGGCGCCGGAATTGATGGTGTCGATGAGCGACCGGATGCGGGCGCCCTTCGCGCCCTCGGGCAGGACGGTCGTGTCCTGGAAAGAAGGCGCCGCCGGCTGCTGGCCGGGCTGCCGGCCGGGCGCGGCCGCGACGGCGAGGAAGACGACGGCCAGGGTCCAGAGGAGAGGGTTCCGGGATCTCATGGGGGCTCCTTTTTAAGTCATACGCAGGATAGCACGGTTCCGTTGCTCCGGGAAGGCCGCCCTGAAACCTTCTCGCCCCGGGTTGCGTATTAGGGTGTATGAAACCCGGTCGGGGGACACTTATTCCGTCCCTCTTTATCCTTGCCCGCATCTTCCGGAAGTGGCAGAATACTGAAGACACGGATGGGGTCGGGTCCGCCATCTCTCGGTCATCCTGGAAAAGAGGCGACCTAATCCCGTCTTGAAAGAGGTGAAGATGTTGCCCAAGCGCTCGATCCTCCCCCTCGTCGCGCTGCTCGCCCTGGCCTCAGGCCTCGGCGCCGCCGTGACCTTCGACAAGTACCACACGCCCGCGGAGCTCGTTTCCGCCCTGCAGGCGTACGCCCAGGCCAACCCGGCCGCGGTCAAGCTCCATAAGCTCGCCGTGAGCCCCGGCGGCCGGGACGTCGTCCTCGTCGAGATCGGCCCCGAGACCGGGAAGGCGGCCAAGACGCTGCCCGCGGTCTTCGTCGGCGCCAACTTCGAGGGCATTGTCCCGATCTCCGGCGAGGCGGCCCTCTACCTCGTCAAGCAGCTCATCGACCGGCCGGAGCTCCACAAGGACCTGACCTGGTATGTCCTGCCGTGTCCGAACCCCGACGCCGCGGCCCGCTACTTCGGCAAGCCCCTCTTGGCCGACCCGCGCAACGCCCGGCCCTCGAACGACGACATGGACGACGCGATCGACGAGGACGGCCCGGACGACCTCGACGCGAACGGCGTCATCACCATGATGCGGGTCAAGGACCCGGCCGGCGAGTGGATGCCCGTCCCCGGCGAGCCGCGCCTGATGAAGAAGGCCGACTGGTCCAAGGGCGAGAAGGGCGTCTACAAGCTCTATACCGAAGGAATCGACAACGACGGCGACGGGCAGTACAACGAGGACGGCCCCGGCGGCGTCAACATCGGCGTCCAGTTCCCGCACCTCTTTCATCCCTTCACGCCCGAGAGCGGCCCCTGGCCCGGCAGCGAGCCCGAGAGCTTCGCCGTCATCAAATTCGTCAACGAGCACCCGGAGATCGGGTTGACCTTCGTCTACGGCTCGACGAACTTCTGCCTGAACCCGCCCCGCGGCGGCCGGAAGGGCGACGCCGACCTCAGCCAGATCAAGATCCCCGAGAACATGGCCGGGTTCATCGGCGCCGACCCGAACAAGACCTACACCATGGCCGAGATCATGGACATGGTCAAGCCGCTCGTCCCCGAGGGCATGCAGGTCACGGAGTCTATGATCGCGAGCTTCCTCGGCCTCGGCGCGGTCGTCAACCCGCTTCCCGAAGATCTCAAGTTCTACAAGGAGCTCTCCGACAAATACAAGGACTTCCTGAAGAAGGCCAAGCTCGACGACAAGCGCCTCGAACCCGCCCAGGACAAGGACGGCTCGTTCGAGCTCTATGCCTATTATCAGCTGGGGCTCCCGTCCTTCAGCCTCGACTTCTGGACCCTCCCCGAGGTTAAGGAGGAGAAGAAGGAAGCCGACATCACCCCCGAGAAGCTCGAGAAGATGACCGGCGACGAGTTCATCGCCCTGGGCGAGGAGAAGGTCGACGCCTTTCTGAAGGCGTCCGGCGCCCCGGCCCAGTTCAAGGCCAAGCAGCTCTTCGAGGGCCTTAAGGCGGGCCAGATGACGACGAAGCAGATGGCCGAGATGATGCGGCAGATGCCCAAGCCGCCGTCCGAGGAGGGGACCGACCCCAAGGAGAAGGCCCTCCTCGCCTGGAGCGACAAGGAGCTCGGGGGCAAGGGCTTCGTCGCCTGGAAGCCATTCAAGCATCCCCAGCTTGGTGACGTCGAGATCGGGGGGGCGGTGCCCTTCACCGACACGACGCCGCCGGCG
>JBBISK010000085.1:0-9545 GCA_037441295.1 Candidatus Aminicenantota bacterium | reverse complement strand
CGAAGCGAGGAATGCGACTTTCACAGCTGGGCCATTCTAGCACAACTCCCGGCGCCGGTCATCTAGCGGCCCGGCGGCTTGCGAACCTCCGGCCCTTGTCATAAGATGGGTCCCGAGCGAGGTCCGATGACGAAGGGAGCGGAGGAGAGGCCGGCGCGGAAGGTCACGGCGGCCGTCATCGAGCGGGCCGGGAAGGTCCTCGTCGCCAGACGGAGGGAGGGGCTGGCCGCGGGAGGCTTTTGGGAGTTTCCCGGCGGGAAGCTCGAAGCGGGGGAGTCGCCCGGCCGCGGCCTCGAGCGCGAGCTCGAGGAGGAGCTGGGCGTCCGGGCCAGGGCTGGCGAATTCCTCTGCGCCGTGCCGTTCTCCAGCCCGGCCGCAAGCTTCGAGCTCATCGTCTTGCGGACAGAGCTCCTGGGGGACGCTTTCCGACTCACCGACCACGATGCCGTCCGTTGGCTCGAGCCCGCGGAAATGGACGAGGCGGAGTTCTCCGCGCCCGACCGCCCGGTCGTCCGGCTCCTGCGGGCTGGGCGCGGCGCGGCGGGGCCGAGGTAGACGGCGGGGGCGCGTCGGTGGACGGCGTCATCCTCAAGCCCGGCAAGGACAAGGCCGTCCGGAACCGCCACCATTGGATCTTCTCCGGCGCGGTCCAGAGGCTGCCAGAGTTCGAGGACGGCGCCGTGCTGCCGGTCCGGAGCGCGGACGGGGACCTCCTCGGCCACGCATATTTCAACCGCAGCTCTTCCATCGTCGGCCGCATGGTCAGCTTCGGCCGCGAGACGCCCGAGGACGCCGTGCGGCGGGCGATCGACGGGGCCGTCGCCCTCCGCCGCCGCTTCTTCGACCCGGCCGTGACGAACGCCGTCCGGCTGGTCAACGCCGAGGGCGACCATCTCCCGGGGCTCGTCGCGGACCTCTACGACGACGTCCTCGTCCTTCAGGTAGCGACCCTGGGCATGGAGAAGCTCAAGCCGTTCGTCCTCGAACTTCTGGCCGCGGCCGTCAAGCCCCGGTCCGTCTACGAGAAGTCCGACCTTCCCTCGCGGCGGGAGGAGGGGCTCTCGGAGCGCGAGGGGACGCTGTCGGGCGAGCCCCCCGGCCGCGTCCGGGTCGTCGAGAACGGACTGCCGTTCCTGGTCGATATCGTCCGCTCCCAGAAGACCGGCTTTTATCTCGACCAGCGCGAGATGCGCAGGCTCGCCGGCGAGGTCGCCAGGGGCCGCCACGTCCTCAACGCCTTCTCCTATTCGGGGGCCTTCTCCGTCTATGCCCTCAGGGGAGGGGCGGTGCGGGCCGATTCCGTGGACTCGTCGGCCTCCGCCGTCGCCCTGGCCCAGGAGAATTTCGAGATCAATGGCCTGCCGTCCGACTCGGGCATCTTCTTCACCGCCGACGTCTTCGAGTTCCTCAGGGAACCTGACCTCGACTACGACTTCATCATCCTCGACCCGCCGGCCTTCGCCAAGCGCAAGACCGAAGTCGTCCAGGCCTGCCGCGGCTATAAGGACATCAACCGGCTGGCCATCCAGCGGGTCCGGCCGCAAGGGTTGGTCATGACCAGCTCGTGCTCGCACTTCGTCGACGACCGGCTCTTCCAGCAGGTCGTCTTCCAGGCGGCGGGGGAGGCGGGGCGGCGCGTCCGCATCCTCCAGCGCCACCGGCAGGCCCTCGACCACCCGGTCAACATCTATCACCCGGAGACCGAGTACCTCAAAGGCCTGTTGCTCTATGTGGATTGATAAGAACAAGAGGGCCAGTCCCTCTTTGTTCTTAAGCGGGGGTTAGTGCTTCGCGATCCAGGCGGCGATGTCCTCGATGACGTAGGGGGCGACGCTGCCGTGCCTCTGAACGTACTCGGCGGGTGTGATCAGCCCCTGGCCTTCGAAGAAAAGATGGTTGAGCTTGGGGTAGAGGCGGAACTCGACGTCCTTTCTTGAACCGAGGGCGGCTTGCCATTTCTTAAGGTCCTCGGCCGTCACCTGGTAGTCCCGGGCGCCCTGCAAGAAGAGCATGGGCTTGCGGACCGACTTGGCGGTTTCCGGCGGGTCGTAGCCTCTGAGGTCGAGCCAGTAGGACGGCATGGCGCCGAGGATCCGGACCGCCGAGCCCCGGTCGGCGGGCGTCAGGGCCTTGATCCTGGCGACGTCGGCCGTGATGCCGCCCAGCCGCTTCTTGTCCTCTCCGGAGACGGCCCCGCCCGCCAGGCCATAGAGATATGTCATCTGCTTGAGGATAGTGTCCTCGAGCGGCCGGGTCAGACCGGCCAAGCTGATGAAGCCGGCGAGGCCGAGCGGCTCAGCGGCGCGCGCGACCCTGGGCAAGAGGAAGCCGCCCAGGCTGTGGCCGAGGATGAAGACGCGCCGCGGGTCGACCCCGGGTATTTTCTGGAGGAGGGACGCCGCGGCCAGGGCGTCGTCGATCGTCTCCTCGCGGACCGTCATGGCCGCCTCGAGCTTGGCGTCACCCACGATCTTGGGCCCATACACCTTGCTCCGCTTGTCGTAGCGCAGGACGGCGATGCCGCGCGCGGCGAGTCCCCAGGCCAGGTCCTTAAACGGCTTGTTCGGGCCGAGCGATTCGTCCCGGTCGTTGGGCCCGGAGCCGTGGACGAGGACGAGGCCGGGGAAGGGGCCGCGGCCCCTGGGCGTCGTCAGCGTCCCCGGGAGCGTCCAGGCACCGGAGCCGACCGTGACGTCTCTCTCCTCGAACTTCGCCTGGTCGGCGTAAGCGGGCGGCGCGTAAGCGACGGGCGGAGCCGGGGGCACGAACCCGAAGCCGGCGATCTTGCCGGCAGCGTCGAAGGCGACGCGGGCATCGAGTGTCGCCTTTTCGAATTGGCACGTGATGAGGACGATGTCATAGGCGCCGAGCTTCTCGCGCCGCGCCGCCGCCTGTTTCCTGAACGCCCCGACCTGTTTCGGGAAATCCTCGTTCCAGAAGACGGCGAGCTTCTCCGGCCCCGAGACCTTGAGCATGGTCTGGTCGAAGTCGCGCGCCGCCAGGGCGAAATCGCCCTTTTCGAGGGCGGAGAGGAAGCCGCAGGCCTTGACGGTCAGGCCGTCGTCGGTCTGGCCGGCGGCCGTAGCCCGGAAGGAAAACGCCAGGGTTAGGAGCCCCAGGGCCACCCAGGAGAGCCGCCGCTTGTCCGTCATCGCTTGACCTCGCAGGAGAGAAGGTCCATCGCGCCCCAGTATAGCCGAAGGGCGGGGGGCCGGCAATTGCGCCGGCCCCGGGAATCTCATATAATCCGTTCCCTCCCGGCCGGCGCGGCCGGAGGTCCGGCGAAAGGAGGCTGGCATGGATCTCCAGGAAGACCTTCGGGCCCATCTGAGGACGGCGTCCCTCATCGCCGTTTCGGTCATCGTGAGCCTCCTCCTCTATTTCGGCGTCGTGGAATTCATCCGGGCCCAGCTCAGGCCGTTCCGCGGCTTCCTCGCCGTGGCCCACGTCCAGCTTCTCCGCTACGCCGTCTTCGCCATGGCCGTCCTGGCCGTCATCCTCGTCCGGGCCCTCCGCCCGCGCATGCTCCGGAAAGCCGCCGGCGAAGACGCCAAGACGGCCCTCCACCGCGTGGAGAAGGCGTCGCTCCTGACCCTCTTCCTGGCCGAGGTCCCCGGCCTCCTCGGCCTTGTCCTCTTCCTTGTCGCCGGGCTCAACGTGGATTTCTACATCCTCGTCTTCGCTTCCCTCGTTCTCGTCTTTATCTATTTCCCCCGGCGCTCGGCCTGGGAGGAAGCACTGTCCTAGCGAACCGCGGAGGTGCCCATGAAAATGCGAATTCGGAACCTCGTCGTTTGGGGGGCCGCCTGCGGCTTGTCCCTCGCCGGCCTGGCGGCGGCTCAGGAGCCCGCGGCGCCTGTCGCGAACCCACCCGTCCTCCGCTACGAGATCTGGGTGGAGCTCGACGACGCGGCCAAGATGCTCCGCGGCCGCGAGGAGATCGTCTGGACGAACCGCACCCGGGACACCGTCCCCGACATGCTCCTCCACCTCTACTGGAACGCCTTCAAGAACGCCTCGAGCACCTTCCTGAGCGAGGCGGCCGGGGAGACGCTCATGGCCCGCGGCATCGAGCCCAAGGACGGGGAATGGGGCTGGGTCGACGTCACGGACATCCGCCTGGCCGACGGCCGCGACCTCGGCCCGACGCGGGAGTTCGTCCGCCGCGACGAGCCCGTCCACGCGGGGGACGAGACCGTCCTGCGCATCCGCTTCCCCGAGCCCGTCAAGCCCGGCGACAACGTGAGGCTGCGCCTCGAGTTCCGGAGCAAGATCCCTCGGACCGTGGCCCGCTCGGGCTACTACCAGCATTCCTACTTCATCGGCCAGTGGTTCCCCAAGCCGGGCGTCTACGAGGAGGGGAAGGGCTGGAACTGCCATGAATACCACGAGAGCTCCGAGTTCTTCTCCGATTTCGCCGACTTCGCCGTCCATATCACGGTGCCCCACGGTTTCGTCGTCGGGTCCTCGGGCAAGGAGACCGCGGTCGAGACCGGCGCGGCCGCCGGCAAGGACGCCCACACCTTCGTCCAGGCCATGATCCACGACTTCGCCTGGATGGCCGACCCCCGCTATCTTAAGGTCGAGCGTGAGTTCGTGGCGGCGAAGGAGGTCAGCCCCCGCGAATACCGCGAGACGGCCGAGCTCCTGGGCCTGCCGCTCGAGGAGGTCAAGCTCCCCGACGTCCGGATGATCCTTCTCATCGCCCCCGAGCACAAGGGGCAGGTCGACCGCCACTTCAAGGCCCTGAGCGCCGCCATCAAGTATTACGGGCTCTGGTACGGCCCCTATCCCTACGAGACAGTGACCATGGTCGACCCGCCCTTTCGGACGGGGAGCGGGGGCATGGAGTACCCGACGCTGTTCACGGCGGGCACGGATGTCCTCCCGGCCGCGGACGTCCTCTCGCCCGAGGGCGTCATCATCCACGAGTTCGGCCACGGCTACTGGTACGGCCTTTCGGCCAACAACGAGTTCGAGGAGGCCTGGCTCGACGAGGGCATCAACACCTACTCGACCGGCCGCGTCCAGGCCCGGGCCTACGGCGCGGGCGCGTTCTCAATGGACCTCTTCGGCATCCCCCTGGCCTCGGTCTTCCGGATGCCGAAGTTCCTCGATTACGAGACGGACCGGGCGGCGGCCATCAACGTCGTCAAGTACGACCCTGTCCTGACTGCCTCCTGGCACTTCTACAACCGGGCGAGCTACGGGGCCAACGTCTACATGCGCGCCTCGACCTGCCTCAACACGCTCGAGCGGCTGGTCGGCGAGCAGACGATGTCGCGGATCATGCGGACTTTCCAGATGCGCTTCCGCTACCGCCACCCGAAGACGGCGGACTTCGTCGCCGTCGTCAACGAGGTCTCCGGCCGCGACCTGACCTGGTTCTTCGACGAGCTCATGGGCGACACCCTGGGCTTCGACTACGGCATCGCCTCCGTCGAATCCGAGGAGAGGCCGGCCCATCCGCGCGGCGTCTTCGACGCCGACGGGAAGAAGGAGGAGATGACGGCGGCAAAGGCCCGCGAGCTCGCGGCCAAGGGGGAGAAGGCGGCCGGCGGCCTAGCCGCGAAAAAGGAATTTTTGACGACCGTCACCCTGCGGCGTTACGGGGAAGCCCGGGTCCGGGGCGACGTCCCGGTCAAGGTCGTCGTCGACTTCGAAGACGGCAGCCGGGAGACGCGCTTCTGGGACGGCCAGGCCCGCTGGGCGCGGCTGGCCTTCGCCAAGCCCGCCCGGGCGGTCTCCGCCCAGGTCGACCCTGACGGCGTCTGGCTCATCGATTCCAACCTGGCCAACAACACCTACGTCGTCCGGCCCGTCCGGCGGGGGCTCGTCCGGCTGCTCTCGGAGCTCCTCGTCGTCGTCCAGAACGTCCTCGCCCTCGCGGGCTCGTTCAGCTGAGGAAAGGGGAGTGACATGACCGTCTTCAAGGCAATCGGCAACGGCGTGGGCACGGCCTCGCGGAGGCCCCTGGTCCTGGTCACGCTGTGGGTCACGAACCTCGTCTTCGCCCTGCTCGTCGTCGCGCCCTGGGCCGCCTTGGTCCGGGCCGACCTCGGGCATTCCCTGCTCGGCCGGAGCCTCCACGCCGTTGATTTCCTATGGTTGGGTGAGGTGGCCTACAGGTACCAGAACGCCGCCCCGGCGCTCCTGGCCGGCTTCCTCGTCCCCCTCGCCATTTATTTCGCCCTTTCGGTGTTTCTCAACGGCGGCATCATCGGCCGGCTCCTCGACCGAGAGGGCCGGACGACGCTCCAGGCGTTTTTCGCCGACTGCGGGCGGCACTTCGGCCGGTTCGTCCGGCTGTTCCTCGTCTCGATCGTCTTCTACGCCCTGGCGTTCGGGGTCATCCTCGGCCTCTTCTCGATGATTACGGCGCGGGCGGCCGAGCGGGCCCGGACGGAGTGGACGCCGCTCGGCCTCTCATGGGCCCGGACGCTCATCGCCCTGCTCCTCCTCAGCCTCGTCTGGGCAAGGCCCTGGCCTTCCTCGGCCGGCGGTTCTTCCGAGCCTGGCTCCTCTATCTCCTCGTCGGCGCCGGACTCGTGGCCGGGACGGCCCTCTATTTCGCCGCGGGCGGGATTATCCCCGGCTCGGGCCTCGCTTGGCTCGGCATCGGCCTTGTCTGGGGGCAGGCCTTCGTCGTCTTCCGCCTTTGGACGAAAATGGTCTTCTTCTCCGCCCAGGCCGAGTACGCCCTGGGCGAGCGCGAGTGAAGGCCGTGAAGCTCACCTTCCTCGGAGCGGCGCGTCAGGTCACGGGCTCCTGCTATTTCCTGGAGGCCGGCGGAATGAAGGTCCTCGTCGACTGCGGGCTCTACCAGGAGCGGCCCTTCCTCGAGAGGAACTGGGACCCGTTTCCGGTCCCTCCGGGCGATGTCGACGTGCTCATCCTGACCCACGCCCACCTCGACCACTCGGGCCTCATTCCCAGGCTGGTCGCTCAAGGCTTCTCGGGGACCATCCTGGCGACCGCGGCTTCCGCAGACCTCGTCTCGATCGCCCTCATGGACTCGGCCCGCATCCAGGTTGAAGACGCGGCCTTCAAGCAAAGGCGTCATGCCAAGGAAGGCCGCGCCGGCGCCCATCCCGAAGTCCCGCTCTACACTGTGGAGGACGTTCAGAGGGCCATGCCCCTCGTCGAGGAGGTCCCCTACGAAGAGGAGGTCGCCCTCTCCGACGCCCTCTCTTTCCGCTTCCGCGACGCGGGCCACATCCTGGGCTCGGCCATGGTCGAGTTCAGCTGCCGCGAGAACGGCGCCGGCCGGAGCATTGTTTTTTCCGGGGACATCGGCCAGTGGGACAAGCCGTTCGTGCGCGACCCCTCGGTCTTCGAGCGGGCCGACTACGTCGTCATGGAGTCGACCTACGCCGACCGCGACCACGAGGACCCCAAGACGATACCCGAGCTTCTTACCGAGATCGTCGTCGACACAGCCAAGGCCGGGGGGAACGTCGTCATCCCGACCTTCGCCATCGAGCGGGCCCAGGAGCTCATGTATTACCTGGGCCGGCTGCTCCGCGACAAGGCCATTCCGCCGCTGCCCGTCTACCTCGACAGCCCCATGGCCCGGGAAGTGACGGAGGCCTTCCGCCGCCACACGGCCGACCTCGACGCGGAGGCCCGCGCCCTCTTCGATTCGGGGGAGAGCCCCTTCGACTTCCCCGGCCTGGCCATCGTCAGGACCATGGAGGAGTCCAAGGCCATCAATGCCAAACGCATCCCTTCCATCATCATGGCCGGGTCGGGGATGTGCACGGGCGGCCGGATCAAGCACCACCTGCTCTACAATATCGGACGGCCCGAGTCGACGATCCTCTTCGTCGGCTACCAGGCCGCGGGGACCCTCGGCCGCCAGGTCCTCGAGGGAGATCCCCAGGTCCGCATCCTCGGCCAAACCCTGGCCGTGCGGGCCCGGGTGGCCAAGATCAACAGTTTCTCCGCTCACGCCGACCGCAAGGCCCTCGGCCGCTGGCTCGACGCCTTCCGGACGCCGCCGCGCCGACTCTTCGTCACGCACGGCGACGCCGACGTGGCCGCCCGCTTCGCCGAGCGGGCCGTCAAGGAGCGCGGCTGGACGGCGGAGGCGCCGGAGTATCTGGCCTCGCGCGACCTGGATTAGACGCCGGCCCGGGGCAGGCGCGATAGCCCCTGGGTCTTCGCATAGCGGGACATGATCTTCCGCAGCTCTCGCCGCAGCCCGTCCGGCAGGGGCGGCAGGGCGTATCGCGCGATCCTCTCCCCGACGTCCTTGTGGGCCCGAGCCAGGGCCGTCGTCCGTCCCGCCAGGACCCAAGCCTGATAGGTGTCCCGGTCCATGAGTTTGGGGAACGTATGCTCCTTCCGGTACCATTGGCGAGTGTGAGGGTGGGTCAGGAAGGTGTCCCCGGGCTTGTACGTGTCGAACTTGTCCAGGGCCATCGGCTCCTCCCGCTGGGCGACGCCTTCGAGAAGCCGGTAGGCCATGCCGCAGATCTCGTTGTCGAGGCAGAGCTTCTCCATGCTCTGGGTGCTCTCGTAGTCGAGCATGCCCGGGCCCGAGATGACGTTGACACCGGCGAGGGCGGCCAGCACGGCCCCCATGGCCGTCTCGACGCCGCTCTGGACGTCGTTGAGCTTGGAGTCGCTAAGGGCCATGTAGGCATGGGTCGGCAGCTTGAGGTGCTTGCCGATCTGGGCGTAGGCCGCGTCGATCATCATCGTCTCCACGGCCCCCATCGGCGTCGTGCCCTTCCTCATGTCGAAGCTCGAGGGCGAGCCGCCGAAGATGACCGGCGCGCCCCGGCGGGTCAGCTGGCAGATGACGAGCCCGCTGAGGTTCTCGGAGACGTGCTGGACGAGCGTCCCGCTGATCGTGGCCAGGGAAGTGGCCCCGGTCATGCCCATCGAGATGAGCTCGGACGGGATGCCGGCCCTGGCCGAGTCGACGAGGCTCTGGGCCGTGAGGTGGCTCCACTTGAGGGGAGGGGAGGGGCAGGCGTCGAAGATGGCCAGGGGCTTCCGGGCGAGCTCCTCCTCGCCGCCGCGCACGGCCACGAGCATGTCCAGCATCGGCCGGAAGCCATCGACCCGGAAGGTCCCGGTTACGCAGGGCTTCGAGGAAAGGAGGAGCCCGAAATAGAGGCGGTAGGCGTCGGAGACGCCGGCCGGGACGTCGGTGCTGATCAGCCCGGTGCTCTGGAAATGGATGTGCTCGAGCGTTTCCTCAAGCTTCGAGAAGGCCACGAGGTCCTTCGTCACGGCCTTGCGCTCCCGGCCCGTCCGGTGGTCGAGGAGCGCGACCGCGGCCGAGCCCGGGTCGAAGTGGACCTCATCCCCGCCGACGTTGTAGGACCTCTCTCCGCTCCGGTCGTACATGGTGACAGAGGCGGGGGTCGAGGCCAGGCAATCGCGGACGAGGGCCCGGTCGAGGCGGACGCGCAGGCCCGTCGCGTCCGGCCGGGCCCCGGCCGCCTTGAGGAGGGCCAGGGCCTCGGGGTTCTCGACGAAGACGCCGTGCCTTTCGAGCAGGGCCAGGCCCTCCTCGACGATCTTCTCGACGA
>JBBISK010000084.1:0-9564 GCA_037441295.1 Candidatus Aminicenantota bacterium | reverse complement strand
CATAGTGCCTCATATCTTAGCCCAGAGGTGTCACTAATGTATCTGAACCTACACACGCGGGCGGCCGGAGAAAGGGACGCGGCCGGAAGCCTCAGTTCTCCCCGGACGGGGACTGGGGCGTTTCGTTTTATACCGGACCGGAGGCCGGTTCCCTGGCCTCAAACGTTGCTTTCGGTCTCTTCCTGGAACTTAGGGATCTTGGCCTTTTCCTTTTCTTTGCCCAAGGAATAACCCAGGAAGAACACCGAGCCGAGCGTCGCGAGCGCCAGCAGGAATTTGAAGAAGCCTTTCATCTCAACCTTCCGCCCTCCCTTTATATGCAAAACGCGGCGAAAAGTCAATTTGCATTTTGGCCGGGAGGTCGTTATATTGAAAAAAGACGATCCCGAGCGACGAGGCCTCTCATGAAAACAATCCGCTTCATATTCGCGGCGGCCCTCCTCGCCGCGCAGCTCGCGGCCGCGGCGGAGGACGTCAGGCCGGCCCGCGTCGCCGGCCTGTTCTACGAGAGCGACCCCGCCCGGCTGGCCGCCCAAGTCGACTTTTTCCTCGCCAACGCCAGGCCGGCCGCGCCCCCGGCGGGGGAGGTCCGAGCGCTCATCGTCCCGCACGCCGGCCACGTCTTTTCCGGTCCGACCGCGGCCTACGCGTACGCCCTCGTCAAGGGGATGCCCTTTGAGACCGTCGTCGTCATCGGCCCGTCCCACCACGCCGCCTTCACGGGGTGCTCGATCTATGCGGGCGCCGGGTTCGCGACGCCGCTCGGCGTCGTCCCGGTCGACCAGGCGCTGGCCAGGGCCCTGACCAAGGCGTCCGGGTTCGAGTACGTGCCCGAGGCCTACGACAATCCCGCGGCCGAGGTCCAGGAGCATTCGGTCGAGGTCCAGGTCCCCTTCATCCAGAGGGCCTTGCCGGGGGCCAAGATCGTCCCCGTCGTCATGGGCCTCCAGACAAGGGGGACGATCCAAGCCATGTCCGCGGCCCTGACCAAGGCCTGCGCCGGCAAAAAGGTCCTCGTCGTCGCCTCGACCGACCTCTCCCACTTCCTGCCCAAGGCCGAGGCGGCCGCCGTCGACGCCGGCACGATCGCCCTCGTCCGCGAGGCCAAAACCGAGACGCTCATCCGCAAAGTCGAGGCCGGCGAGAATATCATGTGCGGCGGCGGCCCGGTCGTGGCCGCCCTCCTCTACGCCCGAAAGCTGGGGCCGGCGCGGGTCGAGGTCCTCCGGCGCGCGGACTCCTCCGAAGCCGGCGGGCCGGAGTCGAACGTCGTCGGCTATATGGCCGCGGCCGTCCTCTCGGAAAAGACGGACGCCGCGCCGCAGGAAGCACTCTCGGCCGAGGACAAGGCCCAATTGCTGAGGCTGGCCCGTTCCGCCGTCACCGAATTCGTCGGCCGCGGCGCGGTCATCGAGGACCGGACGGCGAACCCGAAGCTCCTCGAGCCGCGCGGGGTCTTCGTGACCCTCAAGAAGCGCGGCGACCTCCGGGGATGCATCGGCTTCATCGAGGCCATAGCGCCGCTCGGCCAGGCCGTCATCCGTGCGGCCGTCTACGCGGCGACCGAGGACCCGCGGTTCCCGCCCGTCGCCGCGGACGAGGTCGCGGGGCTCGAGTTCGAGATCTCGGTCCTTACCCCACCCCGCGAAATCGCCAGCCCCGAGCTCATCCGCGTCGGCCGGCACGGCCTCATCGTCACCCGGGGCGGCCAGAAGGGCGTCCTCTTGCCGCAGGTCCCGGTCGAGAACGGCTGGGACCGCGAAACGTTCCTCGAGCAGGGCTGCCTCAAGGCGGGGCTGCCCCCCGACGCTTGGAAAAAGGGGGCCAAGCTCGAGGTCTTCGAGGCCGTCGTCTTCCACGAACAAAAATAAGAACAAAGAGGGGCTGTCCCCCTCGCGGGGACAGTCTCTCTTCATCAAGTAGTTTCCCAGCATTACGGTTCTGAGCAACGCCGCCGTACTTCTGATGGTCGCTTCCCAGGATCCGCTCCCGGCGGGTGGGCGGGGACGCACTAGGACAGGACCCTCAGGCAAGGAGCGCCCGCTGGCGCGCCGCGCCCAGGGCTGCTATAATTAACGTCCGCAATCAGGCGCCGGAATACTGAAGAGACACGAAGATGCCGATCCACGAATACGAGTGCACGAAGTGCGGGCACAGGTTCGAGGCCCTGCAGAAGGCCAAGGACAAGCCGCTCGAGAAATGCCCGAAGTGCGGCGGCCCGCTCCGCAAGCTCATCTCATCGCCGGCCATCCAGTTCAAGGGCAGCGGCTGGTACATCACGGATTACGCCAAAAAGGACTCCCCCGCGCCAGAGGCCAAGGCGGCGTCCGCACCGGAGGCCAAGAGCGCCCCCGGAGAGAAGAAGGACGCCGGCAAGACCCCGCCCAAGGCCGGGGGCTGAAGCCCGCCCCGCGCTCCGGCTTTTGACAGGGGCGGAAGCCTCGGGATAGAATGCCGCTGCGGCCGGCGCGCGGGCCTCACGGACGCGCCGCCGGCCGGCCGACGCCATGAACAAGAAACGGGCCGTTTTCCTCGACCGTGACGGGACCCTCAATCGCGACGTCGGCTATCCCGTTGACTGGACCCAGGTCCACCTCTATCCGTTCGCCTTCGACGCCGTCCGCCGCCTCCGCGGGGCCGGCCTCGTGCCCGTCGTCGTCACCAACCAGGAGGGCGTCGGCCGGGGCTTCTTCGGCCAGGCCGAGGTCGAGCGCCTCCACCGCGAGTTCGCCGCGGCTTTCGAGCGGGCCGGGGCCCCGATCGACGCTTTCTATTATTGCCCGCACGTCGTGCCGGCGTCCGGTGCGCCCGGCTGCGCCTGCGCCAAGCCGGCGCCCGGGCTCGGTTTCCGGGCCGCGGCCGAGCTCGGTCTCGAGCTTGCCAGCTCCTACATGGTCGGGGATAAGGCGACCGACGTTCTTTTCGGCCGGGCCATCGGCGCCGTCCCCATCCTCGTCCTGACCGGCTACGGCCGCCGGGCGCTATTCGACCTCGAGGGACGCGGCCTCGGGCCAGAGGACGTGGCCGCCGACCTCGCGGCGGCCGTCGACCGGATCCTCGAACGCGAGCGCCGCAGCCGGGCGCGGAACGGGGCCCGGTCATGATCCGCTTCGACGACGTTCTCGAGAAGGCGTCCGCGTACATCGGCGAGAAAGACGCGCGCATCCTCCAGAAGGCCTACGTCTTCGCCGCCCGCGCCCACAAGGGCCAGGTGCGGCGCTCCGGGGAGCCATACCTCAGCCATCCCCTCGAGGTTGCCAACACCCTGGCCGGCATGGGCCTCGACCGCACGACCCTCGTCGCCGCCCTCCTTCACGACGTCCTCGAGGACACGGAGGTCACCGCGGCTGACGTACGCGAGGCCTTCGGCAAGGACGTGGCCGACCTCGTCGAGGGCGTGACCAAGATCGGCCGCGTCCAGGACACGCCTCCCGAGGACCGCCGGGCCGAGGCCATCCGCAAGGTCATCCTGGCCATGACCGACGACATCCGGGTCATCTTTATCAAGCTCGCCGACCGGATCCACAACCTCAAGACGCTCGAGTTCATGGACGAGGACAAGCAGAGGCAGGTGGCCCGCGAGACGCTGGACGTCTACGCCCCGATCGCCAACCGCCTCGGCATGGGGCGCATGCGGGCCGAGCTCGAAGACCTCTCCTTCCGCTACGTCGAGGCCGAAGGTTTCGCCAAGGTCGACGCCCTGGTCGGGCCGCACAGGAAGGCGGCCGAACGGGAGCTGCGGCGAATGGCCCGGACGCTCGCAACGCTGATGAAGGCCAACCGCATCCCGGCCGAGATCTTCGCGCGGACCAAGCGCCCCTACAGCATCTGGACGAAGATGAAGAAGCGGGACATCGGCTTCGACCAGGTCTACGACTTCCTGGCTCTCCGCCTCATCACCGGCTCCGTCAAGGACTGCTACGCGGCCCTTGGCGTCATCCATCAGCGTTGGCCTCACCTGCCGCAGCGCTTCCGTGACTTCATCGCCATGCCCAAGCCGAACCTCTACCAATCCCTCCACACGACCGTCATCACCGAGGGCCGGAAGATGTTCGAGGTCCAGATCCGGACGCGCGAGATGCACGACCTCGCGGAGAATGGCATCGCCGCCCACTGGCGCTACAAGGAGGAGTCGCCGCAGAGCGTCGTCCGCGAGGACCGGCGCCTCCATTGGCTCCGCGAGATGGCCGCGCTCTACAGGGAGCAGAAGAACCCGCAGGAGTTCCTGCGCAGCCTGAAGGCCAATCTCGTCCCCGAGGAGGTCTTCGTATTCACGCCCAAGGGCAAGGTCATCAACCTGCCCGCCGGGGCGACGGCCCTTGATTTCGCCTTCAAGATCCACTCGGAGGTCGGACTCCACGCCGCCGGGGCGCGGATCAACGGCGCGCCCGCCCCGCTCAAGACGGCGCTCAAGACCGGGGACATCGTGGAGATCGTGACGGCGGAGGACAGGGCGCCGACCCGGGCGGTCCTGGGCGCGGCGAAGACGAGCGGGGCCCGCCACGTGATCAAGCGCTGGCTGAAGCTCGAGGGACGGCCGTCGGCCGCGTCCGGGTCCTCGGCGATGCCCCGGCCGAAGAAGGTCCGCATCCGGACCCTCGACGACCCTTCGCTGCGGCTGGCGAAGTGCTGCTCGCCGATCAAGGGGGAACCCGTCGTCGGCTACGTCACGGCCGGGCGGAGCGTCACGGTCCACTCCCTCCGCTGCCCGCGCGTGACCAAGGAGATCCTCGACAGCCAGCGCCTCGTCGACGCCTCCTGGGACTCGAGCCTGTCGGGGACGTTCAGGGCCCGGCTGCTGGTCAGGGCCCAGGATTCACCGGGCGTCCTGGCCAATGTCGCGGCGGCCGTGTCCCGCTTCGACGGGAACATCTCCAAGGCCGAGGTGGCCACCTTCGCGGGGGGGAAGGCACGCATCGCGCTCGACGTCCTCATCCGCGACCTGCGCCATCTCGAGGAGATCTCGAAGCGGATCGCGGCCCTCAAGGAAGTCCTGTCGGTCGAAAGGGTCTGAGGGGGCGAGGCCGGAGGGAAAGGACGGCGCGGCGCCGGAGGAAACGGGGCGGGCGGAAGGGGCCCGGGGTCAGCGGGCCTTGGTGACCTTGCCGCTCCGCAGGCACCGGGTGCACACCCAGATCTGGCGGACACCCTTGGGAGTCTGGGCTTTGACGTGCTGGAGGTTGGGCTTCCACTTCTTCGGCGAGGACTTGTGGGAGTGGCTGACGTTATGCCCGAAGACGGGCCCTTTTTGGCAGATTTCGCAGACTTTCGGCATGGTCGTGGCTCTTTCGTTCCGATTCGAAGCAGAGTTTATATCATAAAAAAAGGCGGAAGGCAAATCCCCCGGCCGGCCGGGAGCAAGCCCTTGACGGACGGGGACGCCGGGCGTAAGTTACTAGGGGGAGGAGTAAATATATTACATAATCCTTACTGCTCCCCGAGTCCTAGCCGGGCGATAGAGAAATCTGAAGACAATTATCTTCTGCCCGGCTTAGTGACCATGTCCCGGCCATGAACGCGAGGACCTTCTTTCTCCCTCGGCAGGCGGCCGCTCGCCGCGCGGCGGGGGTCTTCGGCGCGCTCGTGCTCCTCGCCTCCGGATGCGCCACGGCTCCGCCGGCGCCGCCGCGGGCGGCCGTCGTCCCGGCCGTCTCCGCCGCCGTTCCCGCCCGCTTCACCGAGATCGTCGTCCCGGAATTCGCCGAGACGGCGCCCATCCCCGACCTCGCCCTCGGCCGCCGGGTCGCCGAGGACCTGGCCGCCGGCATGCGCGGCGTCTTCAGCGGCACGGTGACGCGACGCGCCGGCGCGCCGGGCCCGGGCGCCGCGGCCCTCGAGCGCGATTATTGGCGGGCGGCCGGGGCGGGCAACGCTTCCGCCGCCATCCTCTTCGGCACCGCCGGGCTCACCGGGCGGGGCCAGAAGGCCCTTCTCGAAGCGGACCTCCCGAAGGACGGCCCCTTCCGGCTCGAAGGCCGCGGCCTGGCCGAGCGGAAGGTGTTCGTCATGACCCTCGACCTCGCCCTCATCGACGCCGCCACGGGCGACGTCCTATGGAAACAAACATTCCGCGAGTCGCGGGTTTACGGCTACGCCCAGGAGGCGCCGGAGTATGCCTTGGCCGACCTCCTGCCGGTCCTCGAGGCGCGCATTTTCCCGCTCCTTTTCGGCCGCCGGACGGCCTAAAAACGGCCGCCGGAGGGGCTTTGCCGCGGCCTTCCGACGGCCCGTTCCCGGGTCCGCCGAACGACAAAAAAAGGCTTGAAATCAGGGGGGCAAAATGCTAAGATGGCCGAGCCTTCCCCGCCCCGGCCAGCGTCGGGAGAGGCTTTTCCACAGATGTGAATAAATCTGTGGAAATGTTGATGGCCTCCATGGAACCTGAAGAAAAACAAAATCCTTGGAATCAAATCCTCAAGGCCGTCGAGGAGAAGGTCGACCCGAACAGTTTCGAGACCTGGTTCGAGCCGACCACCTTCATCGGCCAGGACCAAGAGTGTCTCTACATCAAGGTGCCGAATTCCTACTTCCGGGACTGGCTGTCGTTCCATTATTCGAACGTCATCAACGACTGCTCGAAGGAGCTTTTCCAGAAACCCCTCGAGATCCGCTACATCTACGAGGACACGCCCTCGGCCTTCATGCGCCGCTCGCCGGAGGACCGGAAATCCAAGCAGGCGGTCCCGGCCAATCCCAACCTCAACCCGAACTACACGTTCGAGAACTTCGTCGTCGGCAGCTCGAACCAGTTCGCCCACGCCGCCGCCCTCGCCGTGGCCAAGAACCCGGCCCGCTCGTACAACCCCCTCTACATCTACGGCGGCGCCGGACTGGGCAAGACCCACCTCATGAACGCCATCGGCCATTTCTCGCTGGAGCACAACCACCGGGTCAAGATCCTCTACGTGACGACCGAGAAGTTTATGAACGACCTCGTTAACCACCTCCAGTACGGCAAGGTCCTCGAGTTCCGGCAGAAATACCGCAGCGTCGACGTCCTCCTGATGGACGACATCCACTACCTGTCCGGCCGCGAGCGCACGAAGGAGGAGTTTTTCCACACCTTCAACCACCTTTATGACAGCCAGAAGCAGATCGTCATCACCAGCGACTGTCCCCCGAAGGAGATCCCCCACCTCGAGGAGCGGTTCAGGTCCCGCTTCGAGTGGGGCCTCATCGCCGACCTCAAGCCGCCGGACATCGAGACGCGCATCGCCATCCTCAAGAAGAAGGCCGAGGCCGAGGCCGTCTCCCTGCCCGAGACGGTCGGCCTCTACATTGCCGACAAGGTCCAGTCTAATATCCGCGAGCTCGAAGGATACCTCCGCCGCGTCATCGCCTTCGCCTCCCTCAAGGGCGAGAAGATCGACCTTGCCCTCGCCAAGGAGGCCTTGAAAGGCCTCCTCGACTCCTCGTCGACGATCGTCACTGTGGAAAAGATACAGAAGCTCATCTGCCACAAGTTCAAAATCAAATCTTCCCAGCTTAAGAGCAAGAACAATTCGCCGAAAGTCGCCTTCCCCCGCCAGGTAGCCATGTATCTCGCCAAGGAGCTGACGAATTCCTCTCTGCCCGAAATCGGCAAGAAATTCGGTGGAAAACACCACACCACGGTCATCCATTCCGTGCGCAAGATCGAAAAGCTCCGGGCCGACGACCCCGAATTCAACAAAGAAATCAACAACCTCATCGCCTTCATCCAATGAGCACTATCAGCACGTTGCGTCCGATATGCACATTCCCACAGGACTTTCTTATTTCTCTTCTTGATTTCATATGTCTTTATAAAAAGAATATAAAGATAATATAAAGATAAAGAAAGGAACGCTCCGGGAAAGGTGATGCCATGAAATTCTCTCTAGCGAAAGAAACACTGCTCGACGAACTCCAACTTCTTCAGGGGATCGTGGAGAAACGGAACACGATGCCCATCCTGGCGAACATCCTGATGACCGTGACGGGAACCGAGGTCGAGCTGACCGGGACGGACCTTGAGGTCGGCCTGAGGACGCATTTCGCCGCGGACATCGAAAAGCCGGGCGCGATCACGGTCAACGGAAAGAAGTTCTTCGAAATTGTCAAATCGCTGCCCGAGGGGCAGGCGGTCAGGGTGGAGGTTAAGGGAGAAGCGATGGAGATCACTTGCGGGGAGAGCGAGTTCAAGATCCTCTGCATGCCCAAGGAGGACTACCCGCAGGTCCCTGAGGCGTCGTTCGAGAAGGGGATCAGGCTGCCGCTCGCCGATGTCAAAGCGATGATCGACCGCGTCTACTACGCCATCACCCAGGAGCAGAGATACTACCTGAACGGGGCCCTCCTCCTGCTTAAGCCGAAGCAGATGGAGTTCGTCAGCACGGACGGCCACCGGTTGTCCTATACGGCGAAGGCGGACGATGGGATCAAGGTCGACAAGGAGCTGAGCGTCATCGTGGCAAAAAAGACCCTCGGCGAGCTCCGCAAGTTCGAGGACGAGACCGTCGAGTTCGACCTCGACGAGAGCAACCTCTTCTTCCGGGTTGGCTCCCGGACGCTCATTTCCCGAATCATCGAGAGCAAGTTCCCCAATTATCAGGCCGTCATCCCCAAGGACAACCCTAACCTCCTCTCCATCGCCCGCGAGGAGCTGGCGGGGGCCATCCGCCGGGTCTCGCTGTTGTCGGCGGAGCGGTCCAAGGGGATCAAGTTCTATCTCGAGAAGAACCGGATGAAGCTCTTCTCGTCGAACCCGGAGATCGGCGAGGCCAGGGACAAACTCGCCGTCGAGTACAAGGGCCGCGACCTCGAGATCGGCTTCAATTCCCAGTACCTGCTGGATTTCCTGGCCACGGTCACCTCGGAGCGCGTGAGCTTCGAGATCAAGGACGAGAACAGCGCGGTCCTCCTCAAGCCCGAGGCCGAGGAGACGATCCGGAACATCTACGTCCTGATGCCGATGAAGATCTGAGGCGCCGCCCGGCCAGGCCGGCCAGGTAGGACGCGACCTCGGCGACCGCGCGCCGCACCGGCGCGGTGAGTGGCGTGCCGGTGCCGAACGCCTTCGGCTCGATCCCCAGGATTAAGACACGGCAGCCGGCCGTCCTTTCGAGATAGCCCGCCAGAGTCGAGAGGGGGGTCCGGTGGGTCGATACGTCCTCGTCGGGCACGGCCGCCGGGTCGACGGCGAAGACCGCGCCCGGCGGGAAGCCCGCGGAGGCCGCGTCGAGGATGAGGACGTGCGACGGGGCGAAGGTGCGGACGGCCCCGGAGAAGTTCTCAGGCGCCTCCTCGGTCACGAAGACTTTCAGCCGGCCGGCCGTCGCCGGGCCCGCCCGGCGGGCGAGGGCCTCGGCCGCGCGCACCCCGGCCGCGTCGTCCCCCTTGGCCACGTTCCCCACGCCGAGGACGGCCAGTCTCTCCGGCTGTCCCAGCTCCCGGGCCAGCCGTGCCTTCCATGGCAGCGGCTTCCTCATCGCCCCCTCATTATACAAGAGAAAAGCGGGACTGTCCCCGAGAGGGGTTGCCCGGCCGGAGGGGCCTTGGGGGCGGCCTCCACTCCAGACCGCGGTTTTCGACACTGTGTCAATC
>JBBISK010000083.1:0-9611 GCA_037441295.1 Candidatus Aminicenantota bacterium | reverse complement strand
GCCGTCCTTGACGATCTTGACGGAGGCGCCGAAGCGGTTGGCCAGGTTGACGAACTTGACCGCCGCCCGGGCGTGCAGACCCAGCTTGTTCTTGATGGTGACGGTGCGTTCGACCATGGGGGCCTATTTCGCGCGGGAACCGAGCAGGGCGCTGACGAAGTGGATGTTCTTCTTCCCCTGGTCGACGACCTTGCGGGCGACCTCCCTGAGGACGTTCGTCCGCTGCAGGGAGACGAACTTGATGAGCATCGGCAGGTTGACGCCGGTGATGATCTCGACGTGGTTCTCCTTGAGGAAGGCGAAGCTCAGGTTGGAGGGCGTGCCGCCGAACATGTCGGTGAAGATGATGACGCCGTTCTTCTGGTCGACCCGCTTGAGGCTCTGGCTGATCTTCTTCTTCGACTCCTCGACGTCGTCGTACCAGCCGATGGAGATGGCCTCGATGTTGGGGGCCTCGCCGAGGATGATGGTCAGAGCGTTGAGGAGCTCCTCGGCCATCTTGCCGTGGCAGACGATGACGCCGCCGATCATGTCCGCCGACTCCTTTCCGATGCTCCGCGATGCATGGCTGATGCCTCCGCCGCGGGCCGCCGCGTCCGGGCGGGGCGCCGCGGGCGAGCCCCTATTGTATAGGAAGGCCGCCTATTTATAAAGGTCCCGGTGGTAGATCTTGATCTCGCCGCCCGTCTTCTTAAGGCGCGACCGGAGCTCCTCGGCGATGACGATGGAGCGGTGCTTGCCGCCCGTGCAGCCGATGGCGATCGTCAGCGTGCTCTTCCCCTCCTTGACGAAGTGCGGGATCATAAAGTCCGTGAACCGGACGAGCTCGCGGAGGAACCCGGCCGTCTCGGGCGAGGAGAGGACGAAATCGCGCACGCTCTTGGCCTTCCCGTTCCGGTCCCGCAGGCGGTCGACGTAGAACGGGTTGGGCAGGAAGCGCGTGTCGAAGACGAGGTCCGAGTCGAGGGGGATGCCGTACTTGTAGCCGAAGCTGATGAGGACGGTCTGCATGCGGAGGGACCGAGCCCGGAGGACCCGCCGGCTGATGACCTCCTTGAGCTGGGAGAGGTTGAGGCCGGAGGTGTCGATGACCTCGTCGGCCGCCTTCTTGAACGCGGCCAGCCGCCGCCGCTCGAGCCGGACGCCCTCGAGGATGGACCGCCGGCGGCTCAGGGGGTGCGGGCGCCGGGTCTCGCTGAAGCGCTTGACGAGGGCTTCGTCGGAAGCGTCGAGGAAGACGAGCCGGGCCGGCACGCGCTTCCGGATCTCCTTGAGGACGCGCGGAAACTCCGTCAGGAAGTGCGGCTCGCGGATGTCCAGGACGAGGGCGACGCGGTCGATCTCGACCTTCTTCTTGAGCCACAGCTCGACGAAGTCCGGGATGAGCTTGGCCGGGAGGTTGTCGATGCAGTAGTAGCCGCGGTCCTCGAGGAAGCGGCTGACCACGGTCTTGCCCGAGCCGGAGAGCCCGGTGATGACCAGGAACCGGTTGTCCTTGAGGGTGTTCGCCATGGCGCCTCTCAGGTCAGGATCCTGTCCAGCCTCTTGATGATCTCCGAGGGGGCGTGGTAGCCCCGCTCCCGGAGGAGGTGGACCTTGCAGGCGACCTCGATCAGGGTGGCGATGTTCCGGCCGGGCGCGACCGGGATGGCCAGCTGGGGGACCTTGACGCCGAGGATGGACTCCTCGTCCGAGACCTTGAGGCCGAGGCGGTCGACCTCGAAGCCCCGCCGCCAGTGCTTGAGCCTGATGATGAGGTCGACCCGGGCCGCCGCCGCGACCGAGGCGGACCCGAAGATCTCCCGGATGTTGATGATGCCCAGCCCCCGGATCTCCATGAAGTTCCGGCTCACGGGCGGGGCCGAGCCCCGCAGGCTCCCGCCGGGCGCCTTGCGGATGCAGACGACGTCGTCCGCGATGAACTTGTGGCCGCGGGCGATGAGCTCCAGGGCGCTCTCGCTCTTTCCGATACCGCTGTCGCCGACGATGAGGGTGCCGACGCCGCAGATCTTCAGGAGGCCGGCGGAGATCGTCGTCTGTTCGACCTTCTCCGCCCGGGCGGCGCGTCTCTCAGGCATGGTGGCCGTCCTCGACCTCGCGCAGGGTCCGGAGCGCCTCGGCCGGCGTCGGCGCCTGGAGGAGGCGGGCGGCGAGGGTCCGCGAGCGCCGGGCGAGCTTGGCGATGGCGGCCAGGACCCGGAGGTTGGCCTCGGGTCTTTCGACCGGGGAGACGAGGAGGAAGATGACGTGCGTGTCCGGCCGTCGACCGACCGGAAGGATATGCCCTCGCGGGACAGCCCCAGCATCAGGACCGGGGTCTCCAGGCCTTCGACCTTGCAATGGGGGATAGCCACGCCCCCGCCGATGGCCGTCGTGCCGAGGTCCTCACGCTCCAGGAGCTTGGCGAGGAGGACATCGCAGGCGACGGGCCCGGTCCGGCCGCCGAGGCGCCCGGTCATCTCGCGGAGCACGTCGTCGCGCGTCCGGCCCGCGAGGCCGCTGAGGACCAGGTCTTCGGAGAGCAGGGAGTGGACCTTCATCGCCGCTCAGCCCCCCTCATTCCGGCTCGATGAGCCCGAAGTTCCCGTCCTTGCGCTTGAAGAGCACGGCCCAGCTCTCCGACCCCTCCCGGCGGAAGACGAGGACCTCGCGGTTCTTGTAGCCGAGCTGGGCCATGGCCTCCTCGAGCGAGAGGGGCTTGCCCGCGTAGCTCTGGCCACGGATGACGCGTCTCTCCGGCTCGGCGACGGCGGGCTCGGTGGCGAGCTCCTTGCGCTCGCGGCCGCCGCGCCGCTTCCGCTCCCGCCATTTCTCCCGGTCCTTGCGGATCTTCTTCTCCAGGTTGTCGAAGGCCAGGTTGAGCGAGCCCATCATGTCCGGCGATTCCTCCAGGACGACGAAGCCCGCGCCCTTGACCTTGACGTGGATCTCGGCCCGGTGGCAGTTCTTCTGGACGGCCAGGATGACGTTGACGTCGAGGACGTCGTCCGCCAGGTCCCTCAGGCGGCCCAGCCGCTTCTCGCAGTAATCTCGGATCTCCGGGGTCAGGACGGCCTGGCGCGCCGTGTAATGGACGTTCATGTCCTTTCCTCCATGATGGACTTCCGTTTGCGGATGTGCGACGGCTCGATCTTGAGCTGCATGCGGTACTTGGCGACCGTCCGGCGGGCGATCTTCAGGTTCTCCCGGGCCAGGAGGTCGCCGATCTCGATGTCGCTCAGCGGGTTGGCCGGGTCCTCCCCCTCGACGAGCTTGCGGATCTTCTCCTTGATGAGGAGCGAGGAGACGTCCTCGCCCGAGCCGCCCGGCAGCGACTTGTGGAAGAAGTACTTCAGCGGGACCATGCCCTGCGGCGTGAGCATGAACTTGTTGGCCACGACCCGGCCGACCGTGGACTCGTGGACGCCGATCTCCTGGGCGATCTCCATCAGGGTCAGGGGGCGGATGTCGTCGAGTCCCCTTTCGAAGAAGCCCTTCTGCTTCTCGACGATGTACTGGGCGACGCGCTTGATCGTCTTGTCCCTCTGTTCGAGGCTGCGCATGAACCAGAGGGCCTTCTTCAGGCTCTCCTCGAGGAAGCGGCGGGCCTCCGGGTCGCCCTGGGAGGCCCGGGCCATGAGCTGGCGATAGTAGGGGCTGATGCGGAGGCGGGGCAGGCCGTCGTCGTTGAGGGCGATCTTCCAGTCGTCGTCCTCTTTGGTGACGATGATGTCCGGGACGACGTAGGTCGTCTTCTCTTCGTTGTATTTCCGGCCGGGTTTCGGGTCGAGGTGCTTGATGATCTCGACGTGCTCCCGGATCTCCTCTTTCGGGATGTTGAGAACCCGCGTGAGCTGGGCGTAATCGGATTTCTCGAGGAGGGGCAGATGGTTCGCGATGATGGCCCGGGCGACCTCGTCCTTGATGCCCAGGCTGTCCATCTGGGCCAGCCAGGCCTCCGGGACGTGCCGGCTGCCGCAGCCGACGGGGTCGAAGCCCTTGACCGTCTCCCGGACCCGCTCGATCCTCTCCGGCGTCGTCCGGGCCAGGCCGGCGAGCTCCTCGGCCGACGAGCTCAGGAGGCCGTCCTCGTCGAGGTTGCCGATAATGAAATCGGCGATCTCGAGGTCCTCGGCGTCGGTGAAGGTCAGCGTGGCCTGCCACCCCAGGTGTTCCGCGAGCGAGGGGGTGCGCGAGAGCGTATTCTCCAGGGAAACGGCCTCGCGGTCCTCGCGGAAGCGGGGGCGGAACCCGTCGTCGAGGTATTCCTGAAAGCGCGCGTCGAAGCCGTCGGTCTCGTTGCGCGGCTCGAAGCTCGGGTCCTCGGCCGGCAGCTTGAGCTCGGCCGGCGTCTCGTCCCGCGGCTTCTCCGCGTCGCGCTCCTCGGCCGCCTCCCGGGTCTCCGTGGCCGTCCGGTCCAGGGATTCGCCCTCGATCTCGATCATCGGGTTCTGGGCCAGCTCGGCGTTGATGACCTCGATGAGCTCTAGGTTGGTCAGCGGCAGCAGCTTGATGGCCTGCTGGAGGGCGGGCGCCAGGATCTGCTTCTGGACCTGCCGCTGGTCGAGTCGCTGACGGAACATCATCGTTCGGACCTCGCCCCCTCTCCTATCTTCATATCTAAAGACGGAACTCGTCGCCTAAATAGCTCTTGCGCACGTCGGCCGAGGCCACGATCTCCGCCGGCGCCCCCGCCATGAGGACGCGGCCTCCGTCAAGGATGTAGGCGCGGTCGGTGATCTTCAGCGTCTCGCGGACGGCGTGGTCGGTGAGCAGGACCCCGATCCCCCGATCCCTAAGCTTCCGGATGATCCCCTGGAGGTCGAGGACGGCCAGCGGGTCGATGCCGGTGAAGGGCTCGTCGAGGAGGATGAAGTCGGGCTCCGTGACCATGGCCCGGGCGATCTCCAGACGGCGGCGCTCGCCGCCCGAAAGCGTCAGCGCCCGCGACCTGGCCAGCTTCTCCAGCCCGAACTCGGCCAACGTCCCGGCCGCGACGGCCTCCCGCGAGGCCGTGTCCCCGGGCCGCATCTCGAGCACAGCCATGAGGTTATCCTCCTGCGGGAGCAGGCACAGGCCCCGGCGGGCCCGCAGGTACATGGGGAGGCCGGTGATGTCCTCGCCCTTCAGATAGACACGGCCGCCGTCCCCGGCGAGAAGGCCGACGACGATCGAGAAGGTGGTGGTTTTCCCCGCCCCGTTGGGGCCCAGGAGCCCGACGATCTCCCCTTCACCGACCTCGATCGTGACCCTGTCGACGACCTTCTTCGCCCCGAAACTCTTCTCGAGCTCGACGGCCTTCAGGGAACCCTTCATGGTTCACGATTTGACGACGGTGATCGACCTTCCCTGTCCCTTGGTTTCGACCAGAATCTTATCATCGGCCAGGCGAAAAGTCAATTTGTCCCCCCTGGATTCCCCGCGTCCCCGCTCGGCCAGGACGGGGGCGCCGGTGAGGACGAGGGTCTCGGCCCGAGGGTCGTAGACCGCCTCCCGGCCCCGGCCCTCGTAGCGCCCGAAAACGAAGACGACCGCCCCCGCCGCCCCGAGGTCGCGGACGTCGTTCGCCTCCCCGGCCAGGCGGACGGCTACGGAATCCGCGGTGAGCCTGGCGCCGGGAATGACGACGTAGCTCCGGCCCTCGAACCGGACGGTCCGATCGCCGGGGGCATAGGCCATCGTCTCCCCGCCCGACTGGATCACCGCTTCCTTGCCCGCCTGCCCGGCCGTCCCCGGGAGGCAGGATAGGACGCCGCCCCGGCCGCGGACCTCGCCGCTCTCCCCGCGCAGGTCGAGCTCGGCCGCCTGGACGGTGCGGCCGCCCTGCCAGACGCGGGCGTCCCCCTCGAGATGGTAGCCCTTCTCCCGGCCGGACGACCTCAGGGCGCGGCAGGCGGCGAAGACCGTCTCGCCCGGGGGGAAGAACCCTACGGCCGCCCCCGCGGTCCCCGGCTTGAGCAGGCAGCGCACGCCGCCCGAAGCCGAGACTTCATCGGATCCTTCGGCAAGGACGATCCTCGGCGCCTCGACCCGAGACCCTGGGGACTCGAGGCGGGCCATTTCCCCTTCCTTCGGCAGGACCGTCAACAAGCCGTCCGTTGCCGAATAGGCCAGGCCGTTCCCGGCCAGCTCATAGGACGTGTCCGCACCCTTGCGGAGCTCCGCCTTGGCGCCACCCGAGGCCGTCCAGCCCGCGACCGCCCCCTTTGTGTCGAGCATCAACCCGATCGTCGCCGCTTCGATAGTTCCGGCCGGCTCGCCCGGCGGCTCCAGGCCGAGCCGCGCCCCGCCCTCGGCCTCGACGCGGGCGACCCGGGAGGAATCGGGGAAGCAGCCTAGGCGTACGGTCCGGGCTTCGACGACCCGGCCCCCGGAAGCGAACCGGCCGCCCCCTTCAAAGACGGCCGAGCGCAGGGACCGTTCATCCGCGCCGAGCTCGAAGTCCGCGGCCGCCGCGCTCCCCTCTCCGTCCTCCGATACCAAACGCACGGCTCCCACGGCGCGGCCCCTCTTTGTGCCCCTGAGATAGGCCAGCGAATCCCCGGAGAGCACCGCCTTGCCGCGGTCAGGCGGGCCGGCCTCGACCTCCAGCCGGAAGCCGCCCGAGACGCGGAGCTCCTGAGTCGGGTCCGAGTACTCGAAGACGGCGCCGGTGCCGCCCAAACGGTCGGACGAGAACGCCCCGCCGCGGCCGGCCCGGTAAGACCGGTGCTCCGCGTCGTAGTCGAGGGCCTCCGTGACAAAAGAGAGGTCGCCGCCGCTCACCCTGACCTGCCCGGAGAGCGCGAAATGGACCATGCCCTTGTCGTACGCGGCCCGGTCGGCCGTGATGCGCACGGGGCGCCCGTCGGCCCGGCTGTGGTCCAGGACCTCGACCGAGCCCTCAAGGTGGTCGCGGCCGTCGTCGCCGAGGAAGAAACGGTCGGCCCGGGCCTCGACCCGGACCCGGCCGTCCTCGTACTCGCGGTAACGGACGCCTTCCTTGCGGTCGACGGCCCGGCCGGCGGGGACGGGCGCCGCCGGGGCCGGCGGAGCGGGACGGGGCCGGCGGCCGAGGAAATTGTAGAGGACGGCCCCGAGCAGGATCGTCAGCAGGGCGGCGACGCCGCGCCGGACGGACCTGGCCAGCGGGTCGCCGCGCGCGCCTTGGCGCATCGTCAGACCCTCAGGTCCTCGACCGAGAGGCTGACCTTCTCCTCGCCGCGGAACTCGGAGACCAGGAGCGAGTAGGCCAGGGCGATCCGGTGGCCCCGGCGCAGGACGTGGGCCCAGTCCGCCTTGTCCCAGCCCACGACCTCGAAGACCTTGCCGTTCTGCCGGCCGAGGAATTTCAGGTGCTTGCGCTGGAGGACCTGCGGCTCGCCGTAGACCTCGACCCCCTCGGTCAGGAAGAGGGGCTTGGGGTTGCCGACGCCGAACGGCACGAGGAGCGAAAAGTGGTCCAGGAAGCGGCGGTCGATGTCGGGGAAGGCGATGGGGAGGTCGATGTGGACCTTTCGAACCAGGTCCTCGTCCTTGATGCGGGCCGCGGCCAGGACGTTCACGGCCTCCTTGAAGGCGCCCATCCGGTCGACCGGCAGGGTGCAGCCCACGGCCAGGCGGTGGCCGCCGTAGCTTGTGAAGAGGTGCCGGCACTCGTCGAGGAGGTCGATGAGCGGCACTTCGGGGATGCTTCGGCCGGAGCCGCTGGCCTTGCCGTCCTCGTAGGTGAAGAGGACGACGGGCCGGTGGAAGCGGTCCTTGAGCTTCGAGGCGACGATGCCGATGACGCCGCGGTGCCAGTCCTCGCCGCCGAGGACGAGGCACTTGTACTTGCGGTCAAGACCCCGCTCCTCGACCCGCTCCCGGGCCGCCTCGAAGATCCTCTCCTCCATCCGCTGGCGCTTCGAGTTCAGCTCCTCGAGCTCGGCCACGAGGGACAGCGACTCCTCGAGCGAGTCGCAGAAAAAGAGGCGCACGGCCAGGTCCGTCATGCCCATCCGGCCGGCGGCGTTGATGCGGGGGCCGATGCGGAAGCCGAGGTCGCCCTCGGAGATCTTGCGGTGGCCGAGACCGCAGGCCTCGATAAGGCTCCGCAGGCCGGTGTTGGCGACGCTGCCCAGGCCCTTCAGGCCGGCCTGGACGAAGAGCCGGTTCTCGCCCTTGAGCTCGGCCACGTCCGCGACCGTGCCGATGCAGACGAGCTTCATGTAGTGGGGCAGGCCGGCGGCCTTGGGCGAGTTCCTGAGGAGGGCCTGGATGAGCTTGAAGGTGACACCGACGCCGGCCAGGCCCCGGTCGGGATAGCCGGACTCCGGGAGGACCGGGTCGAGGACGGCCACGGCGTCGGGAAGCGTCTCGCCCGGGCGGTGATGGTCGGTGATGATGACGTCCACGCCGCGGGCCTTGGCCTTGGCCGTGAACTCGACCGCCTTGACGCCGCAGTCGACGCTGATGACGAGGCCCGTGCCGCGCTCGACGGGGATATCGACATGGTGCTCCTTGATGCCGTAGCCGTCGCGGAGCCGCTCGGGGATGAAGTACTCGACCTCGGCCCCGAGCGAGCTCAGGGCCTTGAAGAGCATGACGACGGAGAGGACGCCGTCGACGTCGTAGTCGCCGAAAATGAGGATCTTCTCGCGGCGGGCGATGGCCTGCTCGATCCGGGCCACGGCCTCCGCCATGCCCTTCATCAGGTAGGGGTCGTGGAGGCCGTCCAGGCTGCCGTAGAGGAAGGCCCGGGCGGCCTCGGCCGTCAGGATCTTCCGGTTGGCCAGGATGCGGGCGATCGCGAGCGGCAGTCCCAGCTCGGCGGCCAACGACTCGGCCTCGGGCCGCGGCGGGGAGACGAGCCAGAGCGAGGAGTCCATCGTCCCCTCAATGTAACACATCCCCCGGCCGCGGACAATTCTGGGCCCGGCGATTGACAAGCAACCTCTTGAAAAATATAATGCTTAAGCCGTGTTCGCCAACCTTCGCGAAAAACTCGCCGGAACCCGTCGCGCCTTCCGCAGGATCGAGGAACTCTTCGAGAGCGGAAAGGAGCGTGAGGAAATCCTCGACGGGCTGGCCGAAGCCTTGATCCTGGCCGACGTCGGGGTCGCGACGAGCGAAAAGATCATCGCCGCGCTGCGGACGAAAACCGGCAAGGCCGATTCCCGCGAGGCCCTGGAGCGGGCCCTCAAGGCCGAGCTCGAGGCGCTGCTGGCGCCGCGCGGCACGCCTCCCGCGGCGGACGGCCCGGCCGTTGTCATGATGGTCGGCGTCAACGGCGGCGGCAAGACGACCTCAGCGGCCAAGCTCGCGGCCCGGGCCTCCCGGCAGGGCCGGAAGGTCGTCATGGCCGCGGCCGATACCTTCCGCGCCGCCGCCCAGGAACAGCTCGTCCTCTGGGGGCGCCGGCTGGGCGTCCCCGTCGTCAAGGGCCAGTACGGCGCCGACCCGGCCTCGGTCGTCTTCGACGCCCTGCAGTCGCTCAAGGCCCAGCGGGCCGACCTGCTCGTCATCGACACGGCCGGCCGCATCCACACCAACACGAACCTCATGAACGAGCTCGAGAAGATCCGCCGCGTCGCCGGCCGCGAGGCCCCCGGCGCGCGGCACGAGTCCCTGCTCGTCCTGGACGCGAGCGTCGGCCAGAACGCCGTCCTCCA
>JBBISK010000082.1:5879-9625 GCA_037441295.1 Candidatus Aminicenantota bacterium | reverse complement strand
CGGCTTCGTCGGCGGCGCGGACCTCGCCGGGCGGAGCATCTTCTCCTTCGTCGCCCCCGAGGACCTCGAGAACGCCAAGTCCAGCGCCAGGGTCATGTTCGGCCAGCGCATCCCTCCCCTGGAATGCCACCTCGTCCTCAACGGCGGCAAGAAGATCCTCTACGAAGTCAACGGGGCCGTGCTCCGCAACCAGGACCAGACGCCCTACGGGATGGTTTTCCTCTGCCGGGACATCACCGACCGCAAGCAGGCCGAGATGGACCTCCACGAAAGCGTGCGTCAGCTGCGCACGACCCTGAAGGCGGCCATCGACTCCCTGGCCTCGGCCATCGAGATGAGGGATCCCTACACGGCCGGCCATCAGGAGCGGGTGACCCGGCTGGCCACGGCCATCGCCAGGGAAATGAAGCTCGAGGACGAACGGATCGAGGGGATCCAGATCGCCGGCATCATCCACGATATCGGCAAGCTCTACGTCCCGGCCGAGATCCTTAGCAAGCCGACCAAGCTGAACGAGCTCGAATACTCCATGGTCAAGATGCACGCCCAGGTCGGCTACACCATCCTCAGCAAGATCGATTTCCCCTGGCCGATCGCTCGGATCGTCCACCAGCACCACGAGTGCGTCAACGGGTCGGGCTACCCGCAGGGGCTGGCCGGAAAGGACATTCTGCTCGAGGCGAAGATCCTGTGCGTGGCGGACGTCGTCGAGGCCATGTCCTCCCACCGTCCCTACCGCCCCGCCCTCGGCCTCCAGGCGGCGCTGGACGAGATCGCCCAAAAGAGGGGCATCCTCTACGACCGTGAGGTCGTGGACGCCTGCCTGCGGCTGGTCTCCGGCAAGGACTTCAAATTCGATTGATAAGCTCGGCCGCACCGTTGACTCGGCCCACCGCGCCTGCTATCCTTCGGCTGCCAAAATGAACGACGCCGAACCCACCTCACCGCCAGGGACGAGGCCCGCTGCCGCCCTAAGGGCGGCGCGGCTAACCCTGCTCCTCGTCCCCCTCGTCGCCCGGTCTCTTCTCGGCGCCGCGGAACCCGTCCGGGATTATCGGCCGTGCTGGGCCGTAGCCTCGCCCCGCGGGAGCCGCGCCCCGCTCGTCGTCCTGCGGACCTTCTTCCAGGGAAGGGCCCGCCGCTGCCTCGTCATCGACCCCGCGACGCTCGTGACCGGCCTCCTGGACGCCGATGGTCTCACCATTGAGCCGGCGGCGCGCGAGGCTGTCGAGAAGCGGTTCGGGACGACGCCGTATTTCCGGGCCCTCCGCGATGCCGCCGCCGGCGCCGCCGCCGTCCAGAACGCCGGGCTCAGCCATCTCCTCGCCTCGCCGCCGGGCGTCGCCCTAACTGTCGACCTCTGCCCGTCGCGCAACCCCATGGACCGCCGGCTCTTCACCGAGGTCGTCCGGGAGCTCGGCCTGGAGCAGAGGCCGGTTCCGGTCGCCGTGGCCGTGACCGGCGTCTGGATGGAGGAGCATCCGGCCGACCTCGACTTCCTCAAAGCCATTGAGAGGTCCGGCGAGGTCTCGGTCACCTGGATCAACCACTCCTACCATCACCGTTGGGACAAGGCCCTGCCCCTCAAAGACAATTTCCTCTTGGAGAAAGGGACGGACGTGGCCGCCGAGGTCCTCCGGACGGAGGCGGCGATGATCGAGCGCGGCCTCGTCCCCTCGGCCTTCTTCCGCTTCCCCGGACTCGTCTCCGACCGCGAGCTCCTCCTCACGGTGGAGTCGTTCGGGCTCGTCCCCGTCGGCAGCGACGCCTGGCTCGGGAAGAACGAGTGGCCGCGCGAAGGCAGCATCGTCCTCGTCCACGCCAACGGGAACGAGCCCTACGGCGTCGCCCGCTTCCTGAAGCTCCTGCGCGAGGAGCGGCCGAAGATCGTCCGGCACGAGTGGCTGCTCCTCGACCTGCGGGAGGCGACGGTCGCCCGGGAAAAGACGCGGGAACCGCGCTAGACCGGCCGGCGGCCCCGGTCATCCACCCTTATTTCACGGTGACGGACTTGGCCAGGTTGCGCGGCTTGTCGATGGGCCGGCCGAGCTTGTCGGCGACATAGTAGGCGATGAGCTGGCCGGCCACGGCGGCCAGGATGCCGAACTTGCCGTCGTTGCCTGTCCGCACGGCGATCGTCCCGGGCCGGCGGCGCAGGACCGGGTTGTTGGTGATGGGGATGATCTTGGCCCCCCGGGCCTCGACCTCCTTCGTGTTCGAGACGATGTCCGCGTCGCTGTTGTTGATGATGCTGATGACCGGGGTGCCGTCCTCGATGAGGGCGATGGTGCCGTGCTTGAGCTCGCCGCCCATCATGCCCTCGGCGTGGATATAGCTGATCTCCTTGATCTTGAGGGCGATCTCGCGGGCCACGGGATAAGTCAGCCCGCGGCCGATGACATAGAGGTCGGGGGCGGCGGCGACGGGCTCGGCCAGCCGCCGGATGTCCTCGCGCCGGCGCAGCAGGCCCCGGATCCGGAGGGACAAGTTGCTGAGGTCGACCTTGAACCCGAACTCCCGGGCCAGGCGGAGCATGAAGGCCGACTGGCTGACGAAGGCCTTGGTGCTGGCGACACAGACCTCGGGTCCGGCCAGGAGGTTCAGGCTGAGGTCTGACATCCGCTGGATGGTCGAGTACGGGACGTTGACCAGACTGGCCACGCGGCCGCCGCACTCCCGGGCGTACTTCAGGGCGTCGATGACGTCCATCGTCTCTCCGCTCTGGCTGAGGGCGACGATGAGGGTGTCGCCGTCGACCTTGGCGAAATGGCGGAACTCCGAGGCGATGAGGGTCTGGTTCTCGACGCCGACCTGGTGGAGGAAATAGGCGCCGAGGAGCGAGGCGTGGTAGGACGTGCCGCAGGAGGCGAAGATGATCTTCTTCGAGCGGCGGACGAGCCGGACGAGCCGGTCGAAGGCCGGCTTCTGGTCGTGGTCGAGGGAAAAGAGCAGCCGGTCCACGGCCGCGGGCTCCTCCAGGATCTCCTTCATCATGTAATGCTTGAACGTCCCCCGGACCGACGATTCCTGCTGGGCGGGGAAGGTCCGCAGCGGCTTGCGGACGGCCCGGCCGCGGCGGTCGAAAAAGCGGTAGCCGTCGGCGCGGATGACGGCGTATTCGTCGTTCTCGAAGAAGGCCGCCCGGCGGGTCAGGTCGGAGAAGGCGTAGATGTCGGAGGCGGCGATGTTCATGCCGGGCGCGACGCCCAGGACGAGGGGGGAGTCGCGCTTCAGGGCGTAGATCTCGTCGCCGCCCTTGAGCATGAGGAGGACGGCGAAGGTCCCCTCGGCCGCGCGCATGAAATCGGCCACGACGGCCCGCATCGGCTTCGACCGCAGGCCGTCCTCGAAGAAGTGGCTGATGACCTCTGAATCGGTCTGGCTCGCGAAGCGGTGCCCCCTGCGGGCAAGCCTCTTCTTCAGGTCCTCGAAGTTCTCGAGGATGCCGTTGTGAACGACGGTGACCGACCCGTCGCAGGAGGAATGTGGGTGGGCGTTCGCCTCGGTGACGCCGCCGTGCGTCGCCCAGCGGGTGTGGGAGATGCCGGAGCGGGTCAGGCCGCGGCCGCCGACCCGGATCGACCCGACGGCCTTGACGACGTCGCGGCCGTCATAGTACCCAAAGGAGTCGTAGCCGCGGTACTCGAGGCGCTTGAGCCGCTCGAGCAGGAGCGAGACGGGGAACTCCCGGCGGGAAACGATGCCGACAATACCGCACATGATTCCTCCGCGGGGATTCCCTTCTT
>JBBISK010000082.1:0-5804 GCA_037441295.1 Candidatus Aminicenantota bacterium | reverse complement strand
CAAGTTCGTTAAAATTGTTTATATTCTTTATGTTATGAGGTCTCTCGGCTCTTCCGGAACGGCCCGCTGACAAGGGCGTGGAGCACAGATTAATGTCCAATAACCGCACATATCGCGCCCTTTCGCTGGCCCGGACTCAGAAGATTCCCGGAGCCCGCTCCGAAGGCGAGCCGGACTTGAATTCACCCGGCTCATGGATTACGATGCCCTGCGATGGACATTCCCGCGCTCATCGCCATCAAGCCCATCGTCGTCTGCGGCCTGGCCGTGGCGGCCCTCGCCGCGTGCCGGCCGGCCGGGACGCCCGGCGCCCAGGCGGCGGCCGAGGCCGTCTTTTCAGGCCTGGTTTCGCCCAAGGAACCCGGCGTGGCCGTCCTCGTCCGCAAGGGCGGCCGGACCGTCTTCGAGCGGGGCTACGGAGTCTCCGACCTCCGCACCGCCCGCCCGCTCGACGGCCGGACCAACTTCCGGCTGGCTTCGGTGACGAAGCAGTTCACGGCCGCGGCCGTGATGCTCCTCGTCCATGACGGGAAGCTCCGCTACGAGGACAACCTGGCCTCGCTCCTCCCCGGCTTTCCCGAGTACGGCCGCGCCGTCACCGTCCGCCATCTCCTCAACCACACCTCGGGCCTGCCGGATTACGAGGACCTCATGGCCCCGACAGACCAGGCCGTGCCCGTGGAGGAGGCCCAGATCATGGACGCCGGGGTCCTCGCCCTGCTCGAGAAGCAGACCGCGGGCCGCTTCCCGCCGGGGAGGCGCTGGTCCTACAGCAACTCCGGCTACGTCGTGCTCGGCCTCATCGTGGCCCGGGTCTCGGGCCTCCCCTTTTCCGATTTCCTTCGCGACCGCATCTTCGCCCCGCTCGGCATGACGGATACGGTAGCCCACGTCCGCGGCCGGGACGAGGTCGCACGGCGGGCCTACGGCCACACGAAGGAGGCCGGGGCGTGGCGCGAAACCGACCAGAGCCCGACCTCGGCGACGCTCGGCGACGGCGGCGTCTATTCGTCGCTCGCCGACCTCGCGAGGTGGGACGAGGCCCTCCGCCGGCACGCCCTGCTCTCCGAACCGGAGATGCGGCCCGCCCTCGAGCCGGTGGCCGTCGGCGGAGGGCCGCCCGTGGGGCCGGACGGCGCGCCCGCCGCCTACGGCTTCGGCTGGTTCCTCGACCCGTGGCAGGGCCGGCCGCGGATGTGGCATTACGGCGAAACGGTCGGCTTCCGGACGGCCATCCAGCGCTTCACGCGCGACGGCGTCACGGCCGTCGTCCTCGCCAACCGCTCCGACCTCGACGCGGCAGCGCTGGCCCTGAGGGCGGCGGAGCCTTTCTTGGGAAATCCCGGAAAGTAATCGGTCGGGGCGCTCAGGCGCCCGGCGCGGACGTCCGGACGCCGCCGTTCGGCCCGTAGAGGTGCTTGATCAGCGCCAGGACCTTGCGCGACGTCAGGCGGAGGAATTCGACCCCCAGCTCGAAGAAACCGGTCCCCGCTTGCCGGTCGACCCACTTGACGCAGGCCTCGACCGTGACAAGCTCGCCGGCCCGCTCGAGGTCGATGCGGAGCTTGAGGACGTCGCCGACCTCGAACCGGACGCCCGAGAGGATCCTCGCCCCTCCGGTCGAAAGGTCGTAGGTCCGGGCCCGGACGGCCCGGCCGCCGCGCCCGGCCGAGAGAGACCGGATGATCACGGCGCTCTCGTCGGGAAAGCGGATCCTCTTGCGTCTCTCCATGGCTGCGGTCCTTCAGCCATTGTGGGGCCGGGACCGCGGCGGGCGCCATCGCCTCGGACGGTGATTCGAGGGATGATTTCTATCGCCTTGACATCCCTTCCGCGGGGGCCCTATCATCCGGAGCATCGGGGAGAGGCGAACATGAAGAAAAAAAGGCTTGTATGTCTCGGGATGGTCGTAGGCGCGGCCGCCCTCTTGGGCACCATCGCCTCCGGGCAGAGCGGAGGGACGGGGGTCCTGCTCCCCGACGGCCGCGAATTCGTGTCCTGGGAGAAGCCCCTCCGGTTTTCGAGGACCTACTACGTCGACAACCGGGACCCGCGCGCCGCCGACACCAACCCGGGGACGGCGGAGCTCCCGTTCCTGACCATCGACCGGGCGGCCCGGGTCCTGGCGCCCGGCGAGCGCGCGGTCATCAGGGAGGGCGTCTACCGCGAGCGCGTCGACCCGGCCCGCGGCGGCACGGGTCCGGAGGCGATGATCAGCTACGAGTCCGCCCCGGGCGCCAGGGTCGTCGTCAAGGGCTCCCGATCGGTCAAGACCGGGTGGGAGCCCTCTGCGGGCTTCAAGCCCGGCACCAGCGCGACCGCCGGGGCCAAGCCGAAGATCTACCGCCGCTCCCTCGAGGACCTCGACTTCCAGGGCTACAATCCCTTCGGCATGGTCAGCATCATGCAGGACCGCGTCTACCTCATGCCCAAGCCGGAGGAGCTGTGGCGGCATCTCCGGCGGCGCGGCATGGTTTTCGTCGACGGCCGGCCGCTCCGCCAGGTCGAGCTTTACCAGGACCTGGCCAAGTCCGACGGCGCGTTCTGGTGTGAGCATAACGGGCTCGGCCTTCACGTCCGCCTGCCCGGCGACGGCGACCCCTCTCGCCATGAGCTGGAGCTCGCCATCCAGGAGCAGGTCTTCGCCCCCCGAACGATGGGGCTCGCCTACATCCGCGTCAAGGGCATCGAATTCGAGCACGGCGCCAACGGCTTCCCCGTTCCCCAGCGCGGCTTGGTCTCCATGAGCCGCGGTCACCACTGGGTCTTCGAGGACTGTGCCTTCCGGCACGCCAACGGCGTCGCCCTGGACATCGGCGCCCAGGACTGGGACATGGAGACGCCGCTTGCGACCGGGCACGCCGTGGTCCGCCGCTGCCACATCGACGACGCCGGCGTGTGCGGCATCGCCGGGATGGCCGTCCAGGACACCCTCATCGAATCGAACCTCATCGAGCACGTCGGCGACCGGGACGTCGAGCTGGCCTGGGAGACGGGCGGGATCAAGCTCCACGCGACCAAGAACTGCCTGATCCGCGGGAACGTCATCCGCCACACCATCCACGCCGAGGCCATCTGGCTCGACTACGAGAACTCGAACACACGGGTCACGGGGAACATCATGGGCGACAACCTGGAGACGCTCCGGGGCGGCATCTATCTCGAGGCCTCCCACTTCCCCAACATGATCGACGACAACATCATCTGGAAGTCGACCGGGGGCGCCGGCGGCGGCTCCTACAACATGCCCGGCCACGGCGGCTGGGGCATCACCGTGGACGGCAGCGACGAGACCGTCATCGCCCACAACCTCATCGGCCTGGCCCAGGACGCGGGCATCAAGTTCCGCAACATCGAGAGCCGGATCGTGACCGGGCGCGGCGGGACGACCCGCTGGAACAAGGTCTTGAACAATATCTTCTACCGCTGCGGCAAGTCCATCGACCTGTCGAACCGCGACAACACCGTGGACGGCAATCTCTACACGAAGGACTGGGGAGAGGTCCGGGACGAGACGCGGGGCGTCGGCCGCGGGCTGAACTGGATCCCCGACTCGGGCACGACCCTCGAGCTCGACCTCGAGTCCTGGCGCAAGTTCTTCGGTTTCGACAAGAACGGGGCCTACGCGGAGATGACCATCGACGTCGACCTCGACGCGCTGACCATGACCTGGTCGGTCGGCGGGACGCTGGCCCAGTTCCCCGCCGGCAAGCACTTCGGGCTGGACCTTCTTGGCCAGGCGGCCCCGGGCGGTGTCCGCAAGCCCGGCCCGCTCGCCGCCGTCCCGGACGCGCCGAGCAGAGTCGGCATCGACCCGAGGCGGGGGCCTAGTCACTGACCTCGGTCTCGACGGTGAATGACTGGGGTCTTTTATGGACAGCGGAGGACCGAACGTCATGAAGCGGACCGGGATCCTGACGCGAACAGTCCTCACCGTCTCGTTCGTCAGCCTCTTCGCCGACATCGCGAGCGAGATGCTCTACCCCATCATGCCGGTCTACCTGCGCTCCATCGGCTTTTCGGTCCTTCTCATCGGCATCCTGGAGGGGATGGCCGAGGCGACGGCCGGGCTGAGCAAGGGCTATTTCGGACACTTGTCCGACGTGCGCCGGTCGCGGGTCCCGTTCGTCCGCTGGGGCTACACGCTGAGCGCGTTCTCCAAGCCGATGCTGGCCGTCACGCGCTTCCCGCCGTGGATCTTCCTGGCGCGCACGCTCGACCGGCTGGGCAAGGGCGTCCGCACGAGCGCCCGCGACGCCATCCTGAGCGACGAGACGACGCCCGAGCACAAGGGCAAGGTCTTCGGCTTCCACCGTGGCATGGACACCCTCGGCGCCGCCATCGGCCCCTTCTTCGCCCTGCTCTTCCTCACCGCCCACCCCGGCCGTTACCGCTGGCTGTTCCTCATCGCCTTCGTCCCGGGGCTTGTGGCCATCGGGCTGACCTTCCTCCTCCGCGAGAAGCGCCCGGACAGGCCGGCGGCGGGCGCCGCGGCCGGTTCGAGCGTCGGCTTTCTCTCCTTCCTCAAGTACTGGCGAAAGGCCCCGGCCGGCTTCCGCCCCCTCGTCACGGGCCTCCTGCTTTTCACGCTCTTTAACAGCTCCGACGCCTTCCTGCTCCTGGCCGTGAAGAGCCGGGGCTTCTCGGACGCGGAGATGATCGGCTTTTACATCTTCTACAACTTAGCCTACGCGCTCCTGTCGTTCCCCGTCGGCGTGGTCGCGGACCGGATCGGGCTCCGGACAATGGTCGTCATCGGGCTCCTGACCTTCTCCGTCGTCTACTTCTTCTTCGGCTTCGCCGCCTCGGTCCCGGCCTTCGGCGTCCTGTTCCTGCTCTACGGCGTCTACGCCTCCGCGACCGAGGGGATGGCCAAAGCCCTCATCTCGAACCTGGCCGCCAAGTCCGACACGGCCACGGCCCTGGGCTTCTTCAACGGGCTGGCCAGCCTCGCCGCCCTGCTCGCGAGCAGCCTGGCCGGCCTCTTGTGGTTCGCCATCGGCCCGAAAGCGATGTTCATGGTCTCCGGCCTCGGCGTGTTCGCCGTCGCCGTCTTCCTCGGCTTCGTGCTCAGGCGCGCGGCGCCCGCCGTTCCTTGACATTTCCCGGCCATCATCTATACTTCCTGGGTCATGACACGAACGAAGCTCCTCGGCCCGGCCCGTTGGCTGTTGGTGGTTTCCGCGTTGGTCCTGGGCGCGTGCGGGAAACAGAGCGGGGGGGCGGACATCCTCCCGAAGGCGACCCCGCCGACCCTGTCCGTCGGATTCGCGCACGCCGTCGCCATCCGGACGGACGGCACGCTCTGGACGTGGGGATGGAACGCCTACGGCCAGCTCGGAGACGGGACGACAACGGACTCCTACGTCCCGGCCCAGGTCGGCACCGGCACCAATTGGGCGACTGCGGCCGCCGGCTACGGACACACCGTCGCCGTCAAGGCCGACGGCACGCTCTGGGCCTGGGGGGCCAACAGCCTCGGGCAGCTCGGCGACAACTCGGCCACGAGCCGAACGACGCCCGAGCAGATCGGCACGGACACCAACTGGCGCTTCGTCGCGGCCGGCGGGTTCCACACGGTCGCCGTCAAGACCGACGGCACGCTCTGGGCCTGGGGGCTGAACAGCTCGGGGCAGGTCGGCAACGGGGGGAACACGACCGCCTACAAGCCGGCCAAGATCGGCAGCGGCACGAACTGGCACTCGGTCGCGGGCGGCTACGCCCACTCAGTCGCGCTCAGGGGAGACGGCACGCTCTGGGCCTGGGGCCTCAACACCAACGGCCAGCTCGGCAACGGCACGACG
>JBBISK010000081.1:2942-10000 GCA_037441295.1 Candidatus Aminicenantota bacterium | reverse complement strand
GCTCGGTCGGGAACGGCCCGCCGCCGACCCGCGTCGTGTAGGCCTTGGTGATGCCGAGAACGGCGTCGATCGACTTCGGCCCGACGCCGAGCCCGGTGCAGGCGCCGCCGGCCGTCGCGCTGGACGAAGTGACGAAGGGGTAGGTCCCGTGGTCAATGTCGAGGAGCGCGCCCTGGGCGCCTTCGAAGAGGACCCGGCGTCCGGCCCGCATAAGGTCGTGGAGAAGCCCGGACGCGTCGCGGATGAAGGGACGCATCGTCTCGCCGAAGGCCGCGTACTCGTCGACGATCGGCCGGGGGTCGAGCTCCGGCTGTCCGAAGGCCCGGAAGATGCGGTTCTTGGCGGCGACGTTCTCGCGGACCCTGGCCTCGAGGACGGAGGCCTCGAGGAGGTCGCCGGCGCGGACGCCGGAGCGGGCCGCCTTGTCCTCGTACGCGGGGCCGATGCCCCGGCAGGTCGTGCCGATCTTCCGCTCGCCGCGGGCCTCCTCGCTGATCCGCTCGAGGACGGGGTGCCACGGCATGATAATGTGGGCGTTCCGGCTGAGGACGAGGCGCTCCGGGTCCACCCGGACGCCCAGAGCCCGGAGGTCGGCGATCTCCTTCAGGAAGGCGGCCGGAGAGACGACGAGCCCGTTTCCGATGACGCAGAGCTTGTCGGGATGGAGGATGCCGGACGGGATGAGGTGGAGGACGACCTTGCGGCCGCTCACATAGACGGTGTGCCCCGCGTTGTGGCCGCCCTGGTAGCGGGCCACGATGTCGAAGCCCGGCGTGAGGAGATCGACGACCTTGCCCTTGCCTTCATCCCCCCACTGGGTCCCGAGAACGAGCAGGTTGGCCATGGAGCGTCCTTTCAGGCTCAGAAGCTCACGCCGGCCTGGACCCGGAGGAGGTTGTTCTTGATCTTCGGCGTCTCGCGATTCCACTCGTACTCGCCCTTGACGAAGAGGTTCGTGCCCAGGACGAGGCGGAGCCCCGCCGTCCAGCGGTCGAGGTCCAGGGCGATCCCTCCGGCATGGTACGGGTCCGTGTACTTGACCTTCTGGTAGCTCCCGACGGGCTGGAGGTGGGAGAACTTCATGACGAGCCAGACGGAGTAGCCCTCGGACTTGCCTTCGTCGTAGGGCTCCGGGTTCTTGATCGTGCCGCGGGTCGCCTCGCCGCGGATCTCCCACCCATCCGTGACCCAGGAGAGGTGCGCGCCCTCCAGCGTCAGGCTGCGCTGGTCGAGGTCGTCGGCCTTGCCCGTGTAATACGATACGCCCGCCTGGACCCCCTGGCTAAAGGTGACGGCCAGGCGCCCGCCCTTGCCCTTGTTCTTGTTGTTGTCGGAGAACTGCTGGCCGCCGGAGATCATGTCGGCCTCCTTGAGCCCGTTGCCGATATAGGCCGCGTAGGAGAGAATGCCGAACTTGCCGTCGACGAGGAACCCGAGGTCGCGCCAGCTCTGCGGGTAGAAGTATTCGAGGTTGAGAGGTGTCCCGACGAGGAGCGTCTCCTGCGGCCGATTGGCCTGGTTCCAGGCGCCGAAGGGCACCAGGAACAGCCCGGCCTTGAAGCTGACGACATCGGAGGGGACGAAGCCGACCCAGGCCTGCTCGACCCGGAACTCGGACTCGCTGAGGGCCCTGGCCTCCAGGGCGAAGGCGAACTTCTGCGAGAAGACGCCCGAAACTGTGGCCCCAGCCAGGAAGTTGCCGAAGGTGCCGCCGGCGTAGGCGCTCTCGGCCTGGCCCTTGAGGTACTCGGCAGCCAGGAAGCCGCTGAACTTGACTTGCCCCTGGAGTCCGGCGGCCCCGAAGGCGACCGCGGCGCAGACGACCGATCGGAGGACGATCTTTTTCATGGTTCTAAACTCCGCTCCAGTCGAACGCGTCCTCCAGGAGATCTCCCTTCCTGTGGGCGACGTTCTTGTTCAGTCCGACCAAACGGCCGACCTCGGCCAAGCCTCTCTTCGTCCCCATCCAGATGGCTCCGACGACGAGGCCGTCCTTAAGGACGATCTTCTTGTAGACGCCCTGCTCCGGGACGCCCTTGGTCAGGACCTCGTAGCCCCCTTCGGCGGGATTGGCCAAGCCGAATGAGGCGACCGAGAGGCCGGCGACCTTGAGCGTGTTCGAGGGGACGGTGCCGACGTAGGGTTTCTCGAGCCCGAGCATGTTGTAGGCCGCGGCCCGCGACTGTTCGAAGGCGGCGGGGATGAACCCGTAAGTCGCGCCCTTGTGCTCGGCCGCGTCGCCGGCGACGAAGATCCCGGGGGCGCTCGTGCGGAGGAGGTCATCGGCGACGATGCCCCGGTTGACGGCCAGCCCGGCCTCGCGCGCCGCCTCAGTTTCGGGGCGAACGCCGGCGGCGATGATGACGGTCTCGGCCTCCCAGGCGTCGCCGCCCTGGAACTTCAGGCCGCGCGCCTCCGTCCCGCCTGAGATCTCCTGGGTGACCGTGCCGAGGCGGACCTCGATGCCCATCTTCTCCACCTGGTCCTTGAGGACGGCCGCGCCGGCCGCGTCGAGGTGCCGCGGCAGGAGCCGGTCGAAAACCTCGACGACGCGGACCTCTGCCCCGGCGGACTTGAGGGCCCGGGCGATCTCGAGCCCGAGCAGGCCGCCCCCGACGACGGCCGTTCGCGGATGCCCCTTGACATGCTCCAGGATGGCCAGCGCGTCGTCGAGCGTCCGGAGAACAAAGACGCCCTTGCGGTCGGTCCCGCGGACCGGCGGGACGGCGGCGCGGCCGCCGCCCGCGAGGAGCAGGACATCGTAGGGCAGGCGGCCGCCGGAGGCGAGCTCGACCTTGCGTTCCGACGGGAGCAGACGGACGACCCTCTCCCCCGTCCGGACGAGGATCCGCTGACGGACGTGCCAGTCCGCGGGGAAGGCGAACAGCCGCTCCATGGGCAGCCGCCCGGCCAGGAACTCGACGAGGTTGGGCCGCGGGTAATACGGGTACCGTTCCTCGCCGAAGACCACGATCTCGACGTCCGGGTCAAGCTCGCGGAGGGTCTTGGCGGCCATCGTCCCGGCCAGGCCGCTGCCGACGATGACGGCTCTCATGGGCCGATCGCGCCCCGGCCGCCGGGGCTAGGACACCTTCTGGAAGAATTCCTTGCCGACCCCGCACTGGGGACAAGTCCAGGCGTCGGGCAGGTCCTCGAAGCGGGTCCCGGACGGGATGCCGTTGTCCGGGTCGCCCGTGGCGGGGTCATAGACGTAACCGCAGGCCGTGCATTCCCATTTTTCCATCGGCTCCTCCTTGGTTCAATCCTCGGTGAGGACGCGGCTTTCATATTCCGTTTCGAGCTTGAGCTTGTGGGTCCGCTCCTGGCCGGCCAGGAATTCGAAGAGGCGGCGGTGCGCGGCGAGCTCGGGCCGCCGGGCCAGGCCCGCATAAAGGTCTTCCGCCTTCTTCTCCTTGCGCGCGGCGAAGATGAGGAGGTCCTGGAAGGTCATGTCTGGCTCAAGGGGCACGTCGACCAGGGCGTCGCTCAGCCCCATGTCCGGGGCGAGAGGCCCGGGGCTCTCGGGGATGCCGGCGGAGGCGACGTTCTCGAGGAGCCGGCGGTGCTCCTTTTCCTCGGCCTCGAGCTCGAGAAGGAGCGCGCGGAGACCCGGTGTCGTGGCCTGCTTCGCCATCTCCGCGTAGCCGCGCGCGGCCTCGACCTCCCTGCGGATGGCGAACGCCAGGACGTCGCCCAGGCTCTTAAGAGTTGGATGCGGCATGCCTCTCATATCCTCCCTCGGGTTTTTGGCGCCGCGGCGGCCGCGGAGCCGTGCTCATTATAAACCATTCGGGAGGGCTGTCAAACCGCGTCCGGAGGAGGCTCGGCCGGCCGCCCCTCCCCCCCGCCGAGGCGCGCGAGCTTCTCCCGGACCAGGCTGTTCCGTTTGACCGGCTTGTCGTTCTTGACGGCGATCCAGAGGGCCTTGAACGAGCCGACGATGACGCTCAGCTTCTTGGCCCGCGTCAGGGCGGTGTAGAACAGGTTCCGCTGAAGCATGATGAAATGCTGGGTCATGAGCGGCATGATCACGGCCTTGTATTCGCTGCCCTGGGCCTTGTGAACGGAGACGGCATAGGCCAGGGCGATGTCGTTCATCTCGTCCTTCTCGTAGGAAACGGTCCGGCCGTCGAAATCGACGAACAGCCGGAACTTCGCCTTGTCGGCGTGGAGGATCGTGCCGATGTCGCCGTTGAAGACGTCCTTCTCGTAGTCGTTGCGGAGCTGCATGACCTTGTCGCGGACCCGGAACTCCCGCAGGCCGACCTTGAGCCCCTCGCCGCGCGGATTGAGGCGTTTCTGGAGCTCCTGGTTTAGGTTCTCGACGCCGACGAGCCCCTTGTACATCGGGCTGATGACCTGGATCTCGGGCGAAAGAGGGCTCAGTCCGAGCCGCCGCGGCACGCTCCAGGCGCAGAGCTTCATGATCGTGTCGAAGGCCTTCTTCTCATCGTCGCGGCGGACGAAGAAGAAGTCGGCGGCCTTGTCTTCGCGCGGCGGAAAGACGAGGGACTGCCCCTGATTGATGCGGTGGGCGTTGACGACGATGAAGCTCTCCTTGTCCTGCCGGAAGATCTCGTCGAGCCGGACGACGTCGACCGTCCCCGAGGCGATGAGGTCCTGGAGCAGGGTCCCCGGCCCGACCGACGGCAGCTGGTCCTTGTCCCCGACGAGGACGAGGCGCATCGCCGCCGGCACGGCCCGCAGGAGGTGGTACATGAGGGGCAGGTCGACCATCGACATCTCGTCGACGACGAGGGCCTCGCCCCGGAGCGGGTTCTGCTCATCCCGCTTGAAGGTCCCCTTCTTCGGCTGGAACTCGAGGACGCGGTGGATCGTCCGGGCGTCGCGGCCCGTCGTCTCGGTCAGCCGCTTCGCCGCCCGCCCCGTCGGCGCGGCCAGAATGACCTCCCGCCCCCACTTCTGGAAGATGTCGACGATGGCCCGAATGATGGTCGTCTTGCCCGTGCCGGGCCCGCCGGTGATGACGAGGATCTTCTTCTCGAACGACTGCAGGATAGCCCGCTTCTGGAGCTCCGAGAAGGCCAGGCCGAGGTCCTTCTCCGTGGCCGCGACGGCCGCGTTGAGGTCGAAGTCCGGCGGCCGGCAGGGGAAGCCCGCGAGCCTGTGGATGGCCCGGGCGACCTCCTCCTGGGCTTGGTAGTAGAAAGGAAGATAGAGGGCGGCGTCGGCCCCGAGCTCCTCGCGGACGACTTTCTTCGCCTTGAGGAGCTCGTCCAGGGCACGGTCCGCCTGCTCCGGCTCGGTCCCCAAGTCCGCGGCGCACTTGGCCCGGACCTCGGAGGCATAGGAGAAGACGTGGCCCTGCTCGTTGTCCTTCTCGAGAATATAAAGGATATAGGCCTTGACCCGCTCGACCGAGCGCGGGTCCATGCCGAGCTTGAGGGCGATCTGGTCGGCCGTCTTGAAGCCGATCCCCCAGATGTCGAGGCAGAGCTGGTAGGGGTTGCTCCGCAGGACGCCGAACGACCGGTCGCCGTACTGGCGGTAGATCTTGGTGGCCAGATTGGTCGAGACGTCGTGCTCCTGGAGAAAGATGATGAGGTCGCGGATGTCCTGGTGCTCGCCCCAGGATCTCCGGATCTCGCGGAGCTTGACCGCCCCGACGCCTTCGACCTCCTTGAGCCGCTCCGGGGCCTTGGACAGGACGTCGATCGTCCCGGCGCCGAAGCGGCCGACGATGCGCGCCGCGAGCACGGGGCCGATGCCGCGGATGAGCCCGGAGGCGAGGAACTTCTCGACCCCCGCCGCCGAGGCCGGCAGGGTCAGGGTGAAATGGTCGGCCTGGAACTGCTTGCCGAAGCGAAGGTTGAGCTCCCAGCGGCCCCGGACCTTGAGCATCTCGCCCGGCGAGAGGGGCGGGAACGGCCCCACGACGGTCACGATGTCGCCGTTCTCGACGGCGAGGCGGAAGACGGTGTAGCCGTTCTCGGGGTTATAAAAGACGATCTCTTCGACCGTGCCCTCGACCGTCTCGGTCCCGGCGGCCGCCGCGGCCGCCTTGCCTCGAGCGGAACCGGCGGCGCGGTCAGGGCGTTTTTCCATGGGCCTGGTTTTTCATCTTAAACGTTTCCGAAAGGGCGGTCAACCGCGCCCGCGGCGAGGGGCCCGGCCGCGAGCGGCGGCCGACGGCTCAGTTGATGACCTTGAAGAAGCGGCCCCAGCGGGCCTTGGGGATGAGGCTGGCGATCTTCTTCAGCCGGGCCTGGAGGCTCGTCTTCTGCCAGGCGTCGCGCTCGGCGCCGTAGGAGAAATAGATGACCCACGGCTTGCCCTTGACGTAGCTCAGCGGCAGGAAGCCCCAGTAGCGGCTGTCGGCGCTGTTGTCGCGGTTGTCGCCCATGACGAAGCAGTGGCCGGGAGGCACGACGACGGGGCCGTAGTTGTCGCGGATGACGTCGTCATAATGGTAGGCGTCGTTCTTGGCGAAGACCTGGCTGTCGCTGTGGACCTTGTAGGGCTCGTCGATGGGCCGGTCGTTGATGTAGATCTGCTTGTCCCTGATCTCGAGCTTCTCCCCCTCGAGGGCGATGACCCGCTTGACGAAGTCCTTGGTCAGCTCCTTCGGGTACTTGAAGACGACGATGTCCTTGCGGGCGAGGGGCTTGCGGGGCAGGATGATGCCCTCGAGCGGCAGGACGGGCCGGACGTAGGCCAGCTTGTTGACGAGGAGGAAGTCGCCGACGAGGAGCGTCGGCTCCATCGACCCGGTCGGGATCTGGAAAGCCTGGACGACGAAGGTCATGACGAAGAAGACGAAGACGGCCGTCTCGACGATGAGCTCGAAGTACTCCCTGACCACACTCTTGTCGCGCTTCTTCGGTTCTTTGGCCATGTCTCTCCGCCTATGAAGCATCTACTATAGACAAAAACGCGCTGTTCGGCAACTCCGTTCCGTGCCGGAGGGATCTTGTCCGGGAGAAGAGGGACCGTCCCCCTTTCGGGGACAGTCCCTCGCTTAAGTCAATTAGGCGGCGATGGAGGTTGCCCGAAAGCCCCCGTTTGGAGGGGGGCTCGTGCCGTGCCGGAACGGCACG
>JBBISK010000081.1:0-2932 GCA_037441295.1 Candidatus Aminicenantota bacterium | reverse complement strand
AACCGGGACAGGTTCACGGGGGCCGAGGGATAAGGGCGACCTTCATCGCCGCCAACCTCAGCGTCCTTGACAGGCGGGGGCAATATGGATTTACTAATCGCGTGAACGTCACCCTGTTCGGCTACCCGAAGACGGGCAAGACGACCCTCTTCAACCTGCTCAGCGGGGCCCGCGCCGAGGTCGGGGCCTTCGAGGACGGCCGGCGGGAGCCGAACGTCCGGACCTGCCCCCTGCCCGACGCCCGGCTCGACCGCATCGCCGCCCTCTACCCGGACCGCAGGAAGGTCGCGGCCGCGCTCGACCTGACGGACCTCGTCGGGATCTCCTTCGGCGAGGTCAAGACGAGCCTCTTTCTGAGCTACCTCCACAAGGCCGACGGGCTCGTCCACGTCGTCCGCGCCTTCCGGGACGAGCGGGTCCCGCATCCGAAGGGCCGGGTCGACCCCGCCGAGGACATCCGCTTCATGGAGGAGGAGCTCGTTCTGGCCGACCTCCTGGCGGCCGACGGCAGGCTCGAACGCCTGGGGAAGGACCTGAAGAAGATGACCGACCCCGAGGCTGCCAAGGAGAAGGAGGTCCTCGAGCGGCTCCGCCCCTTCCTCGAATCGGGCCAGGGCCTGCGCGGCGCCCCGCTCCCGCCGGCCGAGGAGAAGCTCGTCCGCAGTTTCGCCTTCCTGACCCTCAAGCCCCTCCTTCACGCCCTCAACCTGGACGAGGCCGACGCCGCCTGCCTCGCCACGCCCGGCGACCTTTATCCTGTCGCGGGGCCCGGCCGGCGGGCCATGGCCTTCTGCGGCCGCATCGAGAGCGAGATCGCCGAGTGCGAAGAGCGGGAGCGGTTCGAGTTCATGGCCGGCTACGGCCTGTGCGAGCCGAGCGCGGCCCGCTTCTACGCCCAGGCCCTCCCATGGCTCGACCGGGTCACATTCTTCACCGTCGGCAAGGACGAGGTCCGGGCCTGGACCGTCCGGCGGGGCTCGACCGCGCTCAAGGCGGCCGGTGCCATACATACGGACATCGAGAAGGGCTTCATCCGGGCCGAGGTCATCCCCTCGGACGACCTCCTCGCCCTTGGCTCCCTGCAGCACGCCAAGGACCAGGGCGCCATCCGCCTGGAAGGCAAGGACTACGTCGTCCGGGACGGGGACGTCATCTACTTCCGGTTCGCGCCATGAGCCAGAGATTCCGGACGACGGCCGAGGACCCCGGCTCCGCCGCCCGCACCGGGGTTCTCGAAACGCCCCACGGCGCGGTCGCGACACCCGCCTTCATGCCCGTGGCCAGCCAGGGGACTGTCAAGGCCCTGACCCACGCCCAGGCCGAGGAGCTCGGGGCCGAGATCCTCCTCGTCAACTCCTACCACCTATCGCTCAGGCCGGGAGTGGAGACGGTCGAGGCCATGGGGGGCCTCCATTCCTTTATGTCCTGGCGTAAGCCCATCCTGACCGACAGCGGCGGCTTCCAGATCTACAGCCTCTCGCCCCTGGTCAAGGTCTCCGAGGAGGGCGTCCGTTTCGCCTCCCACCTCGACGGCAGCCGGGTCTTCCTCACGCCCGAGGACGCCGTCGACCTTCAGCTCCGGCTCGGGACGGACATCCTGATGTGCCTGGACTACTTCCCGGCCTACCCCTGCGCCGAGGAGACGATGGCCGAGGCCGTGCGCCTGACGACGGCCTGGGCCCGCCGCGCCCGCGAGCGCTGGGCCCGAACGGACGGCCGCCAGCAACTCTGGGCGATCAGCCAGGGCGGCGTCTCGCCGGCCCTGAGGCGCCGGTCGGTCGAGGACCTGGTGACCCTGGATTTCCCGGGCTACGCCTACGGCGGACTGGGCATCGGCGAGCCGAAGACGCGCCTCCTCGAGGTCCTCGAGGCGGGCAACGGCCTCTTCCCCAGGGACCGGCCCCGCTATCTCATGGGCATGGGCTACGTCGAGGACATCGTCGAGGCCGTCGCGCGGGGCGTCGACCTCTTCGACTGCGTCCTGCCGACCCGAAACGCCCGGAACGGCACGCTCTTCACCAGCCGCGGCCGGGTCTCGATCAAGAACGTCAAGTACGCCCGCGACCCCCGCCCCCTCGACGAGTCCTGCGCCTGCTACACCTGCCGGAGTTTCTCACGGGCCTACCTCCGCCACCTCTTCGAGCGGGGCGAGGTGAGCGCGGCCGTCCTCAATACGATCCACAACCTCCATTATTATCTTGACATCTTCGGCAGAATCCGTCATTCTATTCAATCCAACTCCTTTCCTATCTTGAAGAAGAGCATAATTTCGAACGATACCGATAAGGAAGAAACGACATGATCTTCGCCACTCTTTTTTCCCTGGCCCAGCAGCCCGCGGCAGGAGCGGCGGCCAAACCCAACATGCTTATGGGCCTGCTCCCGTTCATCGGCGTCTTCGCCATCTTCTATCTCCTCATCATCATGCCCCAGCGCAAGAAACAGAAGAAGCACCTGGAGATGGTCGAGGCGCTGAGGTCCGGAGACCGCGTCGTGACCACCGCCGGCATCTTCGGCACGGTCATGGGCGTCCAGAAGGACCGGATCGAGCTCAAGATCGCCGCTAACGTCAAGATCGAGATCACGAAGAGCGCGGTCGGCGTCATCCTCGGCGCCACGGACACCGCCCCGGTGAAGACAGACTGACCGCCGACGAGATCGGAACGAAGGGGTTCTCATGAAGAAGGGATTGCGCTGGAAGATCATTCTCACCGTGGCCGTCCTGGCGGTCTCGACCTTCGTCGCCTGGCCGATCCAGGACAAGATCAAGCTCGGGCTGGACCTCAAGGGCGGCATCCACCTCGTCATGCAGATCATGACCGAGGACGCCGTGGTCATGGAGACCGACCAGGAGATCCTCCGCCTCCAGGAGGTCTTCAAGAAGAACACCATCACTTTCGGCACCGTGACGCGCCTGGCGCCCGGGAAGTTC
>JBBISK010000080.1:0-10026 GCA_037441295.1 Candidatus Aminicenantota bacterium | reverse complement strand
GATGTCGACGTAGACGTCCTTGCGGGCGATCCCCTCGAGGTAGGACTTCAGGCTCTCGATCTCCTTGCCGCCGCGGCCGATGATGATCCCCGGCCGGGCCGTGTGGATGATGATCCGGACCTTCGGGCCGATCCGCTCGACGTCCACGGCCGCGATCCCGGCGTGGTAATATTTCTCCTTGATGGCCTTCCGCATCCGGAGGTCCTCATGGATCAGGCGGGCGTACTCCGGCCCCTTGGCGAACCAACGGGACGACCAGGGCTTGTTGAAGCCGAGCCGGAAGCCGTACGGATGTGTTTTCTGTCCCATGGCTCATTTCCCCTTTTCATCGAGATAGATCTGGACGTGGCTCGTCCGCTTGATGATGCGGTAGGCCCGTCCCTGGGGGGCCGGCCGGATCCGCTTGGCCACCGGGCCGCCGTTGATCTGGATCCTCGAGATGTACAGGTTGTCGACGTCCACCCCCGCGGCCTTCTGCTGGGCGTTGGCGATGGCCGAGCGGAGGACTTTCTCGAGGATGGCGCTGATCTTCTTCTTCTCGCTGAAGCGGAGGATCGTCAGGGCCTCGCCGACGTACCGGTCCCGGATGAGGTCGGCCACGAGCCGGCCCTTCTGCGGGCTCATCCGGATGAACCGGGCCACGGCATGCGAAACGTGCGTGGATTCGGGTTCGGCCATGTCACTTCCCCGCCTTGAGCTGCTTGGCCGTCTTGGAGGTGTGGCCCCGGAACGTCCGCGTCGGGGAGAACTCGCCGAGCTTGTGCCCGACCATGTTTTCCGTGCAGAAGACCGGGATGAACTTCCGGCCGTTGTGGACGCCGATCGTCAGCCCGACCATCTCGGGGATGATCGTCGAACGGCGCGACCAGGTCTTGATGACCTGACGCTTGCCGGCCTGCGTGTCGGAGGCCTGGATCTTCTCCAGGAGATGGTCGTCCACGAAGGGACCCTTGCGCAACGATCTGCTCATGGTTACTTGCTCCTCCGCCTGACGATGAACGTCTGCGTCCTCTTGTTCTGCCGCGTCTTGTAGCCCTTGGTCGGGATGCCCTCCGGGCTGACCGGGTGCCGCCCGCCCTTGGACTTGCCCTCGCCGCCGCCGTGCGGATGGTCGATCGGGTTCATGGCCGTGCCGCGGACGTGGGGCTTCCGGCCCTGCCAGCGGCTGCGGCCGGCCTTGCCGATGCTGATGTTCTGGTGGTCGAGGTTGCCGATCTGGCCGATCACCGCCCGGCAGTCGAGGTGGATCCTGCGGATCTCGGACGACGGCAGGCGGACCTGGGCGTAGTCCCCTTCCTTGGCCAGGATCTGGGCCCCGGTGCCGGCCGACTTGGCGACCTGGCCGCCCTTGTCCTTCCGGAGCTCGATGTTGTGGATGACCGTGCCGAGCGGGATGAACCGAAGGGGCATGGCGTTGCCCGGGAGGATGTCGACCTGGGCGTTGGAGGAAACGACCTCCTGCCCGACCTTGAGGCCCTGGGGGGACAGGATATAGCGCCGCTCGCCGTCCCGGTACTTCACCAGCGAGATGAAGGACGACCGGTTGGGGTCGTACTCGATCGTCTCGATCTTCCCGGGGATGTCGATCTTGTCCCTCTTGGCGTCGATCATCCGGTAGAGCTTCTTGTGCCCGCCGCCGCGGTTCCGCATCGACAGGTGCCCCCGGCTGTCCCGGCCGCCGGACTTGGGCAGGGAGACGAGGAGAGGCTTCCAGGGGCGGTCGCCCGTCAGGTCCTCGTACTCGTTGGTCGTCCGGTGCCGGAGCCCCGGCGTCATTGGTCTGTACGTCTTGATGCCCATGTTAGACCGCCTCGAAGTACTCGATCATCTTCTCGCCCTCGCGGAGCTTGACGTAGGCCTTCTTCCAGTCCTTCGTCTTCCCCGCGTTCCGCCCGACGCGGCGGACCTTGCCGCTCTTGGCCTGGGTCCGGACGGTCGCGACCTTGGTCTTGAAGAGGAGCTCGATGGCCTTCTTGATCTCGATCTTGTTCGCGTCCCGGGCGACCTCGAAGCAGATGATCCGGTTCACGTCCTTGAGCTGCGTGCTCTTCTCCGTGATCACCGGACGGAGGATGATTCTATGGGGATCTTTGATCACTTCAATCTCTCCATGGCGGACTCCAGGGCCCGCTGGCTGAAGACCAGCCACTTATAGTTCAGGGCGTCGTAGACGTTGAGCGTCCGGACGTCGACGGCCTTGGCCCGGGGGAGGTTCCGGACGGCCAGGAAGAGGTTCCGGTTCTCGGGGGCGTCCACGAACAGGACCGAATCCAGGTGGAAGGCCTTGAGGAGCGCCGCGGCCTCCTTCGTCTTGGGCTCCTTGATCTCGATCTCGCTCAGGACAAGGATGAGGCTGTCGGCGAGCTTGCGGGAGAGGACGGAACGCAGGGCGTTCCGGCGAGCTTTCTTCGGCAGCTCGTAGGAATAGTCGCGGGGTTGGGGCCCGAAGACCGTGCCGCCCTTCCTCCAGAGCGGGGACCGGATGCTGCCGACGCGGGCCCGGCCCGTCCCCTTCTGCCGCCACGGCTTCTTGCCGCCGCCGCGGACGTCCCTCCGCGTCTTGGTCGCGGCGGTCCCCTGGCGCTGGTTGGCCCGGTAGTTGACGACGGCCTCGTAGACGAGGTGGCCCTTGTCGGGATAGGCGAAGACGCTGTCCGGCAGCTCGACCTCGGCGGCCGGCTTTCCCGTGCGGTCGAAAACTTGGAGTTTGCCCATGGTGTCCTCTGTGCCGCCTACTCGGCGCTCCGGGAGGCGAAGGCCCCCTTGCGGATCAGGAGGTAGGCCCCCCGGGGCCCGGGAACCGCGCCCTTGACCACGAGGAGGTTCTGGTCCTTGTCCGTCTCGACGACCGTGAGGTTGCGGACCGTGACCCGGTCGTGCCCCATGTGGCCGCCCATCCGCATCCCCTTGACGACGCGCGACGGGTACGAGGAGGCGCCGATCGAGCCGGGGGCCCGGTGGAACATCGAGCCGTGGGCCGCGCCGCCGCCGGCGAAATGGTGCCGCTTGACGACGCCGGCGAAGCCCTTGCCCTTGCTCGTCCCGCTGACGTGGATCGTCTCGCCGACGGCGAAGATGTCGACGAGGACCTGGTCGCCCTCCTTGAGCTCCGCGGCGTCGGTCAGGCCGACCTCCTGGAGCTTGCGGACGACGGGGACCCCGGACTTGACGAAGTGCCCGACCTGGGCCTTGGCCGGCCTCCTTTTCCCCTTGTCCTCGACGAAGCCGAGCTGGACGGCCAGGTAGCCGTCCTTTTCAGGGGTCTTCTTCTGGATGACCGTGCAGGGCCCGGCCTGGATGATGGTGACGGGGACGACGTTCCCGCCGTCGTCGAACCGCTGGCTCATGCCGATCTTCTTGCCGATCAGCCCTTCGACCATGGTCATTCTCCCGCCCCGAAGGCCTGGATCTCGACGTCGATGCCGGCCGGCAGGTCGAGCTTCTGGAGCTCTTCGATCGTCTCGTTGTTGTATTCGCTGATGTCGATGAGCCGCTTGTGGATCCTCATCTCGAAGTGTTCGCGGGACTTCTTATCGACGTGCGGAGAACGGAGGACGCAGAACTTGTGGATGCGCGTCGGCAGGGGGATGGGGCCGGAGACGCTGGCGCCGGTGCGCTTGGCCTTGACGACGATGTCTTTCACCGATTGGTCCAGCAGGCGGTGGTCGAACGACTGCAGCCTGATTCGAATTTTTTCCATTGGCGTTCCTCTGTTCTCCGATATCTTCCGAAGGGGCCGGTCCCGCGCGCGGCGGCCCCCGTGCGGGCTATTCGATGATCTCGGTCACGGTGCCGGCGCCGACCGTCCGTCCGCCCTCGCGGATGGCGAAGCGCAGGGCCTTCTCCATGGCGACGTCGGTGATCAGCTCGATCTCCAGGTTGACGCTGTCGCCCGGCATGACCATCTCCACGTTCTCCGGCAGCTTGACCGAGCCCGTGACGTCCGTCGTCCGGAAGTAGAACTGCGGCCGGTAGCCCTTGAAGAACGGCGTGTGGCGGCCGCCCTCTTCCTTGGTCAGGGCGACGATCGTGGCCCGGAACTTGCGGTGCGGGGTGATGGAGCCCGGCTTGGCCAGGACCTGGCCGCGCTCGACCTCGTCCTTGCCGACGCCCCGGAGCAGGCAGCCGATGTTGTCGCCGGCCTGGGCCTGGTCGAGGAGCTTGCGGAACATCTCGACGCCCGTGACGATGCTCTTGCGGGTCTCGCGGAGCCCGACGATCTCGACCTCGTCGCCGACCTTGACGACGCCGCGCTCGACGCGGCCCGTGACGACGGTGCCGCGGCCCGTGATCGAGAAGACGTCCTCGATGGCCATCTGGAAGGGCTTGTCGACCTCGCGGAGCGGGGTCGGGATGAACTCGTCCATGGCCTTGATCAGCTCCCAGACGGACTTGGCGCCCTCGCCGGAGGGGTCTCCCAGGGCCTTGGTGGCGCTGCCGCGGATGACCGGAGTCTTGTCGCCGGGGAACTCGTACTTCGACAGCAGCTCGCGGACCTCGAGCTCGACGAGGTCGAGCAGCTCGGGGTCGTCGACGAGGTCGCACTTGTTCATGTACACGACGATGGCCGGCACGTTAACCTGCCGGGCCAGCAGGATGTGCTCCCGCGTCTGGGGCATGGGCCCGTCGGCCGCCGAGACGACGAGGATGGCGCCGTCCATCTGGGCCGCGCCGGAGATCATGTTCTTGATGTAGTCGGCGTGGCCGGGGCAGTCGATGTGGGCGTAGTGCCGCTTCTCGCTCTCGTATTCGACGTGGCTGAGGGCCACGGTCAGGATCTTCGTCGCGTCGCGGCGGAACATCTTGGCGTCGGCCTTGGCCACTTCGTCGTAGCTCTTGGCCTGAGCCAATCCTTTCGTCGCCAGGACCTTCGTAATGGCGGCCGTCAGCGTCGTCTTGCCATGGTCGATGTGACCGATCGTGCCGACGTTGACATGCGGCTTCGTCCTTTGGAATTTCTCCTTCGCCATCGCTCACCTCCTGTTGGCGTTGTCTGAGTTGAAGGACATGTCGGACCTTTTATCCCTGATCCCGGGAGGGAACGCGTCCCTCGATCCGGGCCACGATCTCGCTCTGGACCTGGGCCGGGGTCTTCTCGTACCGCGAGAACTCCATGCTGAAGACGCCCCGGCCCTGGGTCAGCGTCCGCAGGACCGTGGCGTAGCCGAACATCTCCGCGAGCGGGACGTGGATCCTGATGACCCGGGAGCCGCTTCGCATCTCCATGGCCTCGACCTTGCCGCGCCGGGAGTTGATGTCGCCGGCGACATCGCCGAGGTAGTCGTCCGGGCAGATGACCTCGAGCTTCATGACCGGCTCGAGGAGGACCGGGCCCGCCTTCCTGGCGGCCTCCCGGAAGGCCAGGGACGCCGCGACCTTATAGGCCAGGGGCGTCGACTCGCTCTCGCGGTAGGACCCGCCGACGAGGGTCACCTTGACGTCGGTCACGGGATAGCCGGCGACGAGGCCGCCCTCGATCCCCTCCCGGACGCCGTTCTCGACGTCTCCCAGGAACTCCCGGGGGATGGCCCCGCCCCGGGTCGCGTCGGCGAACTCGACGCCGCGGCCGCGCCCGAGGGGTTCGACCCGCAGGACGCAGTGCCCGAAGACCTCCCTGCCGCCGATGGGCCGGGCGTACTTCGCCTCGCCCTCGGCCGGGGCCTGGATCGTCTCCTTGTAGGCGACCTGCGGCTTGCCCAGGTTGGCCTGGACGCCGAATTCCCGATCCAGCCTCGAGGTGGAGCTCCCCCATGCCGCGGAGGAGGGTCTGGCCGGTCATGCGGTCCTGCTCGATGAGGACGGTCGGGTCCTCCTGTTTGAGCTTGGTCAGGGCCGCGTCGAGCTTGGCGTGGGCCGACTTCGACTTGGGCTCGATCGTCGCCGAGACGACCGGCTCCGGGAAGCGGATGCTCTCGAGGACGATGGGGTGGTTCTTCGCGCAGAGGGTGTCGCCCGTGTCGACCTTCTTCGTCAGGGCCATGGCGGCGATGTCGCCCGCCGCGATCTCCTTGACCTCGGTCTTCTTGTTGGCGTGGACCTCGAACAGGCGGGAGAGCTTGACGTCCTCCTCCTTGGTCGAGTTGTAAACGGCCTGGCCGAGCTTGGCCTTGCCGGAGTAGACCCGGAAGTAGGCCAGGCTGCCCAGGAACGGGTCGCTCATGATCTTGAAGACGAGCCCGGAGAACGGGGCGTCGTCGGAGGCCGGCCGCGCCTCGGCGGCCCCGGTCCTCGGATGATGACCCCCGACCGGCGGGATGTCCACGGGCGAGGGCAGGTAGTCGACGACGGCGTCGAGGAGCGGGTGGACGCCCTTGTTCCGGAACGAGGCGCCGAAGAGCACGGGGACGAAGCGCAGGCCGATGGTGCCCCGGCGGACGGCCGCCTTGATCTCCGGCACCGTGACCTCGACGCCGTCGACGTACTTCTGCATCAACGCGTCGTCGGTCTCGCTCAGAATCTCGATCATCTCCTGTCTCTTCTTCCTGACGTCCTCTCGGAACTCCTCCGAGACGTCCCGGACGACGAAATCCGTCGCCTGGATGGCCCGGCCCCAGTCGATCTCCTTCTCCTCGATGAGGTCGATGACACCGCGGAAGCCATCTTCCCGCCCCAGGGGAAGCTGGACCGGCAGGGGCTTGGCCGCCACCCGGGCCCTCAACTGCTCGATGGCCCTCTCGGGATCGGCCCCGATCCGGTCCATCTTGTTGATGAACACGACGCGGGGGACCCGATACTTATCGGCCTGGCGCCACACTGTCTCGGACTGCGGTTCGACGCCGCCAACTCCACACAGTATGGCTATCGCGCCGTCGAGCACCCTCAGCGAGCGCTCGACCTCCGCGGTGAAATCCACGTGACCCGGCGTATCAATGATATTGATACGATGGTCTTTCCACGTGCACGTCGTGGCGGCCGAGGTGATGGTGATCCCTCGCTCCTGCTCCTGAATCATCCAGTCCATCACGGCCGTCCCGTCGTCCACCTCGCCTATCTTGTAGGTCATACCCGTGTAATACAGGATCCGCTCCGTGGTCGTGGTCTTCCCGGCATCGATATGGGCCATGATGCCGATGTTCCTCACTCGTTCGATCGGGTATGACCGCATGAACCCTTCTCTTCCCTTCGAACCGGACCACGCCCAAAACTCTCAAGATCCCGTTACCATTTATAATGAGCAAACGCCCTGTTGGACTCCGCCATCTTGTGCGTGTCTTCCCTCTTCTTGACCGCGCCGCCCCGGTTGTTGAGGGCGTCGACGATCTCGGCGGAGAGCTTCTCCTGCATGCTCTTGCCGCTCCGCTCCCGCGCATAGTGGAGGAGCCAGCGGACGCCGAGGGACACCGAGCGGCCGGCCGAAACCTCGATCGGGACCTGGTAGTTGGCCCCGCCGACCCGGCGCGACTTCGTCTCGAGGAGCGGGCGGACGTTCTCCAGGGCCTTTTCCAGCGCCTTCAAGGGGTCTTCCTTGGTCTTCTGCTGAACGATGTCCATCGTCCCGTAGAAGACGCGCTCGGCCGTGTTCTTCTTGCCCTTCCGGAGGAGGAGGTTGATGAACCGGGCGGCCATGGTGCTGTTGTAGAGCGAGTCGACCGGGGCCTTTCTCTTCTTGATCGTTCCGCGTCTCGGCATGGTTTCTCTCCTGGCTAGGCCTTCTTCTCCTTGGGTCTCTTGGCCCCATACCGGGAACGCGCCTTGAACCGGCTCTGAACGCCTTCGCAGTCGAGGGTGCCGCGGATGATGTGGTAGCGGACGCCGGGGAGGTCCTTGACCCGGCCGCCCCGGATGAGGACGATCGAGTGCTCCTGGAGGTTGTGCCCGACGCCGGGGATATAGCCCGTGACTTCGATGTTATTGGTCAAGCGCACTCTGGCCACTTTCCGCATGGCCGAATTCGGCTTCTTCGGAGTGGTCGTGAACACGCGCGTGCAGACCCCACGCTTCTGAGGACACGCCTCAAGGGCCGGCGACTTGCTCTTCGACTTCCTGAGAGCCCGGCCATTCCTGACGAGTTGGTTGACGGTCGGCAATTAAAAATACTCCTCTGTCCGAATTTTCCGATGGAGCTTATTCATCCCCTGGAAGATAGTCCGGAGGCGAATATCGGAATATTAGCAAAAATTGCTAATCCTGTCAAGAAAAATGAAGCGTATCCCCTGCCGGGGCCCCGGGCCTCAGCTTTCGGGCAGGACCTCCTCTTCTTTCTCCACAACAAGGAGGAGGGGCGGCATCTCTTCCTTGAGCTCGACGTTCCGGTAGAACCTGTACCCCGTCCCCGCCGGGATGAGCCGGCCCATGATGATGTTCTCCTTAAGCCGCCTTAGGTAATCGACCTTGCCGTAGAGGCTGGCCTCGGTCAGGACCCGGGTCGTCTCCTGGAAGGAGGCGGCGGAAATGAAGCTGTCCGTGCTCAGGGCGCTCTTGGTGATCCCCAGGAGCAGCGGCCGGGCCTTGGCCGGCTTCCCGCCCCTCTTCATGACCTTCTCGTTCTCCCCCTGGAAGACGAACTTGTCCACCTGTTCGTCCACCAGGAACTCGGTGTCCCCGACCTCCTCGACCTTGACCCAGCGCAGCATCATCCGGATGACCGTTTCGATGTGCTTGTCGTTGATTCCGACTCCCTGGAGCCGGTAGACGGCCTGGACTTCCTTGAGGAGGTACTCGGCCAGCTCCTTCTCCCCGAGGACCCGGAGGATGTCGTGCGGGTTGACCGGGCCGTCCATGAGGGCGTCGCCGGCCCGGACCCGCTCCCCGTCGGAGACGCTGAGGTGGGCGCCCTTGGGGATGAGGTATTCCTTCTCGCCGCCCCGCTCGTTCCGGACGGCGATCTTGCGGTAGCCGCGGAGGAGTCCCCCGATCTGGATCGTGCCGTCGATCTCGGAGATGACGGCCGGGTTCTTGGGCCGCCGGGCCTCGAACAGCTCTTCGGCCCTCGGCAGGCCGCCCGTGATGTCCTTCGTGCGGGCCGCCTCGCGAGGGATCTTGGCCAGGACGCCGCCGGCGAAGACCCGGTCGGCATCCTTGATCTGGAGGTTCGCGCCCGAGGGCAGGAAGTACTTCCGGAGGACGACGGGCCGCCCCTTGTCGTCCTTCAGCTTCTCGTCGAGGAGCTCGATCTGGGGCTGGAGCTTCTCGTCCTTGGGGTCGATGATGACCTGGGTGATCAGCCCGGTGAATTCGTCCTGGATCTCCTCCATGCTCACGCCGAGGACGACGTCGTGGAAGCGGACGGTCCCCGTCTCCTCGGTCAGGATGAACGTGTTGAAGGGGTCCCATTCGGCGAAGCCCTGGCGGGCCTTGACCTCCTCGCCGTCCTTGACCAGGATTCGGGCCGCGTAGGGGACCTGGTAGTGCTCGACCTCGCGCCTGCGGTGGTCGAGGATGGCGATGTTGGCGCTCCGGTTGACGACGACGAGGGTGCCGTCCTTGTTCTCGACGGCCTTGAGGTTGTTGAACCGGATGAAGCCGTCGTTCTTGGCCTCGAGCCTGGACTTCTCGGCGCCGCCCATGGCGATGCCGCCGACGTGGAACGTCCGCATCGTCAGCTGGGTCCCGGGCTCGCCGATGGACTGGGCGGAGACGATGCCGACGGCCTCGCCCAGCTCGACCATGCGGCCGCTGGCCATGCTCCGGCCGTAGCAGAGGCGGCAGACGCCCCGCTTCGACTCGCAGGCGAGGAGCGAGCGGATCTTGACCCGCTCGATGCCCAGGTTCTGGAACTCATGGGCGGCCGCCTCGGTGATCTCCTCGCTCATCTCCACGATCGTCTCCCCCGTGTCCGGGTTGACGACGCGCTCGAGGGCGACGCGGCCGACGATGCGGTCGATGAACGGCTCGATGATCTCGCCGTTCTCGACGATGGCCGAGACGTTGAGCCCCTTGAGGGTGCCGCAGTCGTGCTCGTCGATGATGACCTCCTGGCAGACGTCGACGAGCTTGCGGGTCAGGTAGCCGGAATTGGCCGTCTTCAGCGCGGTGTCGGCCAGGCCCTTGCGGGCGCCGTGGGTCGAGATGAAGTACTGCAGGACG
>JBBISK010000079.1:1230-10073 GCA_037441295.1 Candidatus Aminicenantota bacterium | reverse complement strand
CGACATCCGCGAGGTCGACCACGCCGAGCTCAACGCCCTCCTCGTCGGCGAGGGCATCGCCGTCCAGCTCGAGAAGCGGATCGCCTACCGGCGGGCCATGCGCAAAGCCGTGGACATGGCCCTCAAGATGGGCGCCAAGGGCATCAAGGTCATGTGCTCGGGCCGGCTCGGCGGCGTCGAGATCGCCCGGACCGAGTGGTACCTCAAGGGTCAGCTGCCCCTGCAGACCCTGCGGGCCGACATCGACTACGCGTTCACCGAGGCCTTCACGACCTACGGGCAGATCGGCATCAAGGTCTGGATCTACCGGAGCGACGTCGAGAAGCCGAAGATGACCTCGCAGATGGCGGAGGTCGAGGAGATCTAGCCATGTTGATGCCCAAGAAAGTCAAGTTCCGCAAGCAGCAGCGCGGGCGGATGCGGGGCAAGGCCGAGCGCGGCGGGACGCTCTCGTTCGGCGAGTACGGCCTCCAGGCCCTCGAGCCGTGCTGGCTCACGGCCCGGCAGATCGAGGCCGGCCGCATCACCATCACCCGCCACATGAAGCGGCGCGGCAAGCTTTGGATCCGGACCTTCCCGTGGAAGGCCGTGACGAAGAAGCCGACCGAGGTCCGCATGGGCAAGGGCAAGGGCGACCCCGAGTTCTGGGTCGACGTCATCCGGCCCGGCAAGATCCTGTTCGAGATCGAGGGCGTCGAAGAGGAGTTGGCGCGGGAAACGATGCGCCTGGCCTCCCATAAGCTCCCGATCAAGACCAGGTTCATCTCCCGGGAAGGAAGAGAACTCCGATGAAGATGCACGAACTCAGAGAAATGTCGGCCGACGAGCTCAAGGCCAAGGAGGCGGAGCTCCGGGACCAGATCTTCAAGCTCCGCTTCCAGAAATCCCTGGGCCAGCTCGACAGCCCGATGAAGGTCAAGAACGTCAAGCGGGACATCGCCCGCATCGAGACGCTCCTCAAGGCCCTAGCGAAAGAGACGGAGTAGAGCATGGACACGAAGGCTCAGCAGCGGAAGACGACGAAGGTCGGGACCGTCGTCGCGAAGAAGATGAAGAAGACGGTCACCGTCCAGGTCGAGCGCCAGGTCCGGCACCCCCTGTACAAGAAGATCGTCCGCCGCCGGACGACCTTCCTCGTCCACGACGAGACCGAGAAGTGCCGGGTCGGCGACACCGTCCGGATCATCGAGACGCGGCCGATCAGCAAGACGAAGCGCTGGCGCGTCCTCGAGATCGTCGGCCTGTCCCAGGCCGGGCGCGAGGCCGCCTCCGGAGAACGCCCATGATCCAGATGCGCACGATGCTCAAGGTCGCCGACAATTCCGGCGCCCGGCGGATCATGGCCATCACGCCCATCGGCGGCGGCGTCGGGCGCATCGCCCGGATCGGGGACGTCATCTCGGCCAGCGTCAAGGAGGCCGACCCGGAGAGCAAGATCGCCAAGGGCAAGGTCGTCCGGGCCGTCGTCGTCCGGACGCGCAAGGAGCTCCGCCGCAGGGACGGCTCCTACATCCGCTTCGAGGACAACGCCGCCGTCATCATCGACAAGGCCGGGGAGCCGGTCGGGACGCGCGTCTTCGGCCCGGTCGGCCGCGAGCTCCGGGAGCGGAAGTTCATGAAGATCATCTCCCTCGCCCCGGAGGTCCTGTGATGGCCAAGATCCAGCTCAAGAAGAACGACGTCGTCGTCGTCCGCAAGGGCAAGGACAGGGGCAAGACCGGCAAGATCCTCAAGATCCTCCCGGAGACGAACCGGGTCATCGTCGAGCGCGTCCACTTCAGCAAGCACTTCGTCAAGGCCGACCGGAGCAAGAACGTCCAGGGCGGCGTCATGGAGAAGGAGACCCCCATCCCGATCGCCAACGTCATGCTCTTCTGCTCGGACTGCGGCCAGGGCGTGCGCGTCCGCATTCGCCGGCACGAGGACGGGACGACGAGCCGGGCCTGCGTCAAGTGCGACTCCCTGATCGAAAGGTCGAAGTGAGGACATAGCCCATGAGCCGCCTACTCGAGAGATACCAGAAAGAAGTCGTCCCCGAGCTCCAGAAGGAGCTCGGCATCACGAACAAGATGGCCGTGCCCCGGCTGGAGAAGATCATCGTCAACATGGGCGTCGGCGACGCCATCCAGAACATCAAGCTCCTGGACACGGCCAAGGTCGAGCTGGCGCAGATCACGGGGCAGCAACCGGGCGTCGGGCGGGCCAAGAAGTCGATCTCGGCTTTCAAGCTGAGGAAGGGACAGCCCATCGCCTGCTACGTGACGCTCCGGAGCCGGAGGATGTACGAATTCCTCGACCGGCTCGTCAACATCGTCCTGCCCCGGGTCCGGGACTTCCGGGGCGTTCCGCCCGGCGCCTTCGACGGCCGCGGCAACTACACGCTGGGCCTGCGGGACCAGCTCGTGTTCCCGGAGATCGATTACACGAAGGTCGAACGGTCGCGAGGGATGAACATCACCATCGTGACCACGGCCCGGACCGATAAGGAAGCGTTCGCCCTGCTCAAGAAGCTGGGCATGCCCTTCCGTGAGTCCTGACAAGAGAGGTGAACGTGTCGACCACAGCGCGGATGGCCAAGAACGCGAAAACGCCGAAATACGCGATCCGGGTCCGGCGCCGCTGCCGCCTCTGCGGCCGCTCCCGGGGGAATTACCGGAAGTTCGACCTCTGCCGGCTGTGCTTCCGCCAGCTGGCCCTGAAGGGGGAGATCCCTGGGGTTACGAAGTCTTCCTGGTGATGTCGAGGAAAGGATAGGCCCATGGATGTCATCGCCAATTTGCTCACCCGGATCCGGAACGGGATCAAGTCCAAGAAGAAGGAGGTCTCCGTCCCGTCGTCGGGGCTGAAGGTCGAGATCGCCAAGATCCTCAAGGACGAGGGCTACATCAAGAACTTCAAGGTCGTCGACGACCACAAGCAGGGGATCCTCAACGTGACGCTGAAGTACGGCGAGGACGGCCGGAGCGTCATCAGCGGCCTGCGCCGGGTCAGCAAGCCCGGCTGCCGGGTCTTCTGCACCAAGGACTCCGTCCCGAAGGTCCTGGACGGCCTGGGCCTCGTCATCGTCTCGACGTCGCACGGCGTCATCCCCGGCCGAAAGGCCGAGGAGGAGGGGCTGGGGGGCGAAGTCCTCTGCAGCGTCTGGTAAGGAGAGGTCAAGATGTCGCGAGTCGGGAAAAAGCCCATCACGATACCGGCGGGCGTCAAGGTCACGATCCAGCCGGACCGCATCGATTTCGAGGGGAAGAAGGGGAAGCTCTCTTCGCCGCTCTCCCCCGGGATCCAAGCGGCCCTGGACGGCGGCGCGCTGTCCCTGACCCGGGCCGAGGAGACGAAGTCGGCCCGCAGCCTCCACGGCCTCTGCCGGGCCCTGGCCCAGAACGCCGTCCGCGGCGTCACCGAGGGCTTCGCCAAACAGATGGAGATCGTGGGCGTCGGCTACAAGGCCAAGGTCGACAAGGGGAAGCTCGAGATCAGCCTGGGCTATTCCCGGCCGATCGTCTACGACATCCCGGCCGGGGTCGAGGTCGTGGCCGAAAAGCCGACCCTCCTCACCATCCGGGGCATCGACCGTCAGCTCGTCGGCCAGGTCGCGGACGACATCAAGCATTTCCGCCTGCCGGACCCCTATAAGCAGAAGGGCGTCCGGTATTTGGGCGAGCGCCTGATCAAGAAAGAACGGAAGGCGGGGGTGGCCAGTGCTTAAGAACAAGATCGTCGCCAAGCGGGTTAGGGACGACCGGCTCCGTAAGCGGATCCGCGAGCGGGTCAAGGGAACGCCGGAGCGGCCCCGGGTCCACGTGTTCAAGAGCAACACGTACCTGTACACCCAGGTCATCAATGACGCCGCCGGGACCGTCCTCCTGACGGCCTCGACGCTCGAAAAGGCGTTCCAGGAAAAGTCCAAGAACGGCAAGAACAAGAAGGCCTCCGCCCTCCTCGGCCAAGTCCTGGCCGAGCGGCTGAAGGCCAAGAACATCGGCCGGGTCGTGTTCGACCGCGGCGTCTACCCCTACCACGGGCGCATCAAGACCCTGGCGGACGCCATGCGGAAATCGGGCATCGAGTTCTAGAGGAACGGGCGCAGAAGGAGGCACGAGCGTGGTTGAAGATCGCAGATTCGAGAAGGCCGTCGCGCTGGACGAGGACGGGTTCGAGCTCAAGGACCAGGTCATCTCCATCCGCAGGGTCACCAAGGTCGTCAAGGGCGGCAAGAACCTGAGCTTTTCGGCCCTCGTCGCGGTCGGCAACGAGCGCGGCCGGGTCGGCATCGGCAAGGGCAAGGCCCGGGAGGTCCCGCAGGCCATCCGCAAGGGCGTCGAGGCGGCCAAGAAGAGCATGATGCGGGTGCCCCTGGCCGAGACGACCCTGCCCCACGCCGTCAAGGGCATCGACGGCGCCGGCGTCGTCGTCCTCCGCCCCGCGGCGAAGGGGACGGGCGTCATCGCCGGCGGGGCCGTCCGGGTCATCATGCAGCTGGCCGGGATCCACGATATCCTGACGAAATCGATCCGCAGCTCGAACCCGATCAGCGTCGCCAACGCGACCATGGCCGCCCTCAGGAGCGTGCGCAACCCCGAGGACGTGGCCCGAAGCCGCGGGAAGGCCAAAGGTGGACAATGACGGACAAAGCGATCAAGCCCGGGAAGGCCCGCCGGCCCGCTGGCTCGGCGGAGCCGGAGCGTTACCTGAAGATCACCCTGGTCCGGAGCCTCGTCGGCTACCCCCGCAGCCAGCGGGAGGTCGCCCGGGGGCTCGGGCTGAGGAAGCCGCAATCCTGCGTCGTCCGCCGGGAGTCCCCCGAGACGCTCGGCATGGTCCGCAAGATCGGCCATGTCCTTAAAGTGGAGGCGACGGAGAAGCCATGAACCTCAGCAACCTGAAACCTGCCAAGGGCTCGAGAAAGGACCGCAAGCGGGTTGGGCGCGGGCCAGGCTCCGGTTGGGGCAAGACGGCCGGCCGCGGCAGCAAGGGCCAGCTCCAGGGCAGCGGCTATTCCCGCAAGCGCGACTTCGAGGGCGGGCAGATGCCCCTCGTCCGCCGCATCCCGAAGCGCGGCTTCACCAGTGTCTTCCGGACCGAATACACGGTCGTCAACCTCGACAGCCTGGTCCGGATCGCCAAGGCGGAGATCGGCATCGAGGACCTCGTCGCCTCGGGGCTCATCCAGAAGGCCTCCGAGCGGGTCAAGGTCCTCGGCCGGGGCGACCTCGCCGCGGCCAAGACCGTCCACGCGCACAAGTTCTCCGCTTCGGCCCTGAAGAAGATCGAAGCGAAAGGCGGCAAGGCCGTCGTCATCGGGTAGGCCCATGTTAGACAGCATCCGCAACATCTTCAGCATTCCGGAGCTCCGCAAGAGGGTCATCTTCACCCTCCTCCTCCTCGCCGTCTACCGGATCGGCGGCCAGATCCCCAACCCTGGCATCAGCGCCTCGGCCCTGGCCGAGTTCTGGGCGCAGCAGAAGGGCAATATCCTCGGCTTCATCGACCTGTTCTCCGGGCGCTACATGTCGCGCATGACGATCTTCGCCCTGGGCATCATGCCCTATATCAGCGCCTCGATCATCCTCCAGCTGCTGACGGTCGTCTGGCCCTACCTCGAGCGCCTGTCCAAAGAGGGCGAGCTCGGCCGCAAGAAGATCACCCAGTACACCCGCTACGGGACGATCGGAATTTGCTTCATCCAGGCCTTCGGCATCGCCGTCTTCCTGGAGAGCCTCAAGGCCCCGGGGGGCGCCCTCATCGTGCCCCACGGCGGCTGGGGCTTCCGGCTTCTGACCGTCCTGACCCTGACCACGGGGACGGTCTTCGTCATGTGGCTGGGCGAGCAGATCTCGGCGCGCGGCATCGGCAACGGCATCTCCCTCATCATCTTCGCCGGCATCGTCGTCCGCTTCCCCTCGGGCCTCAACAGCCTCCTCGGCAACTTCCGCAGCGGCTCCATCGACCCGCTCAAGATCATCTTCCTCGGCGCCCTGATGATCGCCGTCATCGCCTTCATCGTCTTCGTCGAGCGCGGCCAGCGGCGCATCCCCGTCTCCTACGCCAAGCGGGTCGTCGGCCGCAAGGTCTACGGCGGCCAGAGCACCCACCTGCCGCTGCGCGTCAACACGGGCGGCGTCATCCCGATCATCTTCGCCGCCTCGGTCATCACCATCCCGATGACGTTCGCCCAGCTCATCAAGGTCCCGGTGCTGAAGACGATCGCGGACCAGTTCGGCATGGGCATGCCCCTCTACAACCTCTTCTACATCGCGGCCATCATCTTCTTCACCTACTTCTACATCTCGATCATCTTCAACCCGGTCGACGTCGCCGACAACCTCCGGAAGTACGGCGGCTTCATCCCGGGCATCCGGCCGGGCAAGAACACCTCCGACTACATCGACGAGGTCCTGTCGCGGATCACGCTCGTCGGCGCCATTTACCTCGCCGTCGTGGCCATCCTGCCGGAGTTCCTCATCACCGGCCTCAAGCTCCAGTCCCTGCCCTGGGTCGGGCCCTGGCTCGAGGCCAACCTGCCCAAGTTCATCACCCAGGGCCTGGGCATCGACTTCCTCTTCGGGGGGACCTCGATCCTCATCGTCGTCGGCGTCGCCATGGACACGATGCAGCAGATCGAGGCCCAGCTCGTTATGCGCCACTACGACGGCTTCATGCGCCGGAGCCGGATCCGGGGGAGGAGGGGATGAGGGTCATCCTTCTCGGCGCGCCCGGCAGCGGCAAGGGGTCCGTGGGGAGCCTCATCGAGTCCGCCTACGGGTTTCCCAAGATCTCCACGGGGGATCTCCTGCGCGACGCCGTCCAGAAGAAGACGCCGCTCGGCCAGCAGGCCGCGGCCCAGATGGGCAAGGGCGGCCTCGTCGACGACGCCGTCGTCCTCAAGCTCCTCGAGGAGCGCCTGTCCGCCCCGGACTGCCGGGAGGGCTACGCCCTCGACGGCTATCCCCGGAACCTTTCCCAGGCGCGGAGCGTCGAGCAGCTCGACGGCGGCCGGCCCGAGGTCGTCTTCCTCATCGAGACGAGGGAGGACGTCGTCATCCGGCGCCTGGCCACCCGTCGGGTCTGCCCCTCCTGCGGGGCGATCTTCAACGTCATCACCCGGAAGCCGGCCCGCGAGGGCGTCTGCGACGTCTGCGGCACGGCTCTTGTCCAGAGGACGGACGACCGCCCCGACGTCATTCAGGAGCGGATGAGGACCTACCACGCCAAGACGGAGCCCCTTATCTCCCACTACCAGGCGAAGGGCGTCCTCCACCGCGTCGAGGGCAACGGCACGGGCGAGGAGACCTTCCGGGCCGTCCGGGACATCCTCGACGGAGAGCTCCGCCGGGCGAAGGGGGCGCAGGAACCGTCATGATCATCTGCAAGTCCGCCGCGGAACTCGAGCTCATGAGGCAGGCGGGCCGGATCGCGGCCCGCGTCCTGGGCGAGCTCGGGCCCCTCGTCCGGCCGGGGATCCGGACCCGCGACCTCGATGTCTACGCCGAGAAGCGGACGCGGGAGCTCGGGGCCGTCCCGGCCTTCAAGGGCTACCGCGGCTACCCGGCCTCGGTCTGCGTATCCGTGAACGAGGAGGTTATCCACGGCATCCCCTCGGGGCGGATCCTCCAGGAGGGCGACATCGTCAGCCTGGACTTCGGCGTCCTCTATGAGGGCTTCTACAGCGACTCGGCCCTGACCGTGCCGGCCGGCCGCGCGGGGGCCGAGGCCGCGCGGCTCATCGCGGCGGCCCGCCGCTCATTCTGGAAGGGCCTCGAAGAGGTCCGGGAGGGGAACCGGCTGTCCGACGTCTCGGCCGCCATCCAGCGGTCCGTCGAGGACGAGGGATTCTCCATCATCCGCCAGTTAGTGGGGCACGGCATCGGCCGCGCCCTGCACGAGGAGCCCCAGATCCCGAACTTCGGGCCGGCCGGCCGCGGCCCCCGGCTCCGCCCGGGGATGGCCCTGGCCATCGAGCCCATGATCGCCGCCGGCGGCTGGGAGGTCGACGTCCTCGAGGACGGCTGGACGGCCGTGACCAAGGACCGGAGCATCTCCGCCCACTATGAGCACACCGTGGCCCTGACGGACAACGGGCCGGAGGTCCTGACCGCCCGCGAGGACGACGACGGGGCGTTCCGATCCGCCCCCGAGAAGGAGGAGAGCCCCCATGCCTAAGCAGGACATGTTCGAAGCCGAAGGCGTCGTCCTGGAGACCCTGCCGAACGCCATGTTCCGGGTCGAGCTCTCGAACAAGCACGTCATCCTGGCCCACATCTCGGGGAAGATGCGTAAGCACTTCATCCGCATCCTGCCGGGGGACCGCGTCCTCGTCGAGCTTTCCCCCTACGACCTGACCAAGGGAAGGATCACGTATCGCTATAAGTGAGTCAAAGGAAACGACGATGAAAGTCAAAGCCTCCGTGAAGAAGATCTGCCGGAACTGCAAGATCGTCCGGCGCAAGGGCGTCGTGCGGGTCATCTGCACCAACCCGCGCCACAAGCAAAGACAAGGATAAGGCGAGGTACCCCATGGCAAGAATCGCAGGCATCACGCTCCCGCCGGAGAAGAGGATCGAGATCGGGCTGACCTATATCTACGGGATCGGCCGCTCGAAATCGAACAAGATCCTGGCCGAGGCCAAGATCGACAAGAACAAAAAGGTCAAAGCGCTGACCGAGGACGAGGTCGACAAGATCCGCCGGATCATCGAGAAGCGCGAGAAGATCGAGGGTGACCTCCGCAAGGAAGTCACGATGAACATCAAGCGGCTCGTCGACATCGGCTGCTACCGGGGGCTCCGCCACAAGAAGAAACTCCCCGTGCGGGGGCAGCGGACGAAGACGAACGCCCGGACCCG
>JBBISK010000079.1:0-1220 GCA_037441295.1 Candidatus Aminicenantota bacterium | reverse complement strand
TCGAAGATCAAGAAACTCAAGGAAAAGAAAGCCTAAGGAGGGGACGCGCGCATGCCCAAAGCCAAGACAGCGAAGAAGAAGAAGGTCCGCAAGGAGATCGGCTACGGAGTGGCCCACATCCAGTCCACGTTCAACAATACGATCATCACCATCACCGACCACCAGGGCGGCGCCCTCTGCTGGGCCAGCGCCGGGACGGCGGGGCTCAAGGGCGCCCGCAAGGGCACGCCGTTCGCCGCCCAGCTCGCGGCCAAGAACGCGGCGACCAAGGCCAGGGAATTCGGCGTCCGCTACGTCGACGTCCGGCTGGCCGGGCCGGGGGCGGGCCGGGAGTCGTCCATCCGGGCGCTCCAGGCGGCCGGGATGGAGATCAAGTCCATCAAGGACGTGACGCCCATCCCGCACAACGGCTGCCGCGTCCGCCGGCGGCGGCGGGTCTGAGGGCCGGAGGAGACCATGGCGAAATATCAAGGACCCGATTGCCGGCTGTGCCGGGTCGAGAAGAACAAGCTCTTTTTCAAGGGCCACAAGTGCCTGACGGACAAGTGCCCCATCGAGCGGCGGGCCTATGCGCCCGGCCAGCACGGGCGCACCAGGAAGAGGATCCTCGGCTACGCGATCCAGCTCCGGGAGAAGCAGAAGCTCAAGAGGTTCTACGGGATGTCGGAGGAGCAGTTCCGCTTCTTCTTCCGGCGGGCCGAGCGTCAGAAAGGGGTGACCGGCGAGAACCTCCTGTCCATGCTCGAGCGGCGGCTGGACAACGCCGTCTTCCTCATGGGCTTCTCGCTCTCCCGCGGCCACGCCCGCCAGCTGATCGGCCACGGGCACTTCCGGCGGGTCAACATCCCCTCGGCCCTGGTCAAGCCGGGCGACGTCGTCGAGTTCAAGGCCCGCACGGCCAAGGACGAAACGATGAAGGCCGTCGTCGCCGCGAGCCGCAGCAAGACCGTCCCCGGCTGGCTCGAGGTCGACGCGGAGAACATGAAGGGCCGGGTCCTCGCCGTGCCCAAGCGCCAGGACGTCACCATCCCCGTGGAGGAGCACCTGGTCGTCGAGCTTTATTCCAAATAGTGCCTGAGGGATCCCCGAGGACAACCCGGAAGGAGGACACATGAGCGAAGCGAATTTCCAGAGGCCGAAGTACCTGGAGTGCGATTTCGAGACGCTGACGGACAAGTACGGCCGGTTCCAGGCCCAGCCGTTCGAGCGGGGCTATGGCG
>JBBISK010000078.1:0-10115 GCA_037441295.1 Candidatus Aminicenantota bacterium | reverse complement strand
GGAATTAACGAGCCTTCCTATAATTGCATGGGGATTCTGGTTGGAAGCATTAATCCCCACGCAACAAGAGAATTTAAGGTAAGGGCTACGGCGAATGACGTCGGCATCGATTCCAGAATCTCGTTCGTGGCGTATGCTTGGGCATCGGCACCCTCGCTTTTTGATGTGAAAACGACACCAGTTGGAAAATTGCCACAGGACTTCAAAGACTTTATCAAAGACGATTCCACCAAGGAATCTGACAAAACTGCCCATGTGTGGGCGCAGAGAATAAAACACCCCACTAATTCCTATTCTCAAAAAGGGGAAGATGGAAAATGGGTTTGGCTTACCCTTTATAAAGATTAACATCCTAGGCAACGAGCGCCTGCCCGGCTTTTTGTTTTTTCCGATTCGATTTGTTATGATGAATCTTTAAGCCGATGGCCGTGCCGAAGCTCACGATCAAGATCCCGAAATTCCGCTGGCCGGACCTCGTCCGCATCCTGCTTCTCCTCTTCTTCGCCGCCGCGGCGGCCGTCCTGGGCGCGCTCTTCGGGGCCTACATGGCCGTCAAGGACGACCTCCCCTCGATCTCCGAGCTCGAGACGATGAAGTCCAAGCTCATCACGACGGTCTACGCCGCCGACGGACGGCCCATCAAGGAGTTCGCCGAGGAGCGGCGCATCGAGGTCCCCTTCGCCGACATCCCCGATGTCCTGATCAAGGCCATCATCGCCACCGAAGACAACCGCTTCTTCAGCCACTCGGGCGTCGATTTCCGCGGCATCCTCCGGGCCCTCCGGGATGACCTGCCCAGGGTCGTGCGCGGCCAGCGGCCGCAGGGCGCGAGCACGATCACCCAGCAGCTGGCCCGCTCCCTGTTCCTCCATCCGGAGGTGAGCCTGCGGCGGAAGCTCAAGGAGATGTTCCTGGCCCGGGAGATCGAGAAGAAGTACACCAAGAAGAGGATCCTCGAGATCTACTGCAACTACTTCTACCTCGGCGACGGCGGCTACGGCGTGGGCTCGGCCGCAGACGTCTTCTTCGGCAAGAGCGTCAAGGACCTGACCCTGGAGGAGGCGGCGCTCATCGCCGGCATCTTCCAGCGGCCGGGCCGGTATTCCCCCTACGAGAACTCCAAGATCACGCTCGAGCGCCGAAACCACGTCCTCAACCGGATGGCCGAGGAGCGCTACATCACCAAGGCCCAGGCCGAGTCGGCCAAACTGACGCCGATGAAGGTCTTGCCGCAGCGGCAGACGAGCGGCGAGCACGCCGCCTATTTCCTCGAGGAAGTCCGCAAGTACGTCGAGAAAAACTACGGCAAGGAGGCCCTCAAGACGGGCGGACTCAAGGTCTACACGACCCTCGACCCGACCCTCCAGACCTACGCCGAGTCGGCCCTGCGCAAGGGGCTCCGCGACGTCGAGAACGCCATGGACGGCTGGCGGGCGGACAAGCCCAACCTGCTCACCGCCGCGCCTGATGTCCGCAAGTCCCTCGTCGACCGGCTGCAGCCGGACCTCGAGGGGCAGTGGCTCCGTAGCTGGGGGACCTCGTCGCTCGAGCCGGACGAGGTCTATGACGCCATCGTCCTCGCCGCTTCGGGGACCGAGGCGGCGGTCCGGGTCAAGGGCTACACGGGGCGGCTGACGAACAAGGACATCGGCTGGACCCGGAGCGGGGCCCTTAGCGCCCTCTTGAAGCGCGGCGACGTCGTCCAGGTCCGCGTCAGGTCCGCGGACGAGGCCCGGCGCGAGGCCTCGGTCTCCCTCGACCAGCATCCGGTCCGCAACGGCGGCTTCCTGGCCATCGAGCCCCAGACCGGGCAAATCAAGGCCATGGTCGGCGGCTACTCGTTCCGTGCCAGCCAGTTCAACAGGGCCATGCAAGCGCCGCGCCAGACCGGCTCGGCCATCAAGCCCTTCCTCTACACGGCGGCCATCGAGAACGGTTTCACCCCGGCCAGCCTGATCGTCGACGAGCCGACGACCTTCATCGACCGCTGGAACGGCGAGCCGTGGTCGCCGCGGAACTACGACCGGCAGTACAAGGGCGCCGTGACCGTCCGCCTCGGCCTCGAGGAATCGCGGAACGTCGTCACGGCGAAGCTCCTCGACTACATCTCGCCCCAGGTCGGCGTCGACTACTGCCGCCGCTTCGGCATCGTCTCGCCCGTCTATCCTTACCTTTCCCTGAGCCTGGGGGCGTTCGGGATCACCTTGGGCGAGCTCGTCTCGGGTTATTCGGTCTTCCCGAACAAGGGTGCCCGGGCCAAACCCTACTTCATCTCCCGGATCGAGGACAAGGACGGCAACCTCCTCGAGGAGACCAAGCCGGAGTCGGAGGACGTCATCTCCCCGCAGACGGCCTACGTCATGACCTACCTGATGCAGGGCGTCGTCCGGGAGGGGACGGGGGCCGCCGCCGCCGCCCTCAACTGGCCGCTGGCCGGCAAGACGGGCACGACCGACAAGTATTCCGACGCCTGGTTCATGGGCTTCTCCCCGACGCTCTGCGCCGGCGTCTGGGTCGGGAACGACAAGCAGGTCTCGCTCGGCGAGAGGCAGACGGGCGCCGCGGCCGCCCTGCCCATCTGGCAGGACTTCTTCGGCCGGGTCATCGCGGACAAGAGGAAGGCGATGCCGCCGGCGACCGACGCCGTGAACGAGGGCGGGCCGACCGCGAGCGAAGATTTCGAGGTGCCGCCGAACCTCGTCTTCGTCGATATCGACCGGAAGACGGGGCTGCTCGTGACACCGGCCTGCCTCTTTCCCTTCCGGGAGGTCTTCTTCCCGGGGACCGAGCCGGCACGCTTTTGCACGACCGCCGACCACCTCAGGATCCTGGACTACTACTCCTTGCAGAAAGCCAGCGAAGAGCACTAGAGCACTGACAAAAAAAGAAGGGGACGCCCCTTCCTTACCGGCTCAAGCGGAAGGGACGCCCCCTGGTATGGGAAAGGGGTTCTGAGTCCTTATTTCCTCCGGACGCCGCCGCTCGAGTGGGAGCCGGAGCTGCCGCGCGAGACCGAACCGGAACCGCGGCTGGAGGAGGATTTCCCGGACGAGCTGCCGGTGCGCGGCGAGACCCTTGCCGAGGAGCCGCCCGACCGCGGCGATGAATACGACCGGCCGATGGAGCTCCCCCGGGAGCCGCCGTAATAGGTGCCGCCCGAGAACGAGCGGGCCCGCGACGCGCCCCCGTCACCGTAGGACAGGCTGGGGCCGTGAACAAGCGGTGAAGCGGGATAGGTCCGCAGGCTCTGGGAGGCCGCGCCCCGGGGTCCGGCGGCGGCGCCGGACGCGATGGCGGAGCCGTAGCCCGCGCCCAAGCCGGAGGACGACGGCGCGGAGGCCTCGTCCTTATGGATCCTGCGGGCCCCGGAACCCGAGCCCTTGGACGAGCCGGACGAGCGGCCCGAGGACGACTTGCCGGAGCTGCCCGACTTCGATTGGGTGCCCGCGCTGCTCTTGCCCTGGGAGCCGCCGTCCCGCTTGATCGCCGTCCCGGCCGAGCCCTGCGAGCCACGCTCGCCCTGCGCGCTGCGGCCGACGCCGCGGTCCTGGACCAGGCCGCCCGAGTTGCCGTCTTTCCGCAGCATGACCCGGTTGCCGTTCATCGGCTGGACGGAGATCCTGGTCCCGGACGGCCTCAGGTTGACCGTCCGGTTGGTCAGGCTCATCTTCGTCAGCGTGCTCAACGTGGCCGTGTCACGCACGGCGACGCGGGCGACGTTGGGGGACTTGAGCTGGTCCCGGCGGACGACGGTCAGGGCCCGCGAGCCGTACGGATAGTACCCGCCGTAATAGCCGCCGTAGAAGCGGCCGCCGTACAGGACGCCGGGGTAGCCCCAGTAGCTCAGGGGCGCCCAGCCGAAGTACATGTCGTCCCACCACCAGTCGACCCAGCCCGGGCCCCACATGGACATGGGGATCCAGTACCAGCCCATGTCGATGCCCCAATGCCAGCGGCCGTAATGGAAGGTGGCCCAGCCCCATGTGTCGTAGGGGAGCCACGTCCACCCGCTCATCCCAAGCCAGCTCCAGCGCCCGTTCCAATAGGGCCGCCAGTCCTCGTCGACCCCATTGGGGATCCAGACGTCGCCGTAGGGCGGGACGTATCGCCACTCGCCGTTCTGGTCGAGCTCGGACTCGTAGTCGCCGAGCTCCTCCGGGAGGTAGCGCTTGCCGTTCTTGGCGAACTGCTGGCCGAGCTCGGCGTTCCGCGACTGGTTGAACCGGTCGAAGGCGTCGTCGGCCACGGCCATGAAGGCCGAGGGCTTGCCGGAGAAGCGGCCCTCGGTCACTTCGAGCCTCTGCTCGGCCTTGACCAGGGTCGAGCCGCCTTCGCCGGCCGCCTCGATCAAGCCGCGGAAGACGAGGATCTCGGTGTCGTGGTTCTCGCGGACGTTGATCCGGTAGATCCCCTTGTCGAGGACGTAGAACGAGGAGTCGGCGGTGTGGATCTCGATGGCCTTCTCCTTGGCCAGCGTGCCGACGACGAGGTAGACGCCTCCGGACCAGACTCGGAGCCGGGCGATGTTATCGCCCTTCTTGGGCAGGTTCAGGATGTCGAGCTTGGAGTCGTTGTCGAGGCGGATGTAGTTGCCCCGGCCGAAATGGACTTCCATCCGGCCGTCGGCCGTGCCGAGGCGGTCCCCCTCGCTCACGGGCATATTGAGGACCCCCTCCTCGAAGCCGAGGTCGGAGGCCCGCTGGACGAAGGTCTTGCCCTCGACGAAGCTCACCTGGGCCACGGAGTCGTTCGTGTATTTCACGTCCTGGGGCGGCTGGGCTGGGCTTGGCTGCTGCTGCGGAGTGGCCGCCGCGGGCGGCTTTTCCTGCGACGGCTGCCCCTCCTGCGCCCAGGAGGCAGTGAAGACGAGGATGAGAGCGGCGATGACGATGAGTGCTTTTCTCATAATAGCTCTCCTTTTAACGTCTTTCTTTACAGCAAAAATCATGCCAAAGGCCTCCCCTGGAGACCAGGGGGAGTTGGGAGCGATTTGTCCTATAAAAGGGACGCTCATCCCTGGGGAGGACAGTCGGGGTCGCCGAGGTTCCAGAAGGGACGGAACGCCCGGAAGCAGGGTTCGATCTCGCGCAGGGTCGCATTGGACGGGGCCGCGTCGGGAAGAGGTTCGGGCGGGGAGGGCCGGGCCAGTCGGCCGAGGACCTCCCGGACGCCTCCCCTGAGGACGTCGAGGTCATAGCCGCCCTCGAGGACGACGGCGACCCGGCCGGGACACCATTCCTCGGCCGCGAGGAGGAGGGCGTCGGTGAGCCGGCCGAACCCCTCGCGGCTGACGAGCATCCCGCCGAGCGGGTCGCCGCGGCCGATGTCGAAGCCCGCGCTGACGAGGATGAACTCCGGCCGGAAGCCCGCGGCGACGGGGCCGAGGATCTTCCGGAAGACGTAGAGGAAATCCGCGTCGCCCTTCCCGGCGGCCAAGGGGATGTTCAGGTTGAAGCCCCTGCCGGGCCCGTCGCCGGTTTCGCGGACGGCGCCCGTGCCCGGGAAGAGGGGGACTTGGTGGGTCGAGAAATACAGGACGTCCGGCCGGGAGTAGAAGGCGTGCTGGGTGCCGTTGCCGTGGTGGAGGTCCCAGTCGACGACGAGGACGCGCCGCAGCCCGCGCCTGCGGATGAGATGCTCGGCGCCGACGGCGACGTTGTTGAAGAAGCAGAAGCCCATGGCCCGCGAGGCCTCGGCGTGGTGTCCCGGCGGCCGGACGAGGGCCAGGCCGTGGCGGGCGCCGCCGTCGAGGATGAGGTCGAGGAGCTTCAGGAAGCCGCCGGCAGCGAGAAGCGCCGTATCGAACGTTTTCGGCCCCGCGGACGTGTCCCCGTCGATGAAGGTCCAGTCGCGGCCCGCGGTCGCCCTGAGGAAGTCGATATAGGCCCGCTCGTGGACCCAGCCCAGCTCCTCGTCGGTCGCCGGGCGCGGCCCGACGGCGAGGAACGTCCCGGCCGCCTCTTCCTCGAGCATCCGGTTGAGGACGAGGACGCGCTCCGGGCTCTCGACGTGGTAGGGGCCCATGGAGTGGTCGGCGAAGCGCCTGTCGTAAAGAACGCCCGGCTTCATCGCAGCCTCTTTCTCCGAAGAGGGACAGTCCCCTGGGGGGACAGTCCCTATTTTCCCTTAGCGGGGAAGAACTTCTCCAGCAGCTCAGGCTTTGGCTTCGGGGTCAGCAGGCTGACGATGACCAGGGCGCCGAGAGAGGCGATGAGGGCCGGGTAGATGAGCGGTATGCCCCACGGGTCGCCGTCCGGCGCCTGGGCGGCCGGCAGGAGCTTGGAGGCGATGAAGAAGGAGAGGCAGACGACCGTGCCGGAGATGATGGAGGCCAGCCCGCCCGCCTTGGTCGCCCGCTTCCAGGCCAGGGCGGCGATGAGGGCCGGGGTGATGGCGGCGCCGTAGATCGTGTAGGCGAAGAAGCTCATCTCGAGGACCGACTTGAGCTGGGTGGCGAGCAGGAAGGCCAGGACGCCGATGGCCACGACCAGGACCTTCTGCAGCGCGACCATCTTCTTCGGGTCGGCGTCCTTCTTCAGAAAGCGCTGGTAGATGTCGCGCATGAGCGTCGTTGACGGCGAGAGGAGGTAGTTCATGCCCGTGGAGATGACGACGGCGCAGGCCGCGCCGAGGAGGAGGACGCCGACGGGGAAGGGGACGAGCTGCTTCGCGGCCATCAGGACGACCTTGCCGCCCGCCTTCGGCAGGCTCAGGTCGATCTGTCCCTTGAGCTTGCTGAACGCGAAGACGGCGATGACGACGACGATCGTCTCGACGAAGACCGTCCCGACCGTCCACCAGGCCACGGCCTTTTTGGCGTCCTTGCCCGACTTGGCGCTGTAGAATTTCTGGTACATGCTCTGGACGCCCATGAGGAGGAACATCGTCGACAGGAAGTACCCGACGGCCTTGAGCCAGGGGTGGACGCCGAACTGGTTGTTGACGACGGCGAAGTAGCCGGCGGGGAGGGCTTCCTTGGCCCCGGGCAGGCCGCCCGCCGCGGCGATGACGAAGGGCACGGCCAGGAGGCAGGCCAGGACGATGATGATGCCGTTCGGCAGGTCCGTGTAGGCGATGGCCACCATCCCGCCCAGAGCCGTGAACAGGATGACGAAGCCCGCGGCGATGAGCGTCCCCGTCGCCTCCGAGATCCGGCCGTCGGTGATGACGTTGAGGATGAAGCCGCCGGCGACGAACTGGTAGGAGACGATCGAGACGAACGAGAGGACGAGGGCGATGGCCCCGAAGAGCCGGGCCGCGGGCCCGTAGCGGACCTCGAGGACATCGCCGACCGTGTACTGGCCGAAGGTGTGGATCTTGGCGGCGAGGAAGTAGATGACGAGGATGCCGACCCACGCGCCCGCGGCCAGCCAGAGGGCCGAGAAGCCGGCCTTGGAGGCGAACTCGGCGCCGGCGATGAAGGTCCCCGAGCCGATCCAGGTGCAGATCAGGGTGAAGACCATGACCTGCCACTTCAGGCTGCGGCCGGCGACCATGAACTGCTCCTGGCTCTTTATGCGCCGCGAGCGGACGAAGTTCAGCGCGGCCAGCACCAGGAGATAGGCGAGGATGATCCAGACGTAGAGCGACATCGGCCCTCCTTGCCGTCCATCCGGAGCTTCGGCCCGGGTCAGGACGGGTTATTCATGACCTCGCCGCCGCCCTTGCGCTCGAGCTTCACGGACAGGAGCTTGGTCATGTTCGGCTCCGACATGGTCGTGCCGTAAATATAGTCCGCGACCTCCATCGTCTTGTAGTTGTGGGTGATGAGCACGAACTGGGTCTGGTGCTTGATGGCCTTCAGCAGGTCGAGGAAGCGGATCAGATTGACATCGTCGAGGGCCGCGTCGACCTCGTCGAGGAAGCAGAACGGCGACGGCTTGTAACGGAACAGGGCGAAGAGGAAGGCCATGCTCGTCAGGGACTTCTCGCCGCCCGAGAGGAGGTTGAGGTTCTGGACGCGCTTGCCGGGCGGCTGGGCGACGATCTCGACGCCGCTCTCAAGCGGGTTGTCCGGCTCGAGGAGCTTGACCTCGGCGTTCCCGCCCTTGAAGAGGGCCGTGAAGAGCTCCAGGAAGTTCTTGTTGACCTCCTCCAGGGCCTTGAGGAACTGGGCCTTGCTCTCCTCGTCGATCTTGAGGATGGCCTCCTGGGTCGAATGGATGGACTCCCGGAGGTCTTGGCGCTGGCCGACGAGGAAGTCGTGGCGCGTCTTCTGCTCGAGGAACTCCTCCTCGGCCATGAGGTTGACGGCCTTGTAGCGGTTTAGGCTCTCCCTGGACTCGTCGAGCTCCCGCTCGACCTCTTCGTCGGACATCTCGGCGAGCGGCCGCCATTTCCTCGCCGTGCGGCGGGGCCGCGGGGCTTCGGGCACGCCGCCGGCCGCGGCCGCCTCGGACGATTCGGGCGGCGCCGCCGCTTCGGCCTGGGCCTCCTCGGCCTCGTCCTCGACGCCTTCGCCCAGGTCCTCGCCCTCCGCTTCCGCCTCGGGCGCCGGGGCCGCCGGAGGCGCCTGGCGCGCGGCCTCGGACTCGGCCCGCAGCTCGGCCAGGGTCTTCTTGAGCTCCTGCCAGCACATCTCGTCGAGGTTGACGAGGTCGCGGTCGACCTCGGCCTTGCGGATCTCGTGGCGGACGCGCTCGTCTTTGGCCGCCTCTTCCTCCTCTCGCGTCCTGCGGCCGGCCGCCTCCAGGCGCTCGACGTCGCCCCGGACCGCTTCGAGCCCCGACTCGGCCGCGGCCAGGGCCGCCTCCGCGCCGGCCTCCTCGGCCCGGAGCGCCTTGGCCTTCTCGCGGAAGACGGCGATGTCCTCGCGGAGCCGGGTCTTGTCCTCCTCGCTCCTGCGGGCGTCGGCTTCGAGGGCGTTGATCTTGGCCTCGGCGGCCTCCTTGCGGCGGGCCGCGGCCTCGAGCTGGCCGCGGAGGCCGTTCATTTTCTCCTGGACGAGGTCGAGCCCGGCCTTGAGCTCGAAGTGGCTCCGCGCCGACGCGTCGACCGTCTCCTGCCGCCCGGCCAGGGCCCGCTCCTTCTCCTCGATCGTCCCCCGCATCGCGAGGAGGCTCGAGTCGCCGGCTTCCAGGCGCCCGCGGAGCGCGTCGAGGGTCAGGACGAGCGACTCCTTGTCGCTCCGCAGGACCTCGAGCTCGCGGACGAGAAGGTCGCGGTTGGCGCGGATCTTCTCGCCCTCGGCCCGGCTGAAGCCGTGTTCCTTCCTCCGGTCGGCCAGGGTCCGGTCCGCGCCGAGGAGCCGTTCCCGCTCGGCCTCGAGCTCCCGCTCGAGGGCGGCCGCCGCCGTGGCCCTGGCCTCGAGGGCCGCGGCTAGGGGGGCCAGGGCGGCCTCGAGCCGTCCGGCCTCGTCCTCGAGCCGCCGCGCTTCCGCGGCCAGGGCGATGATGCCGCCGGACTTCTCGCCGAGCTTGAGCAGCCCGGAGGCGAGGAGCAGGTCTCCGGCGGGCGTCAGGAAATTGAGCCCGGGATGGCCGAGCCAGATCCGTACGGCGTCGCCGACCGTCCGAACGATGACCGCGTCCTCCAGCCGGGCCAGGCTGTCCTTCATCCTCTCATGCGGCTCGAGCCGGCCCCGGAGCAGGCCGAGGACCTCGGGCCGGGAGAGGACGTCGCCGGGAACGGCGGGACGCTCGGCGGCGGGGACGAGCAGGTAGCTGCCCTTGAGCCCGTCGGGCATCCCCTTCAGGAACTCCTCGGCCGGGACGACCCTCGCCCTGGCCTCCTCTTTCCAGAAGACGTCGAAGAGGGGCGCGTCCTCGGGTGACGTCCGGATGAGGTCGGCCAGGATGCCGAGCGCCCCCGGCACCTCGACGGGCAGGGACTCGCCGCGTTCTTTTTCCTCGATCCGGCGCAGCGCCTGGAGGTGATAAGCCGCCTCGTCCCGGCGCGCCTTCATGGCGTCGAGCTCGGCCTGGGCCCCGGCCTGGGAGGCGCGGGCGCCCTCGAGGGCGGCGCGGAGGTCCGAGGCGCGGCGTTCGGCCGCGTCCCGGGCGCCGCCATGGCCGGCGACCTCGCTTTCGAGCGCGGCGGCGCGGGCGGCGTTGGCCTCGAGCTCGCGCGCGGCCTCGTCGAGCTGGAGGGCGAGCTTCTCCTCCTGGCGGGCGAGG
>JBBISK010000077.1:1734-10159 GCA_037441295.1 Candidatus Aminicenantota bacterium | reverse complement strand
GGAGCTTCGAGATGCTCGGGTCCTTGAGGACGCCGTAGGCGGTGATGTAGGCGTTGGCGGCGGCGCCGTAGTCGCCGGACTTTTCCGCGAACTGGCCGAGGAGGACGTAGCCGGAGGCCTGAAGCTTGGCGCCCATGGCCGCGTCGCCGCTGGCCTTGCCGAGGTCGACGATCTTCTGGGCCGCGGCCTTGGCCTTGTCCATCTGGCCGGCGCCGGCGTAGAGCTGCGGGATGGTGAAGTAGATCTTGAGTTTCGTGTCGTTGTCCGTGGCGGGCAGGGTCAGGGCCTTCTCGCCGTAGGCAACGGCCTTGTCGACGCTCTTCGACGCGCATCCGGACAGGCAATAATAAGCGTAGGCGTAGTTGTCGTACTGGCCGCCCTTGCCCGCGAAATTCGTGATGTAGGCGTCGAGCGCCTGGGCCTGCTGGCAGGGGTCCTTGATTTGCATGGCCTTGAGGTATTCCTCGTCCGGCGTCTGGGCGGCGAGGAAGCCGGCCACGAACAGAAATAACAAGGGCACCGTGATGCCGATGGTTTTTTTCATGCTCAACCTCTCCGCAAAATTTGTTGAATCATAGCGACTATCTTCGCAATTGTCAATATCATGCCTGACGTCCTCCATTATAGCAATTCGCGTGCCAAGAGACGATAATGGGGACACCGCCCGCCAGTCCAAGAGGGTCTAAGAGGGACAGTCCCCCCGGGGGGGACGGTCCCCTTTTTCCGCACCGGAACTGTCCCTCTTTTTTGGGGGTGCGTCCTTGACCGCGGACATCGCGTTTTACATCCCGGGCGGCGTTACTTTATAATAGCCGCCGTGACCAACCAGGAGTTCCGGGCGCTTTTCGCCGAAACCGTGGGCGGCCCCCTCCTCGAAAAGGCGCCGCTCGACCGGTTCTCGAGCTTCCGCATCGGCGGCCCGGCCGACCTTCTCTTCGAGGCCCGGACCGAGGACGAGCTCGCCCGGGCCGTCGCCCTGGCCTGCGGCGAGAAGTTCCCGTTCTACGTCGTCGGCGGCGGATATAATATGCTCTTCGACGACGCAGGCTACCGCGGCCTGGTCATCCGGAACCACGCGGAAGGGGTCTCCCGCGGCGAGGGGCGCCTGACCGCTTCTTCCGGCACGGGCCTCTCCGCCCTCCTCCAGAAGGCCCTGGCTGACGGCCTCTCCGGGCTCGAGTTCCTGGCCGGCATCCCGGGCACCGTGGGCGGCGCCCTTTTCAGCAACGCCGGGGCCTTCGGCCGGAGCATCGGCGATGTCCTCGAAGAGGCCGTCCTCCTCCGGCCTGACGGCGGCGAGGAACGGCGGACCGCGACGGACTTGGCCTTCGGCTACAGGCGATCCTCCCTCCAGCGCGACCACGGCCTCGTCCTGCGGGCGGTCGTCCGGGTCGAGCCCGGCGACCGCAAGGCCTCGGAGGCGAAGGTCCGCGAGCATTTGGACGAGCGGAGGGCCAAGCATCCGCCGTGGGGCACGGCCTGCGCCGGCAGCTTCTTCAAAAACCCCTGCTCGCCGGACGGCCGGAGGGTCGCCGCCGGGCGGCTCCTCGAGGAGGCCGGCGCGCGCGGCATGAAGGTCGGCGGCGCGGCAGTCTACGAGGGCCACTGCAATTTCCTCATCAACACGGGGAACGCCCGGGCGAGCGACGTCCTCGTTCTGGCCCGGGAGCTCAAGGAGCGGGTCTTCGCGACGTCCGGCGTGCGCCTCGAAGAGGAGGTCGTCTACCTGCCAGCGACCGCCTCAATGCTCTGACCTTCCGGGCGGGGACTTTCTCACGGTCGACGAGCGTCAGCGCCTGCTTCGCCAGGGCCCGGTAGATCTCCCCGTCGAGCGGCCGGCCAGCCAGGGCCTCGAGATGGCGGCGGACCGTTCGGACATCCCCCCTCGCCACCGGCCCGGTGAGGGCCTTCGCCCAGCCAAGTTCTTTTACGTTCTGTAAAGTTCCTTGGACGAGCGGGAAGAGGGCCCGGGCCGCCGTGGCCCGGCCGACGCCCGCCTCGCCGAGCATGCCCGCCGCGGCGGCCTCGAGGGCGACGAGGAAGTTCGAGGCGACGCAGCACGCGGCGTGGTAGAGAGGCTTGTCCTCGCCGCGAAGGCGGAAGGCCCGGCCGCCGAGCGTGCGGGCGATCTTCGTGCCGAGACGGACCGACTCGGCGTCGCCCTCGACGGCCCAGACGATGCCGCGGAAGAGGCGCGGGCCGCCCGTTCTTTCCGGGAACGACCGGACGGGATGGAGCGAGGCGACGCTCGCGCCCCGGCGCCGCAGCGGCTCGAGGGCGGCCGAAGGAAGCAGGCCGCTCGTGTGGAAGACGGTCCGGCCGGCCCAGTCCTCACCGGGCCGGGCGTTCGCCCGGTCCGGTGAGGACTGGGCGAGCGCCCGGGCGACCTTCTCCACGGCGTCGTCAGGCACGCAGACGAAGACGACGCCGGCGCCGCGGGCCGCCGCGCGCCGGATGTCGGTGCTGGCCCGCCCGCGTCCGACGATGCGGCGGGCCTCGCGCGCCGCGGACGCGTCGCGGTCGACGATGACGGCGAGCTCCCATCCCCTGCGGGTCAGGGCCCGCGCGAGCGACGTGCCCAGCCGTCCGGCCCCGACGACGGAGAACGCGCTCATGGCTTGGCCTTGAAGACCTCGTCCCAGAGGTCGACCTCGAGCGGGGAGGGGGTCCGCACGTGCTTCTCCATCTCCTTTTGCTTCTTCCGCTCCTTGAGCGCCGACTTGAGCTCTTTCGCGAACGCCTCGGAGGTCACGGCCGTGACGCCGTTCTCCTTGGCGAACTCCCGCACGGCGCGGTCCGAGCTGACGACGAAGAACCGCCGCCGGTCCGTCAGCCGCCGGACGACGTCCTCGATGACGTCGTCGGCCGTCTGCCCCTCGCCGGGGTAGAGGATGGTGAACTTGGGGTTGACGGGGACTGCGGTCCGCTCCCGCTCGGGGTTGCCGTCGAAGACGAGATGGATGCGCGTGTGCGTGACCTTCTGGAAGGCGAGGAGCTTGACGACGAGGCCGTCCCGCCCCGACCTCTGGCGCAGCTCCTCGGGCGCGACGCGGCCGAGGAGGTTGTTGCCGTCGATGAGGTAGGCCATGCGACGCGGCGGTCCCCGCCCCCTCAGCCCGGCGGCCAGGCCATCCGGCGGCCGCCGAGGACGTGGAAATGGATGTGGAAGACCTCCTGGCCGGAGTCGCGGGCGGTGTTGAGGACGATGCGATAGCCGCTCGTCCCGACGCCCGTGGCCCGGGCGATCTCGCGGGCCCGCACGAGGGCCGCGCCGAGAAGGGCCTCGGCCCCCTCGGGCGCTTCGTTGAGCGAGGCGATGTGCTCCCTCGGGATGACGAGAACGTGGACGGGCGCCTGGGGCCGGATGTCCTCGAAGGCGACGAACTTCTCGTCCTCGAAAACGATCTTGGCCGGGATCTCCTTCCTCGCGATGCGGCAGAAGAGGCAGTCGGCCATGGTCCCTCCTAGGCTTCGAACCGTTCGATGGACGCGCCGAGGCCGCGGAGCTTCTCCTCGATCCGCTCGTAGCCCCGGTCGAGGTGGTCGAGCTCGCTGAGGACGGTCTCGCCGCCGGCGACGAGGCCGGCCAGGACGAGCGCGGCCGAGGCCCGCAGGTCGGTCGCCGTGACCTCGGCCCCGGAAAGCGGCGTCCTGCCCCGGACGACGGCCTTGTCGCCCTGGACCTCGATCGAGGCGCCGAGCCGGAGGAGCTCGTTGACGTGCGAGAAACGCCGGTCGAAGATCGTCTCGGTGATGATGGACGTCCCGCTCGCCTGGGTCATGAGGACCATGAAGGGGGCCTGCAGGTCGGTCGGGAAGCCGGGGTAGGGCGAGGTCGTGATGTCCTGGGCCTTGAGCTCCGGCGGGCCGGCGACGCGGATCGCGCGCGGGCCCTCGGGCTCGACCGAAGCGCCCGAGGCCCGGAGCCTGTCCATGACCGCGCCGACGTGTCCGGGCTCCGCGCCGGTGACGAGGACGTCGCCGCCGGTCAAGGCGCCGGCGATGAGGTACGTCCCCGTCTCGATGCGGTCGGGGATGATGTCGTGCGATGCCGCGCCGAGCTCCCGGACGCCCTGGACGCGGAGGGTCTCTTCGCCGATGCCTTCGATCTTCGCCCCCATCTTGATGAGGAGGGCGGCCAGGTCGCCAACCTCGGGCTCGAGCGCGCAGTTCCTCAGGATGGTCTCGCCCTTGGCCAGGGTCGCGGCCATGAGCAGGTTCTCCGTGCCGGTGACCGTCTTCTTCTCGAACTCGATGACCGCGCCGCGGAGCCGGTCGGCCCGGGCCTGGATGTAGCCGTGCTCGAGCGAAATCTTCGCCCCGAGCTTCTCCAGCCCGGCGATGTGGAGGTCGACCGGACGCGACCCGATGGCGCAGCCGCCGGGCAGGGCCACGGCCGCTTTGCCGAAGCGGGCCACGAGCGGGCCGAGGACGAGGACCGAGGCGCGCATGGCTCGGACGAGCTCGTAGGAGGCCTCGTCGGAGACCAGCCGCGGCACGCGAAGGGCGACCGTATCGTCCTCGCGCGTGTACGTCCCGCCGAGGTCGGCGACGAGGGTCAGGATCGAATGGACGTCCTTGACCCGGGGCACGTTCCGCAGCCGGACCTCCTCGCTCGTCAGGAGGCCGGCGGCGATGGCCGGCAGGACGGCGTTCTTGGCGCCGCTCGCCCGGACCTCGCCCCTCAGCCGGACGCCCGGCCCGCCGCGGATGCGGATCTTTTCCACGGCCCGATTCTAAGGGAACTCAGGGGAGAATTCAACCGGCGCTCCTTTTCCACGGATGTTCCCGGGCGGTGCCAAGGCCGCCCTTATCCCCCGGCCCCCCCGGGAACCTGTCCCGGTTCCCCCGTCGGAAGTTCCGCCGGGTCCCCCTCCAAACGGGAGCTTTCGGACGGCCTTGGCACCGCCTCGCATGGCCGAGCGGCTGGCGGATTCTTGACAACGACTCGGGGCGACCGGTAGTATTTCAGCGTGGCTCCGGCTCCCGGGGCCCATTTCTCTCTTGAGGAGCGAGAACCATGAAGATGCTGCTCGGCGCAGAATGGGTGGACCGCGAGAAGAAGATCGAGGTCCGCGACCCCTTCGATAATTCCCTCATCGACACGGTCCCGCGAGCGACGGCTGAGGACGTGGACACGGCCATGGCCGCCGCGGTCAAGGGCTTCGCGATCTCCCGGAGGATGGCGGTCTATGACCGGGCGCAGGTCCTGTTCAAGACGGCCAGGATCGTGGAGGGCCGCCTCGACGACTTCGCCCGGACGATCGCCAGGGAAGGCTCCAAGACCATTCGCGAGGCCCGCAAGGAGGCGAGGCGGTGCGTCAACACCCTGACCGTTTCGGCCGAGGAGGCCAAACGCATCCAGGGCGAGACCATCCCCTTCGGCTCCTTCCCCGGCGGCGAGAAGAGGCGCGGATATTACGAGAGGGTTCCCATCGGCATCGTCCTGGCCATCACGCCCTTCAACGACCCCTTGAACCTCGTCGCCCACAAGCTCGGCCCGGCCGTCGCGGCGGGCAATTCCGTCGTCCTCAAGCCGGCGACCGTCACCCCCCTGTCCGGGATCAAGCTCGTCGAGGCCTTCATGGAGGCCGGGCTGCCCCCGCTCGTCATGCAGGTCCTCACCGGTTTCGGGGCTGAGATCGGGGATATCATGGTCGCCGACCCCCGGCCGCGCATGATCTCCTTCACCGGCGGCGTCGAGGCCGGGCTGCGCATCACGAAGCTGGCCGGCCTGAAGAAGATCGGCATGGAGCTCGGCTCCAACTCGCCGGTCATCGTCTGGAAGGACGCCGACCTCGAATGGGCGGCGGAAACGTGCGTTTCCGGCGCCTTCTGGGCCGCAGGCCAGAACTGTATCGGCGTCCAGCGTATCTATATCCACAAGGACATCTACGAGTCCTTCAAGAAGCGCTTCGTCGAGATCACCAAGGGCTACAAGATCGGCGACAAGCTCAAGGAAGAGACCGACATGGGGCCGATGATCACCGAGGGCGAGGCCAAGAGGCTCGAGGGCTGGGTGCGGGAGGCCGAGAAGGCCGGGGCCAAGGTCCTCGCGGGAGGGAAACGCACGGGCGCGCTCCTCGAACCCACGGTCCTCGAGGTCGTGCCGATAAGCGCCAGGGTCCACAGGGAAGAAGTGTTCGGCCCGACCGTCAACCTTTATCCCGTCGCGGACGCCGACCAGGCCCTGGCCGAGGCCAACGCCATTGAGTACGGCCTCCACGCCGCCCTCTTCACCCGCGATGTCGACATGGCCTTCAAGCTGGCCTACGGCCTGGATTGCGGCGGGGTCATAATCAACGACTCGACGGATTACCGGCTGGACTCCATGCCCTTCGGCGGCGTCAAGAACTCCGGCCTCGGCCGCGAGGGCGTCAAGTTCTCGCTCCTGGAGATGACCGAGCCCAAGGTCATCTGCTGGTACCTGCCGAAGTCCTGAGACGGGGCGGGCCGCTCGCCCGTCCGCCGGTCTCTATGCCTCGGCCATGTGCGGATAGGAGATCTCCCGGGGCGGGTCGAAGCTCTCCTTGATCGTGCGGGGGCTCGTCCAGCGCAGGAGATTGAGGTAGCTTCCGGCCTTGTCGTTCGTGCCGCTCATCCTCGCCCCGCCGAACGGCTGCTGGCCGACGACGGCGCCGGTGGGCTTGTCGTTGATGTAGGCGTTGCCGGCCGCTTGTGCGAGCTTCCCAAGGGCGATCCGGATCAAAGACCGGTCGTTCGAGAAGATGGCGCCGGTCAAGGCGTAGGGGCTCGTCGCGTCGACGAGGTCCAGGGTCCGCTCGAAGTCCCCGTCGGGGTAGGCGTAGACCGTCAGGACCGGGCCGAAGATCTCCTCCCGCATGGTCCTGAACCCCGGGTCGGCCGTCTCGATGACCGTGGGCCGGATCACATAGCCGCGACTGTCGTCATGGGTCCCGCCGACGACGATCTCGGCGCCGTTCGATGCCCGGGCGAATTCGATGGTGGAAACGATGCTGTCGAAGGCCGCCTTGTCGATGACCGCGCCCATGAAGGTCCGGAAATCGGCGACGTCCCCGACGAGAACTCCCGAGGCCATCCCCGACAACCGGCTCCTGATCCCGGGCCAAAGCGACCGCGGGATGTAGGCGCGGCTGGCCGCCGAACACTTCTGACCCTGGTACTCGAAGGCGCCCCGGAAGAGGGCCGTGGCGACGACATCGGGGTCGGCGTCGGGGGCGGCGATGAGGAATCCCTTTCCGCCCGTTTCGCCGACGAGCCGCGGATAGTTTCGATATACGGCCTGCTTCACGTTGACGCCGACCTGGTGCCAGATGCCGTCGAAGACGCCGTTCGACCCGGTGAAATGGACGCCGGCCAGGTCCTCGTGGCCGAGCACGGCGTCGCCGATGTCCGAGCCGCGCCCCGGGACCATGTTGATGACCCCCGGCGGGAGGCCGGCCTCGGTCAGGATCCTCATGAAGACGGATGAGCTCAGGACGGCCGTGCTGGCCGGCTTCCAGACCACGGTGTTGCCCATCATGGCTGGAGCCGTCGGGAGATTGCCGCCGATGGCCGTGAAATTGAAGGGGGTGATGGCGAAAACGAACCCGTCCAGGGCCCGGAAGTCGAGGCGGGTCCAGGCTCCCGGAGATTGCTGGTCCGGCTCGTCGGCGTAGATGCGGCTCATGGCGGCGACGTTGAAGCGCAAGTAGTCGGCGAGCTCACAGGCGGCGTCGATCTCCGCCTGGAAGACGGTCTTGCTCTGGCCGAGCATGGTCGCCGCGATGATCTCATACCGGTGACGCCCGGCCAGGAGCTCGGCGGCCTTGAGGAAGATGGCCGCCCGGTCGACCCACGGGGTCTCTGCCCAGCCGCGCTTCGCGGCCAGGGCCGCCGCGACCGCGGCCCGGACTTCCTCTCGGCCTCCCGCGTGGTATGCGCCGAGGACCGTCGCTCGGTCGTGGGGACAACGGATCTCTTTGGTTCGTCCCGTCGTCACGGCCTTTCCGCCGATGAAGAGGGGGGCCTCGACCGGCCGGTCGACCGCCCGCTTCAACGCCTCTTTGAGCAGGCGCCTGTCCTCAGAGCCGGGGCCGTAATCCCGGACCCGTTCGTTCACTGGCTTGGGCGTCGCGCTTCGGTTGGTCTCCATGATCCGTCCTCCAGGCGGCCGCTTTCCCGGCCGTCCGCCCGGAATGTAGCATGGACTTATTCATAAAAAAAGCGCATAATATTTATCATTATAATGAACAAAATTCATTTATCTCGGGCCCGGGCCGGCTGGCCCTCCTGCGGAGGATCGTGAGATGACCGCAAGGCTCGACCTGAACCAGTTGAAGGCCTTTTTCGTCCTGTCCCAGACCCTGAGCTTCACCAGGGCCGCCTGGAGGCTCCACGTTAGCCAGTCCGCCGTCAGCCACGCCATCAAGAAGCTGGAGGCGGGGGCGGGCGTCGCGCTCGT
>JBBISK010000077.1:0-1724 GCA_037441295.1 Candidatus Aminicenantota bacterium | reverse complement strand
GGCCGGAACTTCGGGCTGACCCACGAGGGGCAGGCCCTGGCGCGGAGTTGCCGGGCCGTCTTCGATGAAATCGAGAGGGTCGAAGATTCGCTGTCGTCACGCGTCAGGCGCGTCCAAACGATCAGGCTCGGAGCGACCGTCGAATTCGGGACTCTGGTCCTCGTCCGGCACATGCAGCCCTTCCTGGCCCGAAACCCTGATATCCACATCGATTTCCGGTTCACCAACGACCCGCTGCCCGGCCTGATGACCGACGACCTGGACATCATCATCGACTGCCACAAGCACTCCCTCCCCGGCCTTGAACGGACCGGCCTGTTCAGGGAGCAATACGTCGTCGTGGCCGCGCCCGCGTTCCTGAAGGGCCGGCGGATCGAGGCTCCCAAGGATCTCGAGGGGCAGACGATCATCTCCCTGGACCAGAAGGGGCACTGGTGGGGCCGCTTCCTCCAGGCCGTCCCGCCGGGCGAGCGGCCTGCCCTCAAGCGGGATTCCACGATCGAGATCGACCACGTCCGGGGGATCATCAACGCCGCCACGGAGGCCATGGGCATCGCCCTCCTCCCCAAGTATTCCATCGTCATGGAGCTCCGGCGCCGTAGGCTCATCAATCTCTTTCCCGGCATTAGCGTCCGGGAGGACGAATTCTCGATCTATCAGAAAAAGAAAAAGGCCTCCCTCGACGCCCATCGGCGAGTCGTGGGATACCTGACGCAGATCCACCCGGAGGAGTTCGGCTGAGGGCCGGGTGTCCGGCCGCGGCGCTTGACACGCTCCGGCGCCCGAGCCGATAATCCCGGGTGGGAGGAGGATGTCCATGCCTATCGACGCGCCGTTCCCCGGCCTGGAGGAGTTCGTCGCCGCGGTCGGCGAGGCGGGCCAGCGGCTGTCCCAGATCGACGCCTCCGAGGGCGCCGCGGGGAACATCTCGGCCTACTTGGGCTGGCCGGTCGAGCCGGGCTCCGATTTCCCCCGTGAGGAAGCGATCGCGCTGCCGGTCGCCGTTCCTTCCTTGTCCGGGGGCTCCCTGCTCGTGACGGGCTCCGGCCGCCGCCTGCGCGAGATCCTCCATGACCCCCCGGCCAACCTGGGATTTGTCCGCGTTGAGGAGGGAGGACGGACCGGCCGTCTGTTCACGTCGCCGCGCCGGCTCTTCGACCGGCTGACGAGCGAGATCGACTCGCACCTGGGCGTGCACCAGGACCAGGTCGCGGCGACGGGGACGAACTTCCACGCCGTGGTCCACGCCCAGCCCGTTTTCCTGACCTATCTGAGCCACATCCCCCGCTACCAGGACGAGGAGCTTTTGAGCCGGCGTCTTTTCCGCTGGCAGCCGGAGACGGTCGTCAACCTCCCCGAAGGCGTCGGCATCGTCCCCTTCCTCGTCCCGGGGACGGCCGAGCTGGCCGACGCCACGTCCCGATTGCTCCGCTCCCACAGGATCGCGGTCTGGAGCAAGCATGGCGTCGTGGCCCGCTCGGACCGGTCCGTCAAACGCGCCGTGGACCGCATCGAATACGCGGAGACGGCGGCCCGGTACGAGTACATGAACCTGACCGCCGGAGGGGCCGGCCGGGGCCTGAGCGAAAAGGAGATCGACCGGATCCGCAGCGCGTTCGGGATCGCGAAGCCGGCCCCCCGGCGATGAGGCCCAGGCCGGGCCCCGCCCGGCGATGCCACGCCCCCGGCTCACGCGAGGGAATTCAGCGCCTGGTCGAGGTCGG
>JBBISK010000076.1:5933-10252 GCA_037441295.1 Candidatus Aminicenantota bacterium | reverse complement strand
GGGCTTTGCCGACGGACTTGCCGATCTCGGGCAGCTTCTTCGGGCCGAAGACGAGCAGGGCGATGATGAAGATGAGGAGGAGTTCCGTGGGTCCGATGCTGCCGAACATGATGGCCTCGCAGCCGACATTATACCACGGCGGGCCGCCGACAGATAGGCCCGTCTCGGGACCCAACTTTACTTTAGGGGGGGGCTTTGATAAGATATTTTTTCATTCACGACCATGAAAAAACGGGTCCTGCTCTTCACCCTGGCGGCCGTCCTCGTCCTCGGGCTCCCGTCCCGCGACCAGGACCAGTGGACGGCGGCCATGGACAAGGTCCGCTCGGTCGCCGCCCTGCTCGAAGCGAACTACTACAAGCCGCTCGACGAGCAGCTGCTGGCCTACGCCGCGATCCGCGGCACCCTGGACACCCTCGACCCCCACTCGTATTTCCTGGACCCGGAGAGCTTCTCCCGCCAGAGGGAGGAGTACACCGGCAAGTACTACGGGCTGGGCATCCAGATCCAGAAGCAGGGCGACAACATCATCGTCATCTCGCCGATCGAGGGCACGCCGGCCTGGCGGCTCGGCATCCAGCCCGGCGACGTCATCTCGCGCATCAACGGCGAGTCGACGGTCCCCATCTCCAGTTACGACGCCATGCAGAAGCTCCGCGGGGAGAAGGGGACCAAGGTCACCATCACCATCGTCCGCGACGGCATGGACAAGCCGTTCGACCTGACCATCACCCGGGAGGAGATTCCCCTCCTTAGCGTGCCCTATGCCTTCATGCTCGACGACGGCGTCGGCTACGTCTACATCCGCAACTTCGCCCACGAAACGCCCCGCGAGCTCGAGGACGCCATGGCCAAGCTCTCGAGCCAGGGGATGAAGAGCCTCATCATGGACCTGCGCCTCGACACCGGCGGGCCGCTCGTCCAGTGCATTCAGGTGGCCGAGCTGTTCTTCCCCAAGGGGACGCTCATCGTCTCCATGAAGGGCCGCAACGAGGCCTACGACCGCGAGTTCCGCTCCGAACGGGATGGGCCGTACGAGAAGCTGCCGCTGGTCATCCTCATCGACCAAGGCACGGCCAGCGCCTCCGAGATCGTCAGCGGCGCCGTCATGGACCACGACCGCGGCCTGACCGTCGGCGAGGACTCCTGGGGCAAGGGGCTCGTCCAGACGGTCTTCCCCCTGGCCCCCGACGCCGCCGTGGCCCTGACCGTGGCCAAGTACCTGACGCCGAGCGGCCGCTCCATCCAGAGGGACTACAGCCAGATCGACGATTATCTCCTGCTCGCGAAGAGGGCCCCCGACGCGAGCCGGGAGGTCAAGTACACGGACCACGGCCGCAAGGTCCTCGGCCAGGGCGGCATCACGCCCGACTACAAGGTCGATTCCCTCCTCAAGCCGTTCACCGGGCGGCTCCGGCTGAGCGGGGCCTTCTTCGCCTACGCCCGCAAGCTCGTCCAGCACCAGACAGACCTCGGGCGGACGCTCGTCTTCCCCCAGGATCCGAAGCCGGCCGGGGAAGCCTCCGGGGGACAGGTCCTCGTCGCCAAGCCGTTCCCCGTCGGCCCGGCCGTGATCGAGGATTTCCGGAAGTACCTCAAGTCGCGCGACGTGACTTATGACGAAAAGGCCTTCAAGGACGCCGAGGAGGAGGTCCGGAGGGAGCTCGAACGGGAGATCGCCGGGGCGGTTTGGGGCCTCGACGAAGGCGTCCGCGTCTCGCGGCGGTCCGACCCGGCCGTGCTCAAGGCCATCGGGGTCATGCCCGAGGCGGCCCGGATGGCCGAAGGCCGGGCCCAGGCGCCGGGCAAGGGAGCGACGCGCCGGCCTTGATGGGGACTGCCGGGCGGCGGGCCGCGAGGGGCGGGGTCGAGGGAAAGGAGTCCGGGATGAGAATCGCGCTCGCGTCCGACCACGCCGGCTACGGCCTGAAGGCCGGCCTCGCGGAATACCTCCGGGGCCGGGGCCTCCCCTTCGAGGACCTCGGCTGCGGTCCCGGCGAGACCGTGGACTACGTCGACTTCGGGGCGAAGGCGGCCCGGGCCGTCCTCGCCGGCTCCTGCGACCGGGCCATCCTCGTCTGCGGCACGGGCCTCGGCATGGGTATCGTCGCCAACAAGTTCAAGGGCCTTCGGGCGACCCCGGGCGCGGGCGAATACGCGGTCGAGATGGCCCGCAAGCACAACGACTCGAATTGCCTGACCCTCGGCGGCCGGACACATACGCTCGAGATCGCCGTCCGGCTCGTCCGGATCTGGCTCGAGACCGGGTTCGAGGGCGGGCGGCACGCCGGTCGGGTCGGGAAGATCGCGGCGATCGAGGAGGAGAACTTCAAGTAGGCGATCGGAGATCGCGGAGGAGTCATCAGATGGCATCGTTCATCGAAAAATCGCGGACCCTGGCCGCCAACGCCGAGCGGAACAGCGCCTGGCGACAGAAGGAATGCTTCAACCTCATCCCCTCAGAGTCGACGCCATCGTTCCTGGTCAAGGCCTGCGAGATCGCCGACCCGTCGGGCCGCTATGCCGAACACCGGACGATGAAGGGGGACGAGGTCTACTTTTACCAGGGGACGGACTTCATTCGGGACGTCGAGGTCGAGGCCCAGCGCGAGCTCGAGCGCTACTTCGGCTGCACCGACGTCGAGCTGCGCCCCGTCAGCGGCCAGATGGCCAACGAGGTCGTCTTCAAGGGCGTCGTCAAGTTCATCAACCGGGGCCGGAAGCCGCCGCAGCTCTCCAGGCGCCTGCGGCTCGTCATGAACAACGAGCTCATCTACGGCGGCCATCTGAGCGCCCAGCCCATGGGGGCCCTCTTCAACTACGTCGAGGAGGACCCGGCGACCGGCAAGGAGCGGGTCGTCAATTTCCCCGTCCTCGCGGGCAACCCGTACAAGGCCGACCTGGCCAGGCTCGGCGAGATCCTGGAGAGCCAGCGGCCCGAGCTCATCGTCTTCGGCAAGAGCATGTTCCTCTACCGCGAGCCGGTCCGGTTCGTGGCCGACATCGTCCGGGGCTGGCCGGAGCGGCCGGTCATCATGTACGATATGGCCCACGTCCTCGGCCTCTACGGCGCGTTCCAGGCGCCGTTCGCGGAGGGCGCGGACGTCGTCACGGGCAGCACGCACAAGACCTTCTTCGGCACCCAGCGCGGCCTTGTCGCCGGCAACATGGCGAAGGAGTCCCCCTTCCGGCCTCTGTGGCAGGACATCCGGGGCCGGGCCTTCCCCGGCTCGACCAGCAACCACCACCTCGGGACACTGGTCGGGCTCCTCATGGCCGCCTACGAAATGAACGAGTTCAAGGAGGCCTACCAGGCCCAGGTCATCCGCAACGCCAAGGCCTTCGCCAGGGCCCTCAAGTCGCACGGCATCCCCGTCGAGGGGGACGAGGCGGACGGCTTCACCGAGACCCATCAGGTCATCATCCGCGTCAAGGCCTTCGGGCCCGGTGTCGCCATCGCCCGGCGCCTGGAGACGAACAACATCCTGGCGAACTACCAGGCCCTCCCGGACGACGCCACGTTCCTCGAGTCGAGCGGCATCCGCCTCGGTGTCCAGGAGATGACCCGCTTCGGTATGGTGGAGAAGGATTTCGATACGCTGGCCGGCTTCATGGCCGACGTCATCATCCGGGACCGGAATGCGGCCGAGGCCGTCTCCCGCTACCGGCAGGGCTTCCGGACCATGGGCTTCTGCCTGCCGCCGGAGGAGGCCGTGCCCCTGGCCGCCCGGATCGTCGCCGCGGCCGTGCCCGAGCCCGGGTACGCGGGACTGTTCGCCGAGAACCTGCGCCGGGCCGCCGGCGACTGAGAGAGGGCCGGAGCCAGCGGACGGGAGGGTGAGAGAATGAAGATCCTGATCGTCGGTTCGGGCGGCCGCGAGCACGCCCTGGCCTGGAAGATCGCCCGGAGCCCGCACGCCGAGAAGGTCTACTGCGCGCCGGGCAACGGCGGCACGCGCCTCGTCGCGGAGAACGTGCCCATCGAGGAGACGGACACGGCCGGCCTCGTCGGCTTCGCCGAGCGCGAGAAGATCGGCCTGACGGTCGTCGGACCCGAAGTCCCGCTCATGATGGGCCTGGCCGACGAGTTCGAGAAGCGCGGGCTGCGCGTCTTCGGCCCGTCCAAGAAGGCGGCCGAGCTCGAGGGCAGCAAGGTCTTCGCCAAGCAGTTCATGGAACGCCACAAGATCCCGACGGCCCGCTTCAAGGTCACAGACGCCGTCGACGAGGCCCGGAAGATCATCGGCTCCGGCGAGTTCGGCTTCCCCCTCGTCATCAAGGCCGACGGCCTGGCCGCCGGCAAGGGCGCCGTCGTCTGC
>JBBISK010000076.1:0-5923 GCA_037441295.1 Candidatus Aminicenantota bacterium | reverse complement strand
AGACGGCCGGGGACATGCTCGTGGGGAAGAAGTTCGGCCCGGCGGGGGAGCGGATCATCGTCGAGGAGTTCCTGCCCGGGCGCGAGGTCTCCTTCATCGTCATCAGCGACGGGACGCGGGTCCAGCCCCTGGTCTCGGCCATGGACCACAAGGCCGCCTACGACGGGGACCGCGGCCCCAACACGGGCGGCATGGGCGCCATCTCGCCCTCCCCGTTCATGACCGAGGCCCTCTTCCACGAGGTCATGGACACCGTCATCTACCCGGCCGTGACCCGCATGCTCGAGGAGGGCCGGAAGTTCAAGGGCGTCCTCTACGCGGGGCTGATGGTCACCGAGCAGGGGCCGCGCGTCCTCGAGTTCAACGGGCGCTTCGGCGACCCCGAGACCCAGCCCCAGCTCCTGCGGCTCGAGACCGACCTGGTCGAGCTTCTCTCGGCCGCGGTCGACGAGAACGTCCTGGCGACCGAGGCCCGCTGGTCGGAGAATCCCTCCGGCTGCGTCGTCGTCGCCTCGGGCGGCTACCCCGTCCGCTACGAGAAGGGGAAACCCATCACGGGCCTGGACGAGGCCGCGGCGGTCGCCGGCGTCACCGTCTTCCACGCCGGAACGAGGTTCGAGAACGGCGGCTACGTCACGAGCGGCGGCCGGGTCCTCGACATCTGCGCCTTGGAGCCGACGCTCGAGGCGACCATGACGAAGATCTACGACGCCGTCGGCCGGATCCACTTCCCGGCCATGCAATTCCGCCGGGACATCGGCGCGGTGAAGGAGGAACGGGCATGAAGGTCATGATCTTCCTGGGCAGCGAATCCGACTACGAGGTCATCGAGGACGCCGTCCGGACGCTCAAGGAATTCAACGTCCCGTTCGCCCTCGAGGTGACCTCGGCCCACCGCTCGCCCGAGCGGACCGTCAAGCTCGTCCGGGAAGCGGAGGCGCAGGGCGCCGGGGTCTTCATCGCCGTGGCCGGAAAGGCCGCCCACCTGGCCGGGGTCGTGGCCGCCCATACCGTCCGGCCCGTCATTGGCGTCCCGGTCGACAGCGCCGCTCTGGCCGGGATGGACGCCCTGCTCTCGACGGTTCAGATGCCCAAGGGCGTCCCTGTCGCGACCATGGGCCTCGGCAAGCACGGCGGCGCGAACGCGGCACTCCTCGCGGTCGAGATCCTGGCCCTCGGCGACGAGGGGCTCCGGAAGAAGCTCGCCGACTACCGGACCCGGATGGCGGCCTCGGTCGAGGCGGCCTCGAAGAAGATCCAAGAGAAGCTGTGACCCTTCCGGATGCGCTCCTTCTCCATCCAGAACTTCGGCTGCCGCGCCAACCAGGCTGAGGCCTTCGCCTGGGCCGAGACCCTCGAGGCGCGGGGCCTGAAGTTCGAGGATGATTGGGCCCGGAGCGACCTCGTCCTCGTTAATTCCTGCACGTTGACGGCACGGGCCGACCGCGACGTCCGCAAGTTCGTCCGGAAAGTCTGTCGGGAGCGGCCCGCGGCCCGGCTCGTCTTCACGGGTTGCTGGGCCGAGGCGGGGAAGCCGGGCCTCGCGGACCTGCCCCAGGTCCTCGCAGTCGTTCCCAACGCGGAAAAGGGACGGCTGCCCGAGACGGTGCTATCCCTGCTGGGGGAACCGGAGGCCGGGCTCGGCGGCCGCGCGAAGGCGGGCGGCCAGGCCGGCGCTCCGTTCCGCGCCCGCGCCCCGATCAAGGTCCAGGACGGCTGCGACCACCGCTGCGCCTTCTGCATCATCCCGAGCGTCCGGGGGAGGAGCGTCAGCTTGGCTCCGGAGAAGGTCGCGGCCCGCGTCCGGGACCTGGCCGGCCGCGGCTTCCGGGAGGTCGTCCTGACCGGGATCCATCTTTCCTCCTACGGCGCCGATTTGACGCCGCCGGGATCGCTCATCGGGCTCCTGCGGGATGTCGAGGCCGTCGAGGGCCTGGGCCGGGTCCGGCTGAGCTCGCTCGACCCCCGGCGGATGGACGCGGACTTCCGGGCCCACGTCGCAGGCAACCCGGTGGTCTGCCAGCACTTCCACCTCTCGCTCCAGCACGCCTCGCCGCGCGTGCTGCGAGAGATGGGGCGTGCGGGCGGACCGGACCTCTACCGGTCGCTCCTCGACGACCTGCGGGCCCGGTCCCCCGAGGCCTCGCTCGGCGCCGACATCATCGTCGGTTTTCCCGGGGAGACGGAGGAGGATTTCACCCTCCTCGAGGGCTTCCTCAGAAATTCACCGCTCACATATTTCCACGTCTTCTCCTATTCGCCCCGGGCGGGGACGCCGGCCGCGGCCCGGGCCCAGGTCCCGGAGCGCATCAGGAAAGAGCGGTCGCTCGCGCTGAGAAGGCTCTCGGCCGAGAAGAGCTTCGCTTTCCGGGCCGGCTTTGCCGGTCGGGCCCTCGACGCGGTCGTCATCCGAAAAGGTCGGACGGACGGCCGGGGGACGATGGACGGAACCGAAGGCGCGAACGGGGAGGGGGCGCGGTCCAGGGCCGAACGGCAGGCCGGGGCCGAGCTCCTGACCGGCAATTACTTCAAGGTCCTGGTCCCCTCGTGCGCCGCGCCGGAGCGGGAGATCGTCCGTGTCCGCATCGACCGCGTCTTGGGGCGCTCAACGGAAGGGGTCGTGATCGGGAGCGGGAAGGAAGGGGCGGAGTGAACAAGATCCACGTGTTGCCGGCCGAGGTGGCGCAGAAGATCGCCGCCGGGGAGGTCATCGAGCGGCCCGTGTCGGTGGTCAAGGAGCTCGTCGAGAATTCTCTCGACGCCGGGGCCACGGAGGTCCGCGTCGAGCTCCTCGAGGGCGGGAAGAAGCTGATCAAGGTTCAGGACAGCGGCTATGGCATGGGCCGCGAGGACGCGGCTCTTTGCTTCCGGCGGCACTCGACGAGCAAGATCACGGACGAGGAGGACCTCGAGCGGATCGCGACCCTCGGCTTCCGCGGCGAGGCCCTGGCCAGCATCGCCGCCGTTTCGAGGCTGACGCTGAGGACCCACGACGGCTCCGACGACCGGGGCACGACCATCGAGCGCGAGGGCGAGAAGCTCCTCTCGGTCACCGACGTCGCCCTGCCCCGGGGGACGACGGTCGAGGTCCGCGACCTGTTCTTCAACCTGCCGGCGCGGCGGAAGTTCCTCCGCTCGAACACCGCCGAGCTCGGGCTCGTCGCCAAGTACGTGACGCAGGCCGCCTTGGCCAGGCCGTGGACGCGTTTCGTCCTCGTTCACGGCAGCCGCGAGATCGTCAACTGCCCGCCGGTCGGGACGCTCCGTGAGCGGATCTTTCAGCTCTACGGGAAGTCCGTCGTCGAAGGCCTGATGGAGGTCGCCTCGGCCGAGGGAGAGGGCCGGCTCGAGGGCTTCGGCTCGAGGCCTCTCGCCGGCCGGGCCGACCGGTCGGCCCAGGTCTTCTTCGTCAACGGCCGGCCGGTCAAGGACCGGGTCGTCCAGGCCGCTCTCAACCAGGCCTATATGGGACTCCTCGAGCGGACGAGGTCGCCTGAGGCCTTCCTGTTCCTCACGCTGCCGTTCGGCGACGTCGACGTCAATGTCCACCCGGCCAAGGCGGAGGTCCGCTTCCGCGACTCGCAGCTCGTCTTCCGGCTCGTGCTCCGGGCCGTCGAGGACGCGGCGCGGCGAGAGCGCGCGGTCAAGGAGGCCTACCCGGTCGGGGGCCGGGCCGCCGGCATCCCCGGCGTCGCGGAGGAGGGGGGAGCGACGCCCGGGCTCGGCTTCGGGCCGGGGACGGCGACGACGGTTGTCCCCGGCGGAGCGGCGCCCATTCCCGTCGGGCTGGCGGAAACGCCGACCGCGTGTCCCGAGGTCCTCGGCCAGTTCCAGAACCTCTACATCATCGCCGCGGCGGACGACGGGCTGCTCATCGTCGACCAGCACAACGCCCACGAGCGCGTCCTCTTCGAGAAGTACATGGAGATCGACCGGCAGAGGGCCTGGCCGCGAAAGCAGCTCCTCATTCCCGTCGTCCTGGAGCTCACGCCGTCTCAGGCCGTCGAGTTCGAGGACAACGCCGTTATCTTCGAAGAGATGGGCTTCCGGGCCGAGGCCATGGGCGGCCGATCCTACGCCCTCAAGGAATACCCCGACATCTTCCGGGCCGAGGAGGCCGTGGACGTCTTCCGGGCGCTCGTCGCCGAGGCCGGCCAGGACAAGGCTCGCGACCGGCGGGAGCACTTCCTGGCGACCCTGGCCTGCAAGACGGCGGTCAAGGCCGGCCAGCCCCTGACCCGGGAGAAGATGGGCTACCTCGTCAGCGAGCTCTTCAAGACCTCCCAGCCGGCCCTCTGCCCGCACGGCCGGCCCATCGTCGTCAAGATCCCGCGGTCCGACCTCGACAAGAGCCTGCGCCGTTCCTGAAATTGACAGCCCGGGGGGCGGGTGTTAAGATTGCGGACCGGACGGGGAGTGGCGCAGCCTGGCTAGCGCGCCTGCCTTGGGAGCAGGAGGTCGGCGGTTCAAATCCGCTCTCCCCGATGGATTCCCCGCGTGGGACTTGCCCGGCCGCGCCCGGCTCCCCCGGCCGGCACTCCTCGACGACGCGCCTGTAGCTCAGGGGATAGAGCAGCTGCCTTCTAAGCAGCGGGTCGGGTGTTCGATTCACCCCAGGCGCGCCATCTTATTCCCCGAGAAATATGCCATTTTGGCATCATCCCCGGCAATCGAAAATTGTCGCAATTTTGTACTGCTTTACACCGTTTTATACCTCTGCTGAGCACAATTTTGAGCACAGTTTTAGCGCGGCCAGAAAAGGGGGGCTGCCAACCTCCCGGACGCTAGATAAGGGCCGGATCGGGCGGGTTCCAGAGGGATTTATCAATCTCTCGTGATAACGTTTCTCTTACGGAAAACAAGCAACGAGCATCCAATATGCTCGCGAAAAGTTTTTCTGTTTATAATCAGGTTGCATTCCTTGCCGCCCCGCGTAGGATTATGTGCCTAGCGCGCTGGACTCCGGAAGCGAAAGACCAATTTCTCTTAGCCTCCACAAAACAAAGTAATAGTCAATCCTATCAGCAAGTTAGAAATCGCTCCTGCGGATGTGGAAGTATGCCAACACATACGGAATTATGCTCAGCTTGGTCACAATTTGAATTACGAACCTTGTCAGTTAATCGTCTCAACTGTGGATCGACATGTCCCTTTAGGCAATCGAGGAACCGTCGAGTGGGGCCGAAGAGCGCTGCTCACTTCGCGCAGCATACATCATTTAATACTTAGTTCTCCGAAAATACCCCCTAATGAGAAATTATCTCCGCTGCGTCCTTTGTCTATCAACTTGAGGTCCGTAAGTAGCCATTATGGTTTTTATTTAGGGCTCTCCGAAAGAACGCCGAACTTGTCTCCGGGAGCGGACATTGACGCTCCATCACGGCCAAGCATATAATCAGCCCGTGATAGGGAGACTTAGTTCCAAGCCTTGTGGCTTGGGTTAGCGCGCGGCACTCATGGGATTTCCCAATAATTCAAAATATTGAGGCTCAGAAACCATGAAAACACGTAAACCTAGATCTTTGTTCTTAGTGCTCACATTGGGGACGTTTAGCATTTGTTTTCACAGCTTCTCACAAACAACAAATGCCTTGGCAATGCCGAATGAAAGAAAAGTGCCCGTGATTGAACTAAAAGGGAGTGGTTATGAAAGAGGCCTTCAACATGGAAATCAACTCAAACGTGAAATTGCCGAGGTATTTGCAAAATGGAAGGAGAGCATTTCTTTAAGTACAAAGAGAAATGCAAATTCCGTAATTGCCGAGTTCTTAAGATCAACGAAGTTTAAACCTGCCATTGATAGATGGACACCTGAAATAATGGAGGAGGTAAAAGGTATAGCAGACGGATCTGGACAAAATTTCGACGACGTATTTTCATTTCAATTGGTTGATGAGTTCTGGGTTTATCTTGATAGACTGGC
>JBBISK010000075.1:0-10303 GCA_037441295.1 Candidatus Aminicenantota bacterium | reverse complement strand
CGCATGAAGTTCTTCGTCCGAACGTTCGGCTGCCAGATGAACGAGAACGACTCCGAGCACATCGCCGGCGTCCTGGCCGCGGCCGGGGGCGAACGGGCCGACGGGCCCGAGGAGGCCGACCTCGTCGTCGTTAACACGTGCGCCGTCCGCGGCAAGTCGGAGGAGAAGCTCTTCTCCTATCTCGGGCGGCTGTCCTCGATCAAGAGGAGCCGCCCCCTCCTCATCGGCGTCGCCGGCTGCGTCGCCCAGGTCCGCCGCGCCGCGCTTCTCCGGGAGAGGCCGTTCATCGATTTCGTCGTCGGCCCGGACAACTACCGCGACCTCCCTTCGATCGCGGCCAGGGCCGCCTCCGGGCCCTGCCTCGCCACGGGCCGAACCCGGGCCTGGCGGGAGTTCGGGCCCGGCGAGACCCTCCGTGAGAGCGTCTCCCCGGCCTTCGTCACGATCATGGAGGGCTGCGACAACTTCTGCGCCTACTGCATCGTCCCGTTCAGCCGGGGCCGCGAGAAGTTCAGGCCGCTCGCCGACGTCCTCCGGGAGGTCCGGGAGCTGGCGGGGTCCGGGTCCAGGGAGATCCAGTTCCTCGGCCAGAACGTCGACTCGTACCGCGACCCCGAGACCGGCCGCGGCCTCGACGCCCTCCTCGACCAGGCCGGCGCCGTGCCCGGTCCGGCCTGGCTCCGCTTCATCACCTCGCACCCCGCGAAGTTCGGCCCCGGCCTCATCGCCGCCATGGCCCGGAACCCCAAGGTCTGCCGGTCCCTCCACCTTCCCCTCCAGTCCGGGTCGACGGCCGTCCTCCGACGCATGAACCGGGGCTACAACCGGGAGGAGTACCTCGACCTCGTGTTCCGGCTCCGCGCGGCCCTGCCGGGACTCCTCCTGACGACGGACATCATCGTCGGCTTCCCCGGAGAGAGCGAGGACGATTTCGAGGCGACCCTCGACGCCCTTCACCGAATCCGCTTCGCCGGCATCTTCTCCTTCCGCTATTCCCCCCGGCCCCTGACGGCCGCGGCGCGGCTCGCCGACGACGTGCCCCTCGAGGTCAAGCGCCGCCGCCTCCTCGAGCTCCAGGCCCTCCAGAAGACGATCCAGGCAGAGCTTCTCCGCTCCTTCGTCGGCCGCGAGTTCGACGTCCTCGTGGCCGGGCCGAGCCCCAAGGGCGGCGGCCGCTCCTCGGGACGGTCCGAGGGCAACCTCGTCGTCAACTTCGCCGCTCCCCGCGCCCCCGTCGGCGAGTTCTTGACCGTCCGCATCACCGGCTCCGGCCCCTACAGCCTCCACGGCGAGCTCGCCTCCCAGGGTCCGGAGGCGGCCTGAGCTTCGTTGCACTTTCGGGTTGTTTCCGATATAATCAGTCGTCATCAGATCCCGCCGACGGGAATCGAGAACGACCGATGAAAGTCAACGTCTGGAATACGATCCTCCAGCTCAGCAAGGAGCGGGACGTCGAGCCGCGCATCATCGTCCAGGCCATCGAGGAGTCCCTGAGGGTCGCCTCGGCCAAGTTCTTCTCCCGGAACGAGGACGTCCAGGTCCATTTCAAGCCGGAGAAGGGCGAGCTGAGGGTCTTCGCCGTCAAGCGGGTGGCCGAGAAGCCCCAGGACCTGGGCCGGGAGATCTCCCTCGACGAGGCCAGGCGGGTCCGCCCCGAGGCCAAAGAGGGCGACGCGATCGAACTCGACCTCCCCGCCGACACGTTGGGCCGCATCGCCGCCCAGGCGGCGAAGCAAGTCATCTTCCAGAAGGTCCGCGACGCCGAGCAGGAGAAGATCTACGAGGAATACGCGCCGCGGCTCGGGGAGATCGTCACCGGCGTCGTCCGCCGCGCCGAGGGCGGGGCCTACGTCCTCGAGGTCAGCCGGACCGAGGTCACCTTCCCCATGCGGGACGCCATCCCCGGCGAGGAATTCCAGCGCGGCGATATGGTCAAGGCCGTCATCAGTCAGGTCATCCGCGGCGCCAAGGGACCCCAGGTCCTCGTCTCGCGCTCGAGTCCCCGTTTCCTGGCCAAGCTTCTCGAGCTCGAAATCCCGGAGATCGCCAACGGGACGATCGAGGTCAAGGACATCGTCCGCCAGCCGGGCGAGCGGGCCAAGGTCGCCGTGGCCAGCCGGGAGCGCGACATCGACGCCGTCGGCGCGTGCATCGGCGTCAAGGGCAACCGGATCCTGGCCATCTCCAAGGAGCTGGCCGGGGAAAAGGTCGACGTCATCGAGTGGTCGCCAAACATCGGCGCCTATGCCCGGGCCGCCTTGAGCCCGGCCAAGGTCGAGCGCCTCGACGTCCTCGACCGCAACGACAAGTCCATGGAGGCCGTCGTGGCCAAGGACCAGCTGTCCCTGGCCATCGGCAAGAAAGGCATCAACGTCAAGCTCGCGTCCCGACTCGTGGGCTGGAAAATTTCCATCGTGCAAGAAAAAACGAATGAGTGACCAAGCCAAAAAACCCGCCGCCAAGAAGCCGGCCAAAGAGGCCGCCCCCAAACCCCGCCACAAGCTCGTCATCTGGGAGGGCCTGTCCATCAGGGACGTGGCCGAACGGATGAAGGTCAAGCCCCGCGACCTCGCCGGAAAGCTCGCCGCCAAGGACTTCGCCGCCGACCTCGACGACTTCGCCGACGAGGCCATGGCCGCGGCCATCACCAAGGCCACGGACTTCGACGCCGAGTTCACGACCTTCGAGCGTGCCATGCGGCAGCTGGCCGAGGCCCGGACGGCCGACCTCGTCACGCGCGCGCCCGTCGTCACGATCATGGGCCACGTCGACCACGGCAAGACGACCCTCCTCGACGGCATCCGCTCCTCGAACCTCGTCGACAAGGAGTCGGGCGGCATCACCCAGCACATCGGCGCCTATCGCGTCGCGGTCAAGAACCGGCCCATCACCTTTGTCGACACGCCGGGCCACGAGGCCTTCACCCGCCTCCGGGCCCGCGGCGCCCAGGTGACCGACATCGTCGTCCTCGTCGTCGCCGCCGACGACGGGATCATGCCCCAGACGAAGGAGGCCATCGACCACGCCCGGGCGGCCAACGTCCCCATCCTCGTCGCCATCAACAAGATCGACAAGCCCGAGGCCAACATCGACCGCGTCAAGCAGCAGCTGGCCAAGGAGAACCTCCTCGTCGAGGACTGGGGCGGCAAGACGATCAGCGTCTCGGTCTCCGCCCGCGACAAGAAGAACATCGACGACCTCCTCGAGATGATCCTTCTCCTCGCCGACGTCCTCGAGCTCAAGGGCAATCCCAAGGTCCCCGCCCAGGGCGTCGTCCTCGAGGCGCGCCTGGACAGCCAGAAGGGCCCGCTGGCGACGGTCATCATCCAGCACGGAACCCTCGTCCCCGGGCAGGCCTTCGTCTCGGGCACGGCCTCCGGCAAGGTCCGGGCGATGTTCGACGACAGGGGCAAGGTCCTCAAGAGCGCCGGCCCCTCCCTGCCCGTCGAGATCATGGGCTTCACCGAGGTCCCCGAGGCCGGCGATTTCTTTCAGGTCACGGAGGATATCATCGCGGCCAAGAAGATCGCCGACTTCCGCCGCTTGCGGGCCAAGAAGCCCGAGGAGGCGCCGCCCGAGCACGTCACCCTCGACGACCTTTTCAAGCGCATCGAGGGCGGCCGGGCCAAGGAGCTGGCCCTGATCGTCAAGGCCGACGTCCAGGGCTCGGTCGAGGTCCTCTCGGAGATCCTCCCCCCGCTCAGCACCGAGAAGGTCAGCGTCAAGATCGCCCGCCAGGCGACGGGTTCGATCACGGAGGCCGACGTCCTCCTGGCCTCGGCATCGAACGCGATCATCATCGGCTACAACGTCAAGCCGAACCCGAAGGTCGTCGAGCTGGCCAAGAAGGAAGAGGTCGAGATCCGGACCTACACGATCATCTACCAGGTCACCGACGACATCAAGAAGGCCGTCATCGGCCTCCTCGAGCCCGTCATCAAGGAGACCTACCAGGGCCGGGTCGAGGTCCGCAAGGTCTTCCAGATCCCCAAGGTCGGGACGATCGCGGGCTGTTACGTCCAGGACGGCCGGATCACCCGCAATTCCGAGGTCCGCGTGCTGCGCGGCAAGGAGGTCGTCCACCAGGGCCGCATTTCGTCCCTCAAGCACCTCAAGGAGAACGTGACCGAGGTCAAGAAGGACTACGAGTGCGGCATCGGGCTCGCCAGCTTCGGCGACTTCCAGCCCGGCGACGTCATCGAGGCCTTCATCAAGGAGAAGGTCCGGGCGGCCTAGCCGGCGTTCCCACGGGGCTCGGATGATCGTCGGCGTCCTGACCATCGACCTCTTCTTCCCGCACGCCCGCTCCCTCAAGGACAAGCGGCGCATCCTCCACGGCCTCAAGGAGCGGCTCAAGGGCCGCCACAACGTGGCCGTGGCCGAGCTCGACTACCAGGACAAATGGCAACGGGCCCGGCTGGGCATCGTCACGCTGAACAGCCAGGCCTCGGTCGTCGAGGACGTCCTCGCCCGCATCCTGGCCGACGCCCGGGGGCTCGAGGAGGGAGAGGTCGTCGGGCACGAGGTCCGCTATCTCTGACGCCCGGCCGCGGAAGGAGAAGCCATGAGCCAGACCGGACTGCGGGGCCGCCGCGTCGCCGAGCTCATCCAGGAAGAGCTCGGCCGCCTCCTCATCAGGGAATTCCGCGTGCCCGGCACGGGGATCGTCACCGTCACGCGGGTCGAGATGAGCCCCGACCTCCTCGCCGCCCGCGTCTTCCTGAGCGTCTTCGGCTCGCCCGACCCGGAGGGGGTCCTGGCCGGCCTCGAATCCCGCAAGGGGTTCTTCCGCAGGGCGCTTGCCTCCCGTGTCAAATTGAAGTATAATCCCGCACTATTTTTCGTCCTGGACCCGGGTCCGGAGCACGCGGATAGGATCAATCGGATCATCGAACGGACGAGGAAGGATGGGAACTGAGCCGAAGGACAGGATCATTGCCCGGATGCGGGCCTCGCGGCGAATCGCCGTGACCTCGCACCTCCGGCCGGACGGGGATTCCCTTTGCACGGGACTGGCCCTCAGCCGGCTCGGAGACCTGCTGGGGATCGAGACGGAGGTCGTCAACCACGACCCGACCCCCTTCCCCTTCGTCGATTTTCCGGACGCCTCCCGCATCCGCGTCGGCGAGATCGACGGGTCCGCCTTCGACACCGTTATCCTCCTCGAATGCGCCGACGTCTCGCGGTCCGGCCAGGAGCGCCTGGGCGATGTCTTCAAAATCAATATCGATCATCACTACTCGAACACGCCCTACGCCGACATCAACTGGATCGACCCCGGCGCCGCGGCCGTTGGCGAGATGGTCTTCGAGCTGGCGACCGGCCTGGGCGTGTCGCTGACCCCCGAGATCGCCGAGCACCTCTATTGCGCCATTGTCTCCGACACCGGCTGCTTCCAGTTCTCGAACACCTCGGCCGCGGCCCTGGAGGCGTGCACGAAGCTGGCCCGGCTCGGGGCCAGCCCCATCCGCATCTCGGAGCGGCTCTATAACAACAACTCTCCCGAGAAGATCAAGCTCCTTGGCCGGGTCCTGTCCACGCTGACCATGAACGCCAGGGGCAACATCGCCGTCATCAGCATGTTCAAGCGGGACCTCGAGGCCCTGCACCTCGCCGAGATCGATACCGAGGACATCACGACCCTGGCCCGGTCGATCAAGGGGACGGAGATGGTCCTTTTCTTCAAGGAGATGGGCAAGGACACATTCCGCGTCAGCCTCAGGTCGAAGGGCCGGGCCAACGCGGCCCGCGTCGCCGAGCGCTTCGGCGGCGGCGGCCACGTCCACGCCTCCGGGTTCACCGTCTACGGCCCTTACGACGAACTCATCCGGGACGTCCCGAAGACTGTCGAGGCCCTCCTCGAAGCCGACGCCGCCGGCGCGCCCGAATGAACGGCGGGGACCGTCCCCTGAGCCCCATGGACGGACTGCTCATCATAGACAAGCCCGCCGGCTGCACCTCCCACGACGTCGTCCAGCGCGTCCGGCGTCTCCTCCGAATCCGGCGGGTCGGCCACGGCGGAACGCTCGACCCCGACGCGACCGGCGTCCTCCTCGTCGCCCTCGGCCAGGCGACGAGATTCTTCCCCTTCCTGTCCGGAGAGGACAAGGCCTATGAGGGCCTGATCCGGCTCGGTTTCGCGACCGACACCTACGATGCCTCGGGCCGGCCGGCATCCCCGGAGAGAAGCTCGGGCCTGCCGTCGGCTGACGTGGTGCGGGCGGCCATGCTCGGGCTCGAGGGCGAGCTCCTCCAGGCCCCGCCCGCCTATTCGGCCAAGAAGGTCGGCGGCCGGCGCGCCTACAAGTTGGCCCGGGCCCGCAAGACGTTCTCCCTGGAGCCCGTCCGGGTCACGGTCGCCGCCTTCACCCTGGCGGACTACGCCCCGCCCCTAGTCCGCTTCGAGGTCCGTTGCTCCCCGGGGACGTACGTGCGGTCCCTGGCCCACGACCTCGGCGCGAAGCTCGGTTGCGGGGCCCACCTCCAGGAGCTCCGACGAACGGCCTCGGGTCCCTACGGCATCCGCCGGGCCGTCCTCCTGGAAACCGTCGAGGAAGCGGCTTCCCGGGGGCATATGGGCGACCTCCTCGTCCCCCTCATGGACCTGCTGCCGAACGCTCCCGTCGTCATCGTCGCCGAGGAGGCCGTCGGCCGGGCCCGGAACGGAACGCCGCTCTTCGCCGCGCACCTGGCCGCGCCTCCCGGGGAGGCCCCGTCCGGCGGGGGCCCGTCTCTCTTTCGGCTCCTCGACCCCTCGGGCCGGCTGCTGGGCCTGGCCCGGCCCTCGCCCGGCGACGACTCCCTCCGTCCCTTCCTCATCCTCCGCTGAAAGGCCCGTCCGAACCCCGGCCAGGGGATAAAAAAGGTCCGCCAATGCTTGAATTTCGGACCGACCTATTGTATGTTAGTGCGGTTATGAGGCTGACTAGAGGTCAAATCGAGCACCTGGCGTCCTCGGTCATGCGGAGCCTGACCAAGGAAGGCAAGATCCTGGTCGAGGACCGGACGCTCCTCCTCGAGGAGGTCGCGAACCTCATGACCGACGAGTTCCAGAAGGAGGACCGTCTCGACCAGGAGGTCCGAGAGATCCTCAACAAGCACATGGAGAAAATTCGCCGGGAGAACATCGAGTACCAGACGATGTTCCGGATGATCAAGACCAAGCTGGCCAAGGAGAAGGGGATCGTCCTTTGAGCAGCCGCCTCTCCCGCGAGAAGATCAACTACCTCTCCCGCCAGATCCTCAACGTCCTCGAGAAGAACGACCAGGTCGAGTTCCTGGACGACTCGAACGAGATCCGTCTCATCATCGTCCGGACGATCGAGGACGAGATGAAGCTCTACGAGGCGCTCGACAAGAAGGCCATCGACAAGATCCAGTCGCAAAAGAAGCCCATCGAGGAAGGCAGCCGGGAGTGGGAGATCCTCTACCGGAAATACTACAACGATGAGCTCGCCAAGCTCGGCAAACTCACCGACTGACGCCCCCCTCCCCGCCAGGGGCCCCGCCGTCGAGATCGAGGAACGCGTCCGCTACGCGGAGACCGACGGCATGGGCATCGCCCACCATAAGAATTATTTCGTCTGGTTCGAGGCCGGGCGGACGGAATTCTGCCGCCGCCGCGGCTTGACCTACCGCGAGGTCGAAAGCCTGGGTTTCTTCATCGTCGTCGTCGAAGCGTCCTGCCGGTACAAGAAGCCGCTACGATACGACGACCGCTTCATCGTCCGCACTGTCCTCGAGGAAGCCACGCCGAAGAAGTTCGTCTTCGCCTACGAGATCCTCGCCCCCGACGGCGGAACGGTCATGGCCATGGGGAGGACGGTCCACGTCGTCGTCGACCGCAAGGGCCGGGTCTCCGCCCTCCCCCCGGACGTCCTCGAGAGGCTCGCCGGGCCGAGCCCCGCGGTGACCTGAGGCCAGGCGGCCCCCCCACCGGGCGCGCCGCCCGCCCCGCTTTCCGCCCTCGTCCATTTCCCACTCCCTGATACCGAACCCGGGACAAAAAAAAGGCCAGGGGAAGGTCCCCTGGCCCTTGGCGATTCGCTCGCGCGGCGGTTAGAACAGCATCCGGAAGCCGAGGCCGAACCTGTTGTTGTACTTGAAGGTCCGGCCGACCGGGGCGCGGAATTCGAGGAACAACGAGCCGAACTTGGTCCAGGTCTGGAAGACGTTCGTGCCGACCTGGGCGACGATGTCCATGCCGGTCTTGGTGAGGCTCTGGGACTTCGTGCTCAGTCCGACGCCGATGCCCGCGAAGGACTTCTTATAGTGCCCGTTGATCAGGCCCTCGGCCAGGAAGGCGAACTTCCAGGGGTTGCCCTTGAACGGCAGGTCGCCGCCGCCCGTCAGGGTGAAGCTCCACTTGTCGGGGTTGATCCAGTAGAAGACGCCGCCCCGCAGGAAGGCCCCGAAGGCGTAGGTGCTGCCCGAAAGGTCGCCGTTGTATCCGGCCGACATCATCAGGCCCCCGGCCGCCTGCCAGAAGAACAACTTCTGGGTGACCTCGAAGGTGATCCGGTTCTGGTCGTTCGAGGCCGACTTGGCGCCGTCGTTGTCATAGGCGGTGGCGCTGATGGTGTAAGTCCCGGGCTTGGTGAAGACCTTCTCCCAGACGAAGGGCTTGCGGGTCGTGACGCAGGTGTCGAGGACCTTGCCGCTGGCGTCGAAGAGCTCGAAGACGACCTTGGTGATCTGGCCGTCGGGGTCGGTCGAGCCGGACGCGTCGAAGGTGATCGGACGGCCGACGTAGTCCTCGCAGGGGAGGCAGGACGTCCAGAGCTTGCAGATGGGCGGGATGTTGATGTAGGTCTTCGCCAGGCACGGGTTGGCCGCGGGGATGCCCTCCATGTTGACGGCGGCGCCCTTGAAGGTGTATTCGCCAGACTTGTCGAACTTCAGCTGCCACTTGGGCGAATCCGGGGTCAGGGCCTTCGTGGCGACCTTCTGGCCCTGGGCGTCGAAGACGTCGACGCTCATGCTCTTGGCGTTCTGCGTGCCGCTCATGTCGACGGTGATCGGGTCATTGATGTTGGCCCGCTCGGGGACGACGGCGAGGCTGCAGACGGCCGGCGGGATGGCCTGGGTGATGGAGCGGAGGGCGATGTTGCCGCAGGGCTTGGGGATGACGAAATCGTAGATCTTCCAGTCCTTCTTGACCTGGACCGAGAAGGCGTCCAGGGGCGCCGTGCCCGCCCACTCGATGTCCTGGGCGACCTTGACCTTGCCCTGGGACTTGAAGAGCATCCACATCAGCTTATCGCCGACGGCGATCTTCTCGTCCTTGAACTCGGCCGTCTTGAGCTGGTCCATGAACGGCTGGAAGAGCTCCCCGTAGCCGGCCTCCTCGAACCCGGTCTTGATGTCCTCGGCGTAGCGCTCGAAGAGCATCTTCATGATCTCCGGGGTCGGGACCTGGCCCTTGACCTGGACGAAGGTGTAAAGGCCGATCCGCTTGAGCTTTTTCGTTTCCGCGAACGACGTGGCGGTCAGGAAGACGAGCAGCGCGACGACAAGATAGAGAACGAATTTGTTCTTGTTCATCCATTCCTCCTCATAATTATAGTCCCGTGCCGTAAGCTCTATTATGAGTGACTTAGCCGGAACTTGTCAAGAGAAATATGGCTCGTCAGGGCGACGGTCGGGGCCGCCCGAGAAAGGCCGGAACGATGCGGCGGATGAGGCCCGAATCCCGCGGCTCGGAGGCCAGCGCGGCGGCCAGGGCCGCCTGGCCCTTGAAGCCCGAACCCAGAAGGTCCCTGAGGAACGCCCGGCCGGTGGCGATGTCCACCTCGGGGTGGCACTGCAGCCCCCAGACCGGCCGGCCCCTAAGGCGCATCGCCTGGACGGGGCAGAGCGACGAGCCAGCCAGGACCTCGAAGGTCTCGGGGAGGTCCCGGACCTCGTCGAAATGGACGGAGAATGTGTACGGCTCCTCCCCCCCCGGCCCGAGGAGGTCGCTCGGCCCGAGCAGCCGGATGGGCACCCAGCCGATCTCCGGGCGGGCACAGCGCGCGACATGGCCGGGGCCGGCCAGGGCCAGGGCGAGGAGTTGGTGCCCCCAGCAGCTGCCGAGGACGGCCAGTCCGCGGTCGACGGCCTGCCGCACCAGCCCCGCCTCCTCTTCCACCCAGGCGTCGGGCTCGAGGATCGAAGCCTCCGAGCCGGTCACCAGGAGATGGGTGAAGCGCCCAAGGTCGGGCCAGCGGCCCTCGCGCGCCGTGAACGCCTCGAACGAGACGGCGAGATGACTCCGCCAGTGCGCGACGGGCTTGTAGATCTCGGGGTGGATGGAATTGTCGAT
>JBBISK010000074.1:0-10402 GCA_037441295.1 Candidatus Aminicenantota bacterium | reverse complement strand
TGGAACCGGGGGAAAAAGCGAGGAAGATCGAGAGGATCTTGAAGACGCCGCCCGTCCGATAGGGGATCTTCAGGCCAAGCCGCGCCCCATTTTTCGGAGCCCGGCCAGGCAGCCCCTGATGTTCGCGATGGGGTCGCCTCCCGTTTCATGCTCGACGATATACCACTCGGTGCCGCCCGTCGATTCGCAAATCTCGAGGATCTTGGCCGATAACGGCGCCGGCCCCGCCGCCGAACTCTTTGAGGTGAATGGTCGTCGAGCGGCCGGGGTACTCCTTCAGGATGGACACCGGGTCACCTTTCCCCTCCATGCAGTTCCCGGTGTCGAGCTGCATGATGACGTCCCGGCCGGTGTTGTCGAAAAAGATTTCCCAGGATGTTTTGCCGTCGAATTTCTTGAAGTCTCCCGCATGGGCATGATAGCCCACGCGCATCCCCAGGGCCGCCGCCCGCGCGGCGATCCCGGCGAAAGTCCTGGCCAGAGCCACCCAGCCCGCCGCGTCCTTGGCCTCGACGTCGGGGACGATGAGGAACCGGTTCCCGAGGACATGATGGAGATCGGCCGTCGCCTTGAGGGCGTCCCCGCTGATGGTCCCCAAGTCCGTGTGCGTCCCGCAGCACTTCAGGCCGTTGTCATCAAGGAGCTTCCGGAGGCGTTTCGGGTCCTTGTCCCAGCCGTAGTATCCGGCGAACTCGACGCCCTTATAGCCCATCTTGCCGATCGCCTCGAGGACCTTGGGCAGGTCCTTCGCGGCTTCCTCCCGCACGGAGTATAGCTGGACGCCGACCGGAATGCTCTTCAGCGGCGCGCCGGCAGGCCCGCGCGAGGACCCGCGCCCGTCCAGCCCGACCAGGCCGGCCCCAGCCCCGGCGGCCGCGACTTTGAGGAACTCCCGCCTGGAAAAGCCCTTGCGTCTTTGATGATCCAAGCTCTACTCCTTTTATTTGGCCGCGGCCTTGGCCAAGGCTTCTTTGACCCTGGCCTTCGTCATGGGCAGCTGAAAAAGGCGCGCCCCCGTCGCGTCGAAGACGGCGTTGGCCAGCACGGCGCCCATGTTGATGATGGCCGGCTCGCCGCAGCCCGAGGCGGGCAAGGCGCTGTTCTCGACGAGGACCGTCTCGATCTTGGGCAGCCAGGAGAAGCGGGGGATCTCGTACGTGTCGTAGTTGAGGTCGAGGATCTCGCCCGCCTTGAAGTGGACCTCCTCCGTCAGGGCATACCCCAGGCCCATCGTGATGCAGCCCTCGATCTGGATGGCCGAACCCTCGGGGTTGACGCACTGGCCCATGTCCTGGGCGCAGACGACCCGCTTGACCTTGATCTCTCCGGTGCCCCTGTCGACCGCGACCTCGGCCATGGTCGCGACATACGTGCCGCTGTAGTCGGCGCAGGAGAGGCCCAGGCCCCGCCCGCTCGGCGGCGCGGCCGGCATCCAGCCGAACTTATCGGCGACGGTTCGCAGGACCCGCTTCATCCGCTCGTCGGCGAGGTTCCTCAGCCGGAACTCGAGCGGGTCGGCCTTGGCCTTCGCGGCCATGATGTCGACCTGGCTCTCCCGGGCGAAGACGTTGGTGTTCGAGCCCGGGGCGCGCCAGGCCCCGACGGCGAAGGGATGGGCGGACGCGGCGCCGCCGCCTCCCCCGCCCCACTCCCCCGCGCCGAAGGTCCGGTGGTGAGGGATGTCGTAGAACTGGGCGGCGCTCCTCGAGCCGGCGAAATAGACGGCGTAATCCCAGAGGACGATCTTCCCTGCGGCGTCGATCCCGGACTTGACCTTGACCACGGCGGCCGGGCGGAAGGTGTCGTTGTAGAATTCGTCGGCCCGCGTCCAGGCGACCTGGACGGGCTTGCCGGTGAGCTTGGCCAGCCGGGCGGCCTGGACGGCCTGAAGGTTGAAGGTCTTGCCGCCAAAGCCGCCGCCGATGAACGGCGAGATGACATGGACCTTCGCGGGCGGCAGTCCGAGCTCGTGGGCGACCTCGTCCTTGACCCGGAACGGGGCTTGGCTCGAGGGCCAGACCGTGGCCTTGTCGCCGTCGATCTTGACCAGGGCCGTATGCGTCTCCATGGCCGAATGGGCGACGTAGCTGTTGAGATACGTCTCGTCGAAGACCGCGGCCGAGAGCGCCTCGCCCTGCTTGAGGTCCCCGCCCTGGGCGACGACCTCGCCGGCGGGCGCGGCCTTGAGCAGGTGGTCGTAGATCGTCTTGTCGTCGAGCGTCGAGGGCGACGGATCGTACTCGGCCTTGACCAGGGAAAGGGCCTTTTCCGCGACATCGGGCAGCTCGTGGAGCGCGGCCACGAATTCGCCGTCCCGGACGAGCCTGACCCCGGCCACTTTCTCGGCCTCAGCCGTGTCGACGCTCCGGAGCTTGGCGCCGTGGGCCGGCGGGCGGAGGACCTTCGCGTAGAGCATGCCGGGGACGCGGATGTCGCCGGCGAACTTGGCCCGGCCCGTGACCTTGTCGCGGCCGTCGCGATGGAGGACGGGCGTCCCCTGGACCTTCCATTCCCGGACGGGCTTGGTCGACGGCTTCGGCGTGACGTGCCGCTCGATCCGCTTGCCGGCGGCGAGCTCGCCGTAGGTCGCGCGTTTCCGGGGGTCGGCCGTGTCGTAGACGGCGCCGTCCTTCGTCTTGAGCCGGCCGGCCGGGACCTTGAGCTTCTCGGCCGCGAGCTCGACCAGGACGGCCCTCGCCTCGGCCGCCGCGGCGCGCAGCGCGGGCCCGAACATGCGCGTCGCCAGCGAGCCGAACGTCCCCATGTCCCACGGACAGAGGTCGGTGTCGCCCAGGACGATGTCCACCGAGGTCAGGGGGATCTCGAGCTCGTCCGCGACGATCATGGGCAGGGAGGTCATGGCGCCCTGGCCCTGCTCGATCTTCCCCGTGTAGGCCGTGACGCGGCCGTCAGGGTGGACGAGGAGATAGGCGTTGAAGTCCTCGGGATAGCCCTGGCCGGGCCGGCGCTGGCCGCCCTCCTGAAGGAGCGAGGCCTCGCCGACGGTGACGCAGACGAGGATGCCGCCGCCGGTGAGCTTCAGGAAATCGCGCCGGCTTAAGGACGGGCCGCCCGGATATTCATCTTGCCAATCCTTATTATTCATGGCGGCCGGCTCCTCTCATGGCCGCGGCGGCGTCCTCGACCGCCTGGACGATGCGGTTGTGGGCGCCGCAGCGGCAGAAATTGTTCTCGAGGGCGTCGAGGATCTCCTTCCGCCCGGGCTTCGGGTTCGCGCGGAGCAGGCTCCAGGCGGTCAGGATCATGCCGGGCGTGCAGTAGCCGCACTGGAGGGCGTCGTGCTTCATGAACGATTCCTGGAGGGGATGGAGTCGGCCGTCGTTCTCCAGGCCCTCGATGGTCAGGACCGCCTTGCCTTCGACCGTCTTGAGCGGGGTCTGGCAGGAGCGGACGGGCTCGTTGTTGAGGACGACCGTGCACGCCCCGCAGTAGCCCTCCCCGCAGCCGAATTTCGTTCCCGTGAGGCCGAGGTCGGTCCGGAGGACCCAGAGGAGCGTGCGTTCCGGGTCGGCCGAGACGCTCACGGGCTTGCCGTTCAGGGTGAAGCGGATGGTTCGGTTCATGGACGACTCCCGCGATGTGCCTAGCGTTTGATCAAAGGTTAGCACCGCCGGCGGGAGTTGTCAAAGCCCGCGGGCCGTTGCGGCGGAGGTCATGTCGGAGGGTGAAGCCGGGTCCGGAACCACTGGCGCATGGCCTTCATCCGCTCGACCTGGTAAGACGGAGCGTGCCGGCGGCAGGCGGCCGCCTCCGCGCTCCCCGCCGGGGCACCCCAGCGGGTCTCGACGCAGTCGTTCGGGTTGTAGCCGGCCTCGAAGGCCTCTTCGCGCTCGAGGACCTGGGCGAGCGTCAGGACCTGGGGCGTCCCGTCGGAGCGCGTGTAGGTGATGGTGAGCTCCGCGGCCCTTTTCTCCCTGAGGGCCGCAAGCCCGGTCCTCGCCTCTTCCGCCTTCGGTCCGGCCGGGATGCCGTAGGCCGCGGGGTTGCGGGCCACCTTGTCCGGGAAGCGGAGCACGGTGTCGATGGCGATGAGCAGCCGCAGGTCCCGGTTGGGGGTTGAGTAATCCTCCCACAGCCCCGTCGTCTGGAAGACGGCCGAGCCGCCCGCCGGCATGGGGATGACCGCTCCCGGATGGGCGGCCACATATTTCTCGCCGACGGCAACCGAAACGACGCGAGCGATAAGCTGTTCGTGAAGGGCCCGGAAAAGGTCGTCGAAGGCGCTCGCCGCATCCAGCGGCTCGGGATTGATGAGCTTTTCCATGGCCGCATAAAAGTCGTCGCTGCCCATTTTCAGTTGTTCGACGGAGAAGTTCCCGTAATCGGGGCTCTTGACGATCTCCTCGTTCGAGAGCAGGCGCAGCCCGCCCCCCGGCGTCCGGACGATCGGCCTGAAGGCCTTGAAGCCGGGCTCGCCGACGACCTCCCGGGTGTTGAAACAGAAATTGCCCTCCCAGAAGCGCTTGACGGCGATCGTCTCGTCCGGCTGGGCGTCGACGGCGAGGAGGAGCCCCGGCGTCTTGGCCGTCTGCGCCACCCAGCGGACGATGGTCAGCGTGTGTCCGTAAGGGTCGGCGAAGACGACGCCCGGACGGAGGCCCTTGCGGGTGAGCGGCAACGGATAATAATCGGACTGGTCCTCATTGAACTCCATCCGCCCGTTCCCGGCATGGACGGTATCCTTGACGACGAGGAGCATGCGGGCGAAGGCCCGGGCCGGGTTCGCGCCGCCGCTCATCGTCTCGTTCGTCCGCCAGCGGAGGGGCCTGGGCGGCACGCCGAGCGTCCCCCAGCTCGAGTCGGAGAAGCCGAAGGGCAGGCCCGTCTTCCACGCGAAATACGCCCGGAGGAAGAAGGGATTGTCCGCGCAGTCGGGCGTCATCTCGACGCGGTTCGGCCCCCCCGGGTCGTCCTCGCCCAGTCCGAGGTGGTCAAAGAGGAGATTGCGCTCCGGGTCGTCGACGGCGTCGTGGAGGGTGGGCCAGGAGGAGCGCTCGTCGGTGGCGAGAAAGAGGGCCTCGAGCCAGGCCGAGTAGAGGTTCTCGTCGGCCCGCGTCCAGCCGCGGATGCTCTCCCAGACGCCCCCCGCCGGATTCATCGCGGACGCGGCGGACGGGACCTCGACATCGGCGGCGCCTGCGGGCCGGCCGTCGGCGACGGCGGCGACCGCGTAGCGTCCGCGCCCGGGGATGCGGAAAAAAGCCACCCGCCAGAAGGGCGGCCCCCCTCCCCGCTCGCTCCTGAGCGGGACGAGCGGGCCCTCGGGCCCGGAGACCGAGATGCGGACGTCGCGGGGGTCGGATTCGAAGGCGACCAGGACGCGGAGGGTGCCGCCGGGCTGGACCACTTTCGGCGAGACGAGGAGGGCCGGGGCGCGGGAGGCTTCGACAGCCGGGGGAACGGGGCCGGCCGTAAGCGGCGGCGCGGCCAGCCACAGGCCGGCGGCCAACGCGAGGGCGACCGCAGGACCCCGCGGTGATGTCATCGATGCCAGAAAGTGCGCCGTCGGCGTCCCCCGGCCCGGGGATCAGAAATAATAGCGGAAGCCGATGCCGCCGCCGATGTTGCCTTCCGTCTTGGGCGTGAGGTCGAGCATCGGGGCGATCTCGACGAAGAGCTCGACGGGGGCGCGCTCGAACTCGTAGGAGATGCCGAGCGGGACGCGGAAGCTCAGCCGGGCGCCCTCGGTGTCCGTCTTGGTCTTGAAGCGGCCGCCGAAGCCGTAATAGAGCGCCATACGGCCCTTTTCCACACGGAAGATGTCGAAGCTGTGGAAGAGGAGGTCGCCATGGATCTGGAACGACCCGCCGTTGACGAACGACCACGCGGCGGCGGCGTCGATAGCGACCGTCCGACCCGTCCAGTACTTGAAGCTCACGCCTGTCGGCTCGCCGAAGATGATGCCGATCCCGGTGTTGCCGCCCGACCGGCCGGTCTGGGCGTGGGCCATCCCGGCGGCGGCCGCCAGGAAGAGGATCAGGATCACGAGGACTCTCTTTTTCATCGTCACGACTCCTGAAGGGGATTCCCTGGGCAAATGCCTCTTTCACTCCGTTAGTCGGCAAAATATCAGAAAAGGGGAAAAATCTCAAGCCGGCCCCCCCCGTCCCCTGGGCAGCCGGGGGCCGCTCTGGTACAATGGTCGTCCGCCATGACCCTCATCGACCGGCTCAGGACCCACGCCCGGCGCCGCGAGGCCTTCGCCTTCCTCCGCTACGTCGGGCCCGGGCTCCTCGTCACGGTCGGCTTCATCGACCCCGGCAACTGGGCCTCGAACATCGCCGCGGGCGCCTCGTACGGCTACGTCCTGCTGTGGGTCATCACGCTCGGCACTGTCCTGCTCATCGTCCTTCAGCACAACGTCGCCCACCTCGGCATCGCCACCGGGCTCTGCCTGTCCGAAGCGACGACGCGCCACATCCGGCCCGTCCCGGCCCGGCTGATCCTCGCGAGCGCCGTCTTGGCCTCGATCTCGACCGCCCTGGCCGAGATCCTGGGCGGGGCCATCGGGCTGCGCATGCTCTTCCCCGGCCTGCCGCTCCAGGCCGGGGCCATCCTCGTCACGGCCGTCGTCCTCTTCCTGCTCCTAACGAACTCCTATCCGAAGCTCGAGAAGCTGATCATCGCCTTTGTCTCGCTCATCGGCCTGGCCTTCCTCTACGAGCTGCTCCTCGTCCACGTCCCGTGGGGGACGGTCGCCGTCTCCTGGGTCCGGCCGGCCTTTCCCCCGGGGTCCATGCTCATCATCATGAGCGTCCTCGGCGCCGTGGTCATGCCCCATAACCTCTTCCTCCACTCGGAGATCATCCAGAGCCGGGAGTGGAACCTCAAGGACGAGAAGGTCATCAAGCGCCAGCTCAACTACGAGTTCACCGACACGCTCTTCTCCATGGGCGTCGGATGGGCCATCAACAGTGCTATGGTCATCATCGCCGCGGCGACCTTCTTCGGCAAGATGCGCATCACGGAGCTCGAGCAGGCCCACGACATGCTCGGCCCGCTCGTCGGCCCGACGGCGGCGGTCGTCTTCGCCCTGGCCCTCCTGTTGGCGGGGCTGGCCTCCTCGGTCACGGCGGGCATGGCCGGGAGCACGATCTTCGCCGCCATGTTCGGCGAAACCTACGACATCAAGGACCTGCACTCCAAGCTCGGCGCGGGGGTCACCCTGATCCTGGCCACGGCGGGGATCTTCCTCGTCGCCGACCCCTTCAAGGCCCTGCTCCTCTCCCAAATGCTCCTCAGCGTCCAGCTGCCCATCACCATCATCACCCAGATCCGCCTGACGTCGTCGCACGCGGTCATGGGGAGGTATGCGAATCCCCCCCTCCTGCGAGTCCTGCTGTGGGCGGTGGCGGCGGTCGTCATCGCCCTGAACGTGATGCTCGCCCGGGCTCTTATTCTCTCTCGAGCCTGACGGCCCGGGGCGGGGACCCAAGCCCCGCGTTTGGCGTTTTCCGGGCCGGATGGTATCCTTGATATGGGAGGAGGAGAGTGGTATAAGGATGTCAGGGTGCGCAACGGGCGCCGCTCCGAGGGGGTTATCATGAATGATATGCCGGACCCTGCCCATCCGTCCGCGCCGGCCAAGCCGGTGCGCCCGAAGAAGTTCCAGAACACCCGGAAACGCCTGCTGTCCTCGGCCCTGACGACGATCGCCTGGGCCGGGCCGGGCGTCGCCCGGGTCGGCTTCGTCCGCAAGCCGCTCATGAGGTCGATGGAGAGGCACATCCGGGACAGCAGCCGCAAGCAGGCCGAGGGGGGGCGGATGCCCCCGCGGGTCGTCGCCGACCGGATGGAGATCGGCGTCACCATCATGGACACGATCGGCCGCGCCCTGGCCCGGAACAGGATCAGCCGGGCGTCCATCGGCAAGCTCCTCAAGAACCTGGGGCGGGACTCCCTCATGAAGCTCGGGGGGTTCCAGGCCCGGCAGCGGTTCGTCGATACCTACGGCGTCCGCGCGCCCGAGGTCCTGCTCATCAGCCCGACCAAGGTCTGTAACCTCCGGTGCAAGGGGTGCTACGCGGATTCGACCTCCGAGCTCGAGAAGCTGAGCTGGCCCGTCCTCGACCGGCTCGTCTCGGAGGTCCGCGACCTTTGGGGGGCCAGGTTCGTCGTCTTCAGCGGCGGCGAGCCCTTGGCCTACCGGGACGAGGGGCACGGCGTCCTGGACCTGGCGGAAAAGCACCCCGAGCTCTTTTTCATGATGTACACGAACGGCACGCTCATCGACGACGCCGTGGCCCGGCGCATGGGCAAGCTCGGCAACGTCACGCCGGCGATCTCCATCGAGGGCCTGAGGGAGAAGACGGACGAGCGGCGGGGCCCGGGCGTCTTCGACCGGGTCGTCGCGGCCATGGGCCGGCTGAGGCAGGGCAAGGTCATGTTCGGCGTCTCCATCACGGCCATGCGCGAGAACGTCGAGGAGGTCATGTCGGACCCCGTCATCGACTTTTATTTCGAGGACCAGGGGGCCCTGTTCGCCTGGCTCTTCCACTACATGCCCATCGGCCGGGCCATCACCCTGGACCTCATGCCGACGCCGGAGCAGCGGCTGTGGATGTGGCGGCGGTCCTGGGAGCTCATCAAGGACCGCCGGCTGTTCATCGCCGACTTCTGGAACGGCGGGACGACGGCCCGGGGCTGCATCAGCGCGGGGCGGCAGGGCGGCTACATGGCCGTCTGCTGGAACGGGGACGTCGTCCCTTGCGTCTTCATGCCCTACTCCCCCGTCAACGTCAACGAGGCCTATGCCGCGGGGAAAACGCTCGATGACATCTGGGCCCATCCGTTCTTCGACAAGGTCCGAAGCTGGCAGAACGACTACGGCTACGGCAAGACCTTCGCCATGCAGAGCGGGGAGCTGAAGAACTGGATGATGCCCTGCCCGATCCGCGACCACTACAAGGAGTTCCATCCGTGGCTCGAGAAGTACGGCGTCAAGCCGCTCGACGAGAACGCCAAGGAGGCCATGCTCGACCCCGAATACCTCGAAGGGATGGCCGAGTACAATCGGCGGGTGGCCGAGCTCCTCGACCCCATTTGGAAGAAGGTCTATCTCGACCCCGACTACCGGATCCCGGCCGAGGGCAAGGGATGAGGCCGCCGGAGCCGCGCTCCGCCTCCCGGACCCGGGGGGCCTGGACAGGCGCGGTCCTCGTCCTCGCCGCGGCGGGCCTTGTCGCGGCGAGCGCAGTCGCGGGCGCGCGCCCGCAGTATCGTGCCGCGGCGGCGGGGCCCGGGCCCGGCGGGGACGTCGAGCGAAAAGCGCAGTACAGCATCAGCGCCCACCTCTTCATCATCGGCAACCTGGGAGAGGCCGGCACGGCGACGATCGAGTCGGCCGTGCGTCGGAGGGACGGCCGGCTCGAAAAGACGCTGCGCTTGGCCGGCGAAACGAACGACTCGCAAAGAAAGAGGAACAGGGATTATCGGGGCGACTTCAGCCTGCTCAAGGTTTATCCGCTCGGAAACGACGGGACCGTCGACGAGGAGGCCGCCGCGGCCTGGCGCGACACCGAGAGCTCCTCGGCGGGCTTCCTGAAGCTCAATAAGAAATATCAGGCCGAGAGAATCGCCTTCTTCCCCGACCACGCCGTCGCGACGCGCGAGGACGGGATGGAGAAGCGGGTCGAGGGCAGCTACGGCTGCATCCTCTCGCCTCTCGATTACATGATGGAGCATGACCTCAAGGTCGGGCAGGTCTTCGAGACGCCTTTTCTCCTGAACGGCGTCCCCCGCGTCTTCCGCTGCGAGGTGACCGACCTCGATACCATCTCCGACTACCGGTCCCGGGCCTACCGTGTCGACATCTGGGCCGTCGACAGGACGGCCGGCGGCCAGGACAAGGCGCCCAAGGACGTCTGGCGGAAGAAGGGCAACGTCCGGGTCTGGTTCGCCAAGGACGGGCCCTACCGGAACGAGATGCTGCGGATGAGGATCAAGTTCCGCTGGTACCTCTGGCTCTACTTCGACCGCCTGAAGTGAGGCCGGACGGGTCCTGCCCATGCCTCCCTCCGGGAAGCACCCCTGCGCTCGCCAATTAGGAGAAGCGTAGGATTGGCACCGGCCACCGGCGGGGAGCGGACTCTGGGCAGCGACCATCAGAAGAGCGGCGGAGGGACTCGGAGCCGCGCTTCTGGGAGATATCTGAATAAAGAGGGACTGTCCCGGCAGGGGACTGTCCCTCTTATTCGTTATTTTGCTTCTGTCGGCTTCGGCCGCCCCGCGTCTAAGCTCCGGTAGTTCATTGCCGCGTTGAAGAGGAGGGCGAAGCTGCCGATCGTCTCCTGGCGCCACATCGGGTTCATGGCGAAGAAGACGATGTGGCCCTTGCCGACCGGGGCGTCGACGACGGCCGCCTTTCCCGCCAGCTCCTCCC
>JBBISK010000073.1:8766-10449 GCA_037441295.1 Candidatus Aminicenantota bacterium | reverse complement strand
TAGCTTCCCCTCCCAACGTCGGTAAGCCAATAGGTTGTGGTATTGGCTCCGACAGTGTCCAACTCCTGGAAGGCAGTTCCCACTTTCATGTAAATCTTAAAGCCGGTTCCGTTATTTGAATTGTCCGTCCATGTCAACCTTATATCAAAGAAATCGCCATTAGCAAAAGCCACAACCGTGAGATTTGTCGGTGCCGCTGGCAAAACCGGAGTTGGATAAACGAGCGCGCTATGAGCATTCAATCTTCCATGAGCTCGACACTTTCCTACGAGATAAGTATTGGTATCTACGCTCTTCATAACAATGGTTTTAATTTGCCACCAATTGAGGTTGGGCCGCTGTGCTAGGACGAGACCTGCAACCCCCGAAACGAAAGGCGCCGCCATCGAGGTCCCGGCGTCAGGGGTATAGCCACCACCCAAGTCTGTGCTAAGAATGTTGCCAACGCCCGCGACATCATTAGGATCTGCAGTACCCCCAGGGGCGCCAAGATCTACAGAATAAGGGGCCCAGTTTGAGTACCAGGCTAATTGGTCGTTATAATCCGTCGCCAGGACGGAAATGATATTATCGAGGTCATAGCTGGCAGGATAATGCGGCGTCTCATCGATATTAGCACCACAGGCAGGCGGGATTCCTCCTGGCCCACCTCCTCCGTCGCCTGGCTCGACGCTACACAAGTCGCTCAGGTCGTAATTCCCAGCGGCTACGATAAAAAGGACTCCGCCCGCCTGCGCCCTTTCGATTGCCTGATATACTGCGGCCGATGGAGCAGGCAGCGTCCAGCTGGCGTTTATAATGCGCGCGCCCTTGATGCGAGCATAATCAATTCCGTCAACGGCCCACGCTGCCGTAGTTCCGGTAGCGTTGCCGATCTTTAGGGGCATGAGCTTAACATTCCAGCACACGCCCGTTATTCCGGAACTATTATTCCCCCTCGCTCCAGTGACTCCTGCAACATGTGTTCCGTGAGAGTCGAAATCCATCGGATCGTTATCGCCGTCCGCGCAATCCCATCCGCGTATATCATCGATCTTGCCGTTGCCATCGTTGTCCACGCCATCCAGGATTTCCCCCGAATTCGTCCACATATTTGCCTGAAGATCAGGATGATTATAATTGACTCCCGTGTCCAGTATCGCGATGACCACAGATGAGCTTCCCGTACATATATCCCAAGCTTCAGAAGCGTCAATATCGGCACCATTCGATCCCCCCGAGTTTGTTCCGGTATTATGAAGTCCCCATTGACTCGAAAACAGAGGGTCTGAAGGAGCAGAAGTTCGGTGGATATAGTAATTCTTCTCCGCAAATTCGACATGACCATTTAGTGAAAGCGCCGCCACCGCTCTTTCTGTGCCTATCGAAGGGGGGACTTTAATACGAAAAAGACGTGGATCTCCAAGAAAAGACTTGCTGGCCACGTCCTTCGTTGCCCATTCTGCAAAGGAAGCTGTCATGCCCAGATGGGTGACAATGACCCCGTTAACGGATTCAATGAGGTTGATAATATCAGCGTCCGTCGCGTCCGCTTTGAACTTGACCAGCACCTCATCCGCCACATAAGGAGCACTGGTCCTTGCAGTTACGCTCGCCGCTTGCGGAGTTGCCTCAGAATGACGGAATCCCAGAAAGCCGACCGCCAGAAAGAAAGCCGCTACAAGAACAACAATCAAACGCTTT
>JBBISK010000073.1:0-8756 GCA_037441295.1 Candidatus Aminicenantota bacterium | reverse complement strand
AAAACGCGAACCGATTTTCCAAATAGCAAAAATACTCTTGTTCCCTCACGTCTTTATACACGCATTGTGCATCTCCATCTAAACAATGAGCCCAACTATAAACCGCCCCCATATCGGCCATTCTTTACCCTTCTGTAGATAAAGACCGGCCAAACGAACTAATGTTCTCAGCTTGCACGTTGGTTTCACCCTTGTTTTGACCCGTGCAGACGCTCATAGTTGCACTGGTTGTCCATTTTCGGACGGTATCCCCAGGCAACTTCTCGTCGCTCTTAGCGCTGCCTAATCCCAAGAGTTACTGCACGCCCTCGAACAATCATCAGGAGTTGAAAGCTGAAGGATGCGGAGATTGCCGCCCGGCGGACCCGTTACTTGAACAGCCCGAGCTTTTTGACCTCGCCGACGAGGAAGAGGGAGCCGGCGATGACGACGGGTGTCCGGCCCGCGGATTCCTCGAGGGCCAGGCGGACGGCCGCGGCCACATCCGGCTCGATCCGGACTTTATCCCGGAACTCGCCGGCCGCGGCCAGGATCTCCTCGGGCTCCGCGGAACGCTTGTACGGGACCCGGGTCAGGATGACGGTCCGGGCCCGCGGGAAGAGTCGGCGGGCCATGGCTCGGATGTCCTTGTCCTTCATCACGGCGAAGACGAGGATGACCGGACACCGGATGAAGCCGGCGATGTGGGCGGCCAGGGACCCGGCCCCCTCCTCGTTGTGGGCGCCGTCGAGGACGACGAGCGGCCGCCGGCGGACCGTCTCCAGCCGCCCCGGCCAGCGCGCCTCGCGAATGCCCCGGAGGATGATGCCCTTGCGGAGCGGCCGCCAGCTCCCGCCGAAGACCTCCGCGGCGGCGATGGCGATGGCGGCGTTCGCGCCCTGGTATTTCCCGGCGAGGCCGGGAGTGTAGGCGTACTCGTCTGCGCCGCTCGAATAGCGGAAGCGGAAGCCGGCCGCCGTCCGCCGCGCCTCGAGCGCCTTGCCTGGGCCGAAGACGCGGATGAGCGGCGCTCCCTTCTCCCGGGCCACACGGCGGATCTCGGCCAGGGCGACGCCTCCGGGGACGCCGCAGACAGCCGGGACGCCCGGCTTGATGATGCCCGCCTTCTCGAAAGCGATCTGCCGAAGAGCCGAGCCGAGATGCTTCTCGTGGTCCCGGGCGATCGTCGTGATGACCGAGACGAGGGGCCGGACGACGTTCGTAGCGTCGAACCGGCCGCCCATGCCGACCTCGAGCACGGCAACGTCCACCCGGCTCTCGGCGAAGTGGACAAAGGCGACGGCCGTCAGGACCTCGAAGAAGGTCGGGTGGTAGACGAGGCGGCCGGCCTCCATCAGCCCGTCGATCGTCCCCTTGATCCGGCCGAGGAGCTCGCCGAACCGCTCGGGCGAGACGGGATCGCCGCCGACGCGGATCCTCTCCTCGACCGTCACGAGGTGGGGCGAGGTGTAGAGCCCCGTCCGCAGGCCATGGCCGCGCAGGATCCTCTCGAGCATGGCCGAGACCGAGCCCTTGCCGTTCGTCCCGGCGACGTGGACGGAGGGGAAGGCGGGGTGCGGGTCGCCTAGGGCGGCGAGCAGGGCGGTGATATTCTCGAGGCCGAGCTTGATGCCGAAGTGCTGGAGGTGGCCGAGGTAGTCCCGGCACTCGGCGGGGTTCATTGAGGCCGGTTGAGGAAGAGGCGCAAGGCCCGGGCGAGGTAAGCCTTGAGGTTCTTGCGCTCGACGACGTCGTCGACCATGCCGTGGCTCAGCAGGAACTCCGACCGCTGGAAGCCCTTGGGCAGCTTTTCTTTGATCGTCTGCTCGATGACGCGCGGCCCGGCGAAGGCGATGAGGGCCTGAGGCTCGGCGACGTTGACGTCCCCGAGCATGGCGAAGCTCGCCGTCGTGCCCCCGGTCGTCGGGTCGGCCAGGACCGAGATGTAGGGCAGCTTGGCCTCGCCCAGCCGGGCGATGGCCGCGCTCGACTTCATCATCTGCATCAGGGACAGCATCCCCTCCTGCATCCGCATGCCGCCCGAGCAAGAGACGATGATGACCGGGCGCTTTTCCTCGACGGCGCGCTCACAGGCCCGGGCGATCTTCTCGCCGACGACCGAGGCCACGCTCCCGCCGAGGAAGCTGAACTCCATGGCCAGGATGTAGACGGGGATGCCGCCCATCGTGCCGCGGGCGGTGACGATGGCTTCCGAGAGTCCCGTCTTCTGCTCGCTCTCGGCCAGGCGATCGGCGTAGCGCTTGGTGTCGACGAAGTGGAGGGCGTCGACGGAATGGATGCCCGCGTCGACGACCTCGTAGGCCCCGTCGTCGAAGAGCATCTGGAGCCGTTCCTCCGCCGAGATCCGGAAGTGGAAGCTGCAGGACGGGCAGACGGCCAGGTTGTCGAGGATGTCCTGCTTGTAGAGGATGCGCTGGCAGCTGTTGCAGCGGGTCCAGAGGCTCGTCATGCGCGTCGTTCCCGGCCGGCCCTAGGCGGCCTTGCCCTTCCCTTCGAGGGCCTTCTCGCGCGCCCGGCGGGCCAGGCCTTCGATGACGGCCTCCGGGTCCGGGAGGGGTTCCTCGATGTCCTCGTCGTCGCGGACGAGCTGGCGGATGGCATCGATGAACCGGTCGGGGTCGACCGGCTTCTCGAAATAGTCCGAGGCGCCGAAGGTGACGATGGCCTCGTGGCGGTACTGCGGCCCCTTGTAGAGGCCGGTCACGATGACCACGGGGACCTGGCCCGCGGACTCCTGGGAGATCTTCTTCGTCAGGTCGAAGCCGTGGACCTTGGGCAGGATGGCCTCGAGGATGACCAGGTCGGGCTTCTCGGAGCGGAACTTCTCGTAGCCGGACTGGCCGTCCGTGGCTGTGATGACCTGGACCAGGGGGGACTTGATGAGCCGGGTCAGGGCGTCCAGGCTCTGGGTGTCGTAATCGACGATGAGGACCTTCTTCGCAGCCATTGGCGATTCCCTACTTTATTGAAAAGCCGGACCCTTGTCAAACCGGGGGCCCGGGCCCCCCGAGGGCGGGGCGCCCCGGCCGCCCGGCAGGGCCGGCCTACCTCCGGAACTTCCGGACGGCGAAGAGGGCGGCCAGGACCCCGACGGCCCCCAGCGTGAAGAGGAGGATCTTCTTGAGACGCATTTGATGAACTTCCTGAGCTATATCGCTTCGAATTATAGCCCGGGGGCTTCCGGGCGTCAAATAGGACGGCAGGGAAATTGCTCTTCGTGACCGCGGGGTCCGAAAAGCGGTATGATAGGCCTCGACTGGAGAAAAAAGGGACACCGACCCCATGAAGAAATCGAGGCGGCACGCCCTCGGACAGCACTTCCTGGCGAGCGGGGCCGTTTTAGCGAAGATCGTCGCCGCCATCGGTCCGCGGGATGGGGACGTCATCGTCGAGGTCGGCGCCGGAAAGGGCGTCCTGACGGCCGCCCTGGCGGAGAAGGCCGGGCGGGTCGTCGCCATCGAGAAGGACGGCCGGCTCATCCCAGGCCTCAGGGAGGCGATGCCGGCCAACGTCGAGGTCGTCCACGACGACGCCCTGACCGTCGACCTGGGCGAGCTGGCCCGCCGGGCCGGAGTGCGGGAGCTCCGCGTCGCCGGGAACATCCCCTATTCGATCTCGAGCCCGCTCCTTTTCCGCGTCCTCGACGAGCGCTCCCTCGTCACGGACGCCGCGTTCCTCATGCAGAAGGAGGTCGCCGAGCGGGTCACGGCCGGGCCGGGCTCGAAGGCCTACGCGCCGCTCGGGATCCTCATCAGGAACGAGTTCGAAGCGAAGATCGCCTTCACCGTGGCGCCGGGCTCCTTCTCGCCCCCGCCCAAGGTCCAGTCGGCGCTGCTCGTCCTGCAACGCCGGCCCTCGCCCGTCCTTCCCGGCGGGGCCGACGAACCGTTCCGGGCCTTCCTCAGGGAGGCGTTCGCGGAGCGCCGCAAGATGCTCTGGAAGAACCTGGCCCGGCACACGGGCGCGGAACGGCTCGCCGCGGCCTACGCCGAGGTCAGGATAGACAGGAAAGTCCGCGCCGAAGAAATCCCTGCGGCGGCGCTCTTCGCCCTCTTCCGAGCGCTTGGTTCCTGACCCGGCGGCTATTTCTTGACCCTTTTCGCCGTCCACTCCCTCTCGCCCATGTCGCCCATGGACACCGTGCCCTTCATCGTGTCGCCGTCGACCTTGCCCTTGTGGACGATGGTCATGTCGCCCATCGGGCCGCCGGTCATGGTGAAGGTGAACTCGATCTCATTGCCGACGACCTTGCCCGTGCCCTTCATCTCGCCCATCGGGGTCGTCATGCTCGCTTCGAGCGTTTCCCCCTTCTGAACGAAGGTGACGACCATCGGCGGCCGGTCTCCACCCCCCGGAGGCCCGCCTTCGGGTCCGCCGGTCATGGTGAACTCCCAATCCCCCGTGACGTCCGCGGGCTTCGTTTGCGCGGCGGCCGCGCCGAGGACGAGGCAGCCGGCGGCGAGGATGATCGGCCATTTCCTTGTCATGGATATCTCCTTTCCTGCCGCGAGACGATGCGGCGCGTCTCCGCGCCGGGCTCCGCATGCGACATTCATCGCGCAAGAGCCTGACGCGAACATGTTACTTCAAACCAGGCCGCGGGACCATTGGTTGCGGCACGGCACGGCCGGCCGCTCGGCATGGGCGCTCCCCAGACCTTCAAGCCGAACAACTGCCCGCCATGCACTCGAGCGACGGGACCGGCGCCGGCATGAGGCTTAAGGTCCCGAGAAAAGCCCCCGGCGGTTGTGCTATAATCCCGCTCATGAAAAAGACTAAGAAGGGCGCGGCGAATGGCAAGCCGGCCTCCCGGAAACCGGGCCTGGCCGTCGAGATCACCGGCCTCGTCCTGCTCTTCTTCGCCCTTTTCTCCCTGATCAGCCTCGTCAGCTATGACTCCAAGGACCCGTCCTTCGCCAGCGTCCCGCCGCCCGGCCACCGCATCCATAATTTCGCCGGGAGCGTCGGCGCCTATTTCGCCGAGGCCCTCTTCTGGTTCCTCGGCTTCGCCGCCTTTCTCCTCCCCTTCGGCCTCGGCTATGCCGCCGTCAAAGCCCTCCTCCGCGGCACGGCCGGCGGCCTTCTCCGCCGGACCGGCGCCGTCCTCGTCTTCTTCCTCATCTTCTGCCCGCTCGCGGCGCTCCTCCTGCAGAGGGTCCCCTTCCGCGGCACCGTCGTCCAGGCCGGCGGCATTATCGGCGGACTCATCCTCAACCCCCTCGTGAGATACCTGAGCACGGTCGGGTCGTTCGTCTTTCTCATGGCCGCGCTCGGCCTGTTCCTGCTCTTCTCGACCCGCTGGTCGCTCGGCAAGACGCTCCATTTCTTCAAGGGGACGTTCGAGTCGACCGTCAAGGAGGTCCGCATCCGCGTCACCCGCTACCAGAAGAACAAGGAGCGGGACAAGATGAGGGAGAAGGTCCGTCAGAAGTACACGGAGCGGCCGGAGCCGGCCGCGGCCGCCGAGCCGGAGCCTAAGGCCGACCGCAAGGCCGAGCGGAGGGCCGAGAAGGAACGGAAGCGCCAGGAGAAGGAGGCGGCCAAGGCCGCCCGCGCCGCGGCCGCAGCCGCCCCTGCCAAGCCGACCCGGCCGCCCATGGCCCCGCCCAAGCCGCAGCCGCTGCTCTTCCCAGACCTCGGCAAGAAGGGCGAGTACCAGTTCCCGCAGTTCAGCCTCCTCGACCCCGGCAAGCCCGCCGAGAAGATCGACAAGGACGAGCTCTACGACAAGAAGCGCCGCATCGAGGAGAAGCTCAAGGAGTTCGGCATCGAGGGCGAGGTCCGCGAATACCACCCGGGCCCGGTCATCACGACCTACGAGTTCTACCCGGCCCCCGGCATCAAGGTCGCTCAGGTCGCGAACCTGACCGAGGACCTCTCGCTCGCTCTGGAGGCGGAATCGGTCCGCATCCAGCGCATCCCGGGCAAGTCCTCGCTCGGCGTCGAGATCCCGAACAACAAGCGGGAGACGATCAAGCTCCGCGACATCATCGAGTCCGAGAAGTTCCTCGAGTCGCCGTCAAAGCTGAGCTTCGCCCTGGGCAAGGACGTCCACGGCGGCGTCTACATCACCGACCTGGCCGTCATGCCCCACCTCCTCATCGCCGGCTCGACCGGCACGGGCAAGAGCGTCGCACTCAACGCCCTCATCGCGAGCTTCCTCTACAAGGCGACGCCCGAAGAGGTCAAGCTCGTCCTCATCGACCCGAAGCGGCTCGAGTTCACGCTCTACGAGGACATCCCCCACCTCCTCTGCCCGGTCATCAACGACCCCAAGAAGGCCCACGTCGTCCTCATGGACATCGTCCGGAAGATGGAGGAGCGCTACAAGAAGCTCCAGGGCGTCAAGGTCCGGAACATCGACCAGTACAACCAGCAGATGAAGCAGATCCTGGCCGAGAAGAAGGGCAAGCTGACCGACGAGGAGCGGGAGACCTACCAGCCCCTCCCCTACATCGTCATCATCATCGACGAGCTGGCCGAGCTGATGATGGTCGGGGCCCAGGAGGTCGAGTTCTTCATCGGCCGGCTGGCCCAGCTGGCCCGGGCCGTCGGCATCCACCTCGTCATGGCCACCCAGCGGCCGTCGATCGACGTCATCACCGGCACGATCAAGAACAACTTCTCCTGCCGCGTCGCTTTCCGTGTCCCGTCCAAGGTCGATTCGCGGATCATTATCGACACCATCGGCGCGGACAAGCTCCTCGGCATGGGCGACTTGCTCTTCCTGCCGCCGAACTTCCCGCGGCTCATCCGCCTCCACTGCGCCTACATCTCGATCCCCGAAGTCCGCCGCCTCGTCAAGCACGTGAAATCCCAGGGCACGCCGACCTACGACGACCGCATCGTCCAGGCCGTCAAGGGCGGCGCCGACCAGGCATGGGGGGAGGACGACGGGGAGAAGGACGACCGCTACGGGGAGGCCGTCCAGCTCATCCTGACCACGGGCCAGGCCTCGGCCTCCTACCTCCAGCGCCGGCTCAAGCTCGGCTACGCCCGCGCCGCCCGGATCATCGACCAGATGGAGCAGGAGGGGCTGATCGGGGAGTCGGAGGGGAGCAAGCCGCGCGAGATCCTCGTCGACCGCAAAACCTACCTCCAGGACATGGTGCGGGAGAAGGCCAAGAAGGACGAGCTCTGACGGTCAGTGGACCGTGGGTGTCGGGAAGAGGACCCTCGCGCCGGCCCCGGCCAGACGCCAGACCTCGGCCGGGATGGACAGGAAAACCCCGGTGACCGAAGGGTCGAACTGATACCCGGCCAGGCCCCCGATCTCATCCATTGCCTCATCGAAGGGACGCCCCCCGCGGTAGGCCCTGTCCGTCGTCATGGCGTCCAGGGTGTCGGCCAGGGCGAAGATGCGGGCCCCGAGGGGGATGGCCTCGCCGGCCAGGCCGAAGGGGTAGCCGCGACCGTCGTAGCGCTCGTGGTGGCAGAGGACGATCTCCGAGGCGCGCCTCAGGCCCCCGAAGCCCGCGATCATCCGGAAGCCGACGATGGGGTGCTCGCGGACGACCTCGCGCTCGAACGAGGTCAGGGGCCCGTTCTTGAAGAGGATGGCGCGCGGCACGGCGGCCTTGCCGACGTCGTGGAGGAGGGCGCCGCGCTCGATGTCCCGGAGCGGGCTCTCCCCGTCGATGCCGAGGGCCCGGGCCAGCAGCACGGCGTAGCGCGCCGCCGTCCGCGAATGGGCGGCCAGGCCGCCGTCGGGGCCGGCGGCGACGGGGTCGCGGGGGAAAAACGCCGTTCTCATCTTCTTCTTCCGTCCGCTCCCCCGCCGGTCACCCCCCGCCCGGGGCGGGGTCATGGGGTTCCTCTTGGGGAAGCATACGGTTAGTCGTTAGGGGTGAGAGAAGATTGACTCCGGGAGAGGTTGCGCGGCTCGTCGGCCGCTTCCTATAATGAGGGGGCCATGGAAGTCGACAAGAAGGGCGTCCCCCTGGACGAGGCCATCCTCGGATACCGCCCCGTCATCTCCTTCCGGGTCCGCAAGGCCCTCGGCAGCGCCACCCCGGACTGGGAGGACGTCGTCGACGAGATCCTGATGCAGGCCATCGAGAAGGTCAAAACGGGGGCTTTCCGGGGGGAGAGCTCGGTCGGGACGTTCCTCTACACCATCACCACCCGGCGCATCATCGACCACATCCGCCAGAAGACCAAGGTCCTCCGGCACGCCCCCGAGCCGGCCCCCCTGCCCGACCCCCACGACGAGACCGAAAGCCGGGAGCGGGCCCGGCAGATCGCCAGCGTCGTCAACGGCCTCAAGCCGAAGTTCCGGGAGGTCCTCTATCTCTACTACTATCAGGATCTTTCGAGGGACGAGGTGGCCCGCGAGCTGGGCATCTCGCCCCGCCGCGTCAGCGAGCGTGTGAACTACGCCATCAAGCTCATCAAGAAGTCCGTCAGGCCCTGATTTTTTCCGTTCCCACCCCCCCACGGGCGACTAAATTGTTGGAATTCGCGGAAGGTGTCGGCCATGAGAAAATGCCGCTACGAAGACAAGATCGATGAATACCTGCTGGACCGGTTGAAGCCCTGGGAGCAGACGGACTTCGAGGAGCATTACTTCATCTGCCGCTCGTGCTTCGAGAAGATGTCGGAGCGAAACGAGATCGTCGAAGTCCTCAGGAAGGAGGGCGTCCTGACGCGTCCGGAGGCCCGCACCGCGGCCGAGTCCGGCGTCCGCGCCCGGTTCGGCCGGGCCCGCGCCTACCTCACCCCCCGCCGGCTGGCGGCGGTCCTCGTCCCGACGGCGC
>JBBISK010000072.1:0-10533 GCA_037441295.1 Candidatus Aminicenantota bacterium | reverse complement strand
GTTTAGCCCGGGAAGCCCGTGCTCCGAGGGCAGTTCCAGGGGGAACCGCCAAAACGTGTTTGAGCTTGGCGTGGCGCACGCCAAGCGAGTTCGTTTGGCCCGAGGAGCGCGGGGTTGACACAGTGTCGAAAACCGCGGTCTGGAGTGGAGGCCGCCCCCGAGGCCCTCAGACCGGACGGTGACGCACACGGACAAGGCCCGTCCCGACCTTTACTTATGGGGCCCCATCCATTATGATGAACTCGGCTCCGGAGGAGGTCCGATGATCCGATCGACGACCGTCGTTTGCGTCCGCCACCAGGGGAAAGTCGCCATGGCCGCCGACGGCCAGGTGACCATGGGCCAGACCGTCCTCAAGGCCACGGCCCAGAAGATCCGGCGGCTCCACAAGGGCGCCGTCCTGGCCGGGTTCGCCGGGGCGACCTCGGACGCCTTCGCGCTATTCGCCCGCTTTGAGGCCAAGCTCGAGGAGTACCGCGGCAACCTCTCCCGGGCGGCCATCGAGCTGGCCAAGGACTGGCGCCTGGAGAAGTCCCTGCGGCAACTCGACGCCCTGCTCGTCGTCGCCGACAAGGAGACGACCTTCCTCATTTCGGGCACCGGCGACGTCATCGAGCCCGACGACGGCATCATCGCCATCGGCTCGGGCGGGCCTTTCGCCCTGGCCGCGGCCCGGGCCCTCATCCGGCACACGGCCCTGGGTGGCCGCGACATCGCCGTCGAGGCCCTCAAGATCAGCGCGGAGATCTGCGTCTACACGAACCAGCACATCATGGTCGAGGAGCTCTGAATGGCCATCCCGCTGCCCGAGACGTTCGAGAGCGCGGCCGGCCGCCGTCCCGACGTCGAGCTGACCCCCCGCGAGATCGTGGCCGAGCTCGATAAGTACATCATCGGCCAGAAGGCGGCCAAGAAGGCCGTCGCCATCGCCCTGCGGAACAGGTTCCGCCGCCGGAAGCTCCCGGCCGAGTTGGCCGACGAGATCGCCCCGAAGAACATCCTCATGATCGGCCCCACGGGCGTCGGGAAGACGGAGATTTCGCGGCGGCTGGCCAAGCTGACCTCCTCGCCCTTCCTCAAGATCGAGGCCAGCAAGTTCACCGAGGTCGGCTACGTGGGGCGCGACGTCGAATCGATGATCCGCGACCTCGTCCGGATGTCCGTGGACATGGTCAAACAGGAGAAGATCGCGGAGATCGAGGAGAAGGCCCTGCGGAACGTCGAGGAGCGCCTCCTCGACCTCCTCCTGCCGCCGCTCCGGGCGCCGGAGCCCGCGGCCGGCGAGGCGGGGGAGCCCGAGCGCTTCGCCGAGACCCGGGAGAAGCTCCGCCAGCAGCTCCGCGGCGGGCTCCTCGAGGACCGTCCGGTCGAGATCGAGGTCAAGGACAAGTCCATGCCGCCCATGGAAATCTTCTCCAACGCCGGCGTCGAGGAGATCGGCTTCCAGATCCAGGAGCTCATCCCCGGCTTCCTCGGCGGCCGGTCCAAAAGGCGCAAGGTCAAGGTCCGCGAGGCCCGCGACGTCCTCCTCGAGGAGGAGGAGAGGCGGCTCGTCGACATGGACCTCGTCTCCCGGCTGGCCATCGAGCGGGTCGAGCAGGGCGGCATCATCTTCCTCGACGAGGTCGACAAGATCGCCGGCCGCGAGTCGGGCCACGGCCCCGACGTCAGCCGCGAGGGCGTCCAGCGCGACCTCCTCCCCATCATCGAGGGCACGACGGTCAACACGCGGTACGGGCTCGTCAGGACCGACCACATCCTCTTCATCGGCGCCGGGGCCTTCCATGTCTCGAAGCCGTCGGACCTCATCCCCGAGCTCCAGGGGCGGTTCCCCATCCGGGTCGAGCTCGGCTCCCTCGGCAAGGACGATTTCGTCCGCATCCTGACCGAGCCCGAGAACGCCCTGACCAAGCAGGTCACGGCCCTCATGGCCACCGAGGACGTCCGGGTCTCGTTCACGGCCGAGGCCGTCGACGAGATCGCCGCCGTCGCCGAGAAGGTCAACGCCGAAGCGGAGAACATCGGCGCCCGGCGCCTCCACACGATCATGGAGAAGGTCATGGAGGACATCTCCTTCGACGCGCCGGATATCGGCAAGACCGCCATCAAGATCGACCGGGAGTACGTCCAGCGCCAGCTGAAGGACATCCTCAAAGACCAGGACTTGCGGCGTTTTATTCTCTGATGATGAGACCGGCAGGTATTCTCGCCCTCGGGCTGGCCGCGCTCAGCCTTCCCGCCTGCGGCCGGAAGGGCCCGTTGCGGCCGCCGGCGAGCCCGCGGCCTCAGGCCGTGCGCGAGCTGGCCGTCCGCCAGCGGGGCGCCTCGATCGTCCTGGACTGGATCAACCCCTCGAGGACGGTCGACGGCCGGCCCCTCCGGGCCGTTGGGACGGCCGAGGTCTGGGTCCTCGACCTCGGCACGCGCGGGGCGGGCCCCCCTCTCGCGGCGCGGGATTTCGCGGCCCGGGCCCGGCTCGGCCGCCGCGTCCCGGCGCGGGACCTGCGTCCGGCTGGAACGCCCTCCGGTGTCACCGCGGTCTACCCCCTCCCCGGCGACGGCTTCCAACCGGCGACCCTGGCCTTGTCCGTCCGGGTCCTGGACGAGAAGGGCCGGCCGTCGGAGTTCTGCCCCGCCGTTCCCGTCGAGGTCAGGGCCTGCCCGCGGCCGCCGGAGATCCGGCAGGCCGAGGTCTTCGCCGACCGCATCGAGCTCTGCTGGGAGGCCCCGGCGGCGAACATCGACGGCTCGGCGCCGGCCTCGGTCGCCGGGTACACGGTCTGGCGGGCCGAGGGCGAGGCCGCCCCGGAGAAGCTGACGCCCGAGCCGGTCGCGGGGTCCGTCTTCGCCGACCGGGACTTCCGCTTCGGCGCCGCTTACGATTACACCGTCCGCGCCGTCGCCCCGGGCTCCGGGCCGGCGGTCGAGAGCGACGCTTCCCAGCCGCGCCGCGTCGTGCCGCAGGACACTTTCCCGCCGGCCGCGCCGTTGGGCCTCGTCGCCCTGTCCGGACCCGGCGTCATCTCGCTGAGCTGGACGGCCGGCCGGGAGGCGGACCTCGCCGGCTACCGGGTCTGGCGGCGGGAGGCGGGCGGCTCGGAATTCGTCCCGCTGAACCCCGGCCCGCTCCTCCGGACGAACGCCTTCACCGACACGACGGCGGAAAAGGGCAGGACCTATGTCTACGCAGTCAGCGCCGCCGACGCGAGCGGCAACGAGAGCCCCCGGACCGAGACCGGGCCCGAGGGGCTGAAAGGCACGGAGGCATGAAGATCTACCGGTTCCGCTACAGGAAGAGGATCCTTCATGGCGTCCTCAAGGAGGAGTTCCTCTTCCCGGTCAAGGGCTCCATCTTCACGGACTTCAAGATCGGGGACAGCCCGATCCCGATGAGCGAGGTCCGGCTCCTGCCGCCCGTCGTGCCGTCAAAGATCGTCGGCATCGGCCGGAACTACCGCGAGCACGTCCAGGAGCTGGGCAACGCCGTGCCGGCCGAGCCCCTCATCTTCCTCAAACCGGCCACGGCCCTCATCGGGCCGATGGCGGCCGTCGACTACCCCGAGATGTCGGCGCGGGTCGACTACGAGGGCGAGCTGGCCGTCGTCATCCGCAAGAGGACGCATCTCCTCGGGGACGACGACCCGGTCGACGGCCACATCCTGGGCTATACCTGCTTCAACGACGTCACGGCCCGCGACCTCCAGATGAAGGACGTCCAGTTCACCCGGGCCAAGTCCTTCGACACGTTCGCCGCGGCGGGCCCCTGCCTCGCCACCGGCCTCGACCCCGCCAAGCTCCATCTCAAGACGTTCCTCAACGGCAAGCTCGTCCAGTCCGGGGCAACTTCGAACCTCATCTTCTCCGTGCCGTTCCTCGTCCGCTTCGTCTCGCGGGTCATGACGCTCCTGCCCGGCGACATCATCGCCACGGGCACGCCGGCGGGCGTCGGCCCCATCGTCCCCGGGGACCGCGTGGACGTCCAGATCGACGGCATCGGGGTCCTCTCGAACATCTGCGTCCGGTCGGGGCGCGACAAGGAGGCATCATGAAATTCTTCCTCGACACGGCCAACCTCGACGAGATCCGCGAGGTCGCGAGCTGGGGCATCCTCGACGGCGTGACGACGAACCCGACCCTGGTCTCCAAGGAAAGCGGGAAGTTCGAAGACCTCGTCCGGGAGATCTGCCGTTGCTGTCCCGGCCCGGTCAGCGCCGAGGCCGTCGCGACCAGGGCCGAGGAGATCGTCCCGGAGGCCCGCCGGCTGGCCGCACTGGCCCCGAACGTCGTCGTCAAGATCCCCGTCGGCGTCGAGGGCCTGAAGGCGACCAAGGTCCTGGCCGCCGAGGACATAGGCGTCAACATGACTCTCGTCTTCTCGGCCAGCCAGGCCCTCCTCGCGGCCAAGGCCGGCGCGCGCTTCGTCAGCCCGTTCATCGGCCGGCTCGACGACGCCTCCGAGGACGGCATGGCCCTCATCGAGGAGATCCTCACCATTTTCGAGAACTACCGCCTCGAGACCGAGGTCATCGTGGCCAGCGTCAGGCACCCGCGCCACGTCGTCGAGGCGGCCCGGCTCGGCGCCGACATCGCGACGATCCCCTACGGGGTTATGACCAAGCTCGTCCGCCACCCCCTCACCGACGCGGGTGTCGAGCGGTTCTTGGCCGACTGGAGGAAGGTTAAGGCGTGAGAATCCGTCTCCACTTCCGGCTCCACGGGCATGTCCAGAGCCTCGCCAGGCGGATCCGGAGGTCCCTGGTCACGGCCGCCGTCCTCCTGCTCATGTCCGGCAGCGTCGTCGTGGGGAAGAACGTCCTCCTGGGACAGATCGACCGGGAGGTCCGCAAGGTCTTCCGCTACGGCGGCCTCCGGCTGAGCTACTTCCCGCCGTCCATCATCGCCGAGAACGTCGGCTCTCTGGCCGAGCCGCGCGTCTTCGAGGCCCGGCGGGTGCGGATCGAGATCCCCTTCCTCTCGCTCCTGCGGAACGAGAAGGCCGTCAACGTGTTCATCGAGGGGCCCCGCATCCGGCTCCGGCGGGGCGCCGTCCCCGGCGGGGGCGGGGCGCCGAAGCTGCCGGGCTCGCTGCCGTTCACCGTCCTGAGAGGGCTCATCGAGGACGGGACGCTGACCTACGAGAGCGGCGGGGACTCCTTCGAAGCCCGGGGGTTGAAAGTCCTTTTCACCCAGGGCCGCGGCGAATACGCCGTCAAGGCGACCTCTGAGACGAGCACGTTCACGGCGAAGCCGGAGAACCTCACGCTCAGCGGCCGCCTTGACGTCGCGCTCACCGGCCGGGGGGCCGAGGTCAAGGTCCAGCGCCTCACGCTCGAGGGGCCCAACGTCGTCCTGAAAGGGGAGGGGCTGGTCACGGACCTCCAGGACCCGGAGATCGACCTCGACACGCGGTTCGAGGCGGACATGTCCGACGTGGCGGCGCTCCTCGACCTGCCCTTCCGGTGGAAGGGCAAGGCCGGGGGTCAGGGCAAGCTCCTGCGCAAGGGGGGCGTCCTGTCGTTCGGCGCCGACCTTGACGCGGACGGGCTCGTCCTGAGCGGTGTCCCGATGGGCCGGGTCCGGGGGCGCCTCGAGCTCGGCCCCGGGCCGGGCGGGCGGGTGGACATCGACATCCAGAAGCCGGCGCGGCCCGGAGAATCGGTTGCCGTCGTCTTTCACGGCGGCCGGGTCGAGGGCGAGGTCAAGGGGGCGTATCTCGACCCCATCATGAACGAGGTCGGAATCGCCTGGCCGGTCCTCTCGCCGGCCTGGGGAACGTTCTCCGTGGAGAACGGGAAGCTGCGGGCGCGGGGCGAGTTCCGGGACGAGCGGCTCGTCCGCGAGGGCGGCCGCTTCGCCTTCCGCGGCGCCGTCGACGTCGGCTTCGACTTCGGGACCCAAGACCTGGAGATCTCGACGCGCGACCTCGAGTCTCCTTTCGCCCGGGTCGAGGCCCGCGCCGCCCTGCGCATCCATGGCGGCATCGACACCGGGATCCGCGGCTCCGTCACAGACCTCAAGCAGGCCCGGGAATTCGTCTCCCTCGCCCTCGCCCAGCCCTTCGACTTCCCGGAGATCCGCGGGGCCGGGTTCGCCGACGTCCGGCTGACGGGCCGGGCGGACGACCCCAAGGTGGACATCAAGGGGACCTTCCAGCCGGCCGGCTTCGCCCTCTTCAACGCCGCCTTCGCCGGGGGCGAGGCCGTCATCGTCGGCGACGATTTCCAGGGCCAGTTCCGCGTCGACGACCCCGGCCTCAAGGCGGAGGTCGGGGTCAAGGCCGGACCGACGCGGACCGAGGCCTCGATCCGCAAGGCGGAAGGCGATGTCGCCCGGGTCCTCGCCTCGCTCGAGATCCCGGTCGCCCTCGAGGGCCGGGCCTCCGGGGAGTTCGACATCGTCGAGACGCCCAAGAGCGAGGAGGTCCGCGGCGCCTTCGCCAGTCCCGAAATGCGGGGCTACGGACAGACGTTCAAGGACGTCGCCGGGCGCCTCGAGTGGAAGGACGGCATCTTGTCCTTCCCCGAGATCGGGTTCGGCCTCTACGGGGGCCGCGTCCGGGGCCGGGCTCTGGCCGGGCTCGTCAGCCGGGAGTTCGACGCCGAGCTGAGAGCGGAGAACGTCGACGTCGCCGTCCTCGCCGCCGGCGTTTCCGGCCGCCTCGACCTGGACGTCGCGGGAAAGGGCGTTTTCGGCAAGGACAAGCTCGGCGGCCGCTTCTCGATCAAGGACTTCGTCCTCCCGCCCATCCAGACGACGCAGGCTTCGGGCGAGTTCAGCGTGGACTACGCCAAGGACGAGCTGGCCCTCGAGGTCCGGAGCGCCTTCTCGCCGGGGGCGAACGAGGTCCAGGGCCGGCTCCGCTTCGCCCTCCCCGGCGACACGCTGACCGGGCGCCTCCAGGGATACTGGACGAACCTCGACCTCCTCCTGCCGTGGACGGGAGCCAAGGGGCGGCTGGACTTCACGGCCGGGATGAGCGGGCCGCGAAGCTCGCCCCACGTCGCGGGCTCTGTCTCCATCCAGGGCCCGCTCATGCCCTTCCCGCGCTTTGCCCACGCCCTGACGGATTACTCGGGCACGGCCCGCGTCGACGACCGGCGGATCACCATCACCGAGGTCAAGGGCAAGCTCGGCGGCGGCGACGTCAAGGGCTCGGGCGAGGTCGGCCTCGGCCCCTCGGGCGTCGAGACGATCGACGCGACCATGGAAGGCAACGACATGCTCGTCGCCCCCCTCGAGCGGACGCGGGCCCTCGTCGACGCCACCGCGCGGCTGCTCAAGGACAACCGGCAGTTCGTCCTCGACGGGGACATCCTCTTCAAGCGGCTGACCTGGCGCCGCGAGCTCTACGAGGGATTCGCGTTCTCGTCGCAAGCCCCTTCGCCGTCCAGCCGGGAGCCCGGCTTCTTCGACAACCTTTCCCTGAACCTCCGCCTGCGGGCTACCGAGAACGCCCTGATGGAGAATTCCATCGGCCGGGTCGCCGGCCGCTTCGAGCTCTCCGTGACCGGGGAGGTCGACGACCCCGTCCTCCTCGGCGACATCGAGCTCCTCAAGGGGAACATCGACTTCCAGGACCAGAACTTCCGCATCCTCAAGGGCCGGCTGAGCTTCATCAATCCGGTCAGCGCCGAGCCGTACGTCGAGATCCGGGCCGAGACCTACGTCAAGGACTACCGCGTGACCATGGTCCTCAGCGGGCCGGCCGGCCAGCTGAAGCCCGAGTTCAGCTCGTCGCCCCCCATGCCTCCGGAGGACGTCCTGGCCCTCCTCGCCCTGGGGGAGGCCTTCAAGCAGACCTATGCCCATGACCCGGAGCGGAGCAACCAGCTGAGCACGGCCTCGCTCCTCTCGTTCCAGATCGCCGACCAGGCCAAGAAGCGGGCCGAGGGACTGTTCACGCTGGACCGGTTCCGGATCGACCCGTTCGTCACCGGGACCTCGGCCGAAATGACGGCTCGGCTGACGCTCGGCAAGAAGCTCTCGCGGAACCTCCTCTTCATCTACTCGACGAACCTGGCCACGCAGCGCGAGGAGATCTACCGGATGGAGTGGGACATCAGCAACGACTTCTCGCTCGTCGGCATGCGCAATGAGCTCGGCCGGGTCAGCTTCGACCTCAGGTTCCGGAAGAGGTTCTGACATGACCCGGAGAGAGCTCGCACCCGCCGCCCTCCCCGCCGCCGGGGCGCTCCTCGCCCTCGTCCTCGCCCTGGCCGCGGCGCCCGGCAGCGCCGCCCAGGAGGCGGCCGGCCCCGTCCTGGCCCGGGTCGCCGTCCAGGTCGACGGCCGTCCGGCGCGGGGACCGATGGCCGACCTCATCCCCTTCAAGCCCGGCGACGCCTACTCGCCGCTGGCCATCGACCGGGTGGTCAAGCAGGTCTACCAGACGGGCCTGTTCTCCGACGTCCGGGTCACGCGAAGCGGCGAGGAAAAAGTCGAGCTCGTCTTCGACCTCGTGCGGAACGTCACTGTCCGCCGCATCCGCTTCGAGGGGGTTCGGCTCCGCGCCTCGCGCCTGCGGGAGGCCCTGGAGTCCCTGCGGACGGGGAATGTCCTGTCCGAGGAGCGCCTGCCGAAGGCGGTCGAGGAGCTCCGCGACGCGCTCAGGCTCCAGGGCTATTTCGGAGCGGAGGTGACGCCGTCGGTGCGGCGCGAGCTGGCCGAGCCGCGGGCGGACGTCGTCTTCCGTATCTCGGGCTGGAAGAGGTACCGCATCGGCTCCCTCGAGATCCAGGGCCCGGTCGGCGTCGCCATGAGCAACCTCTTCAGACAAATGAAGAGCCGTCGCGCCCAGCTCTACGTCCCCGCCCTGGTCGAGCGGGACATCCAGGCCCTCGCCGCGTATTACGCTTCCCTCGGCCACCGTCGGGCGGAGGTCCAGCTCGCCTCCGAACGCTTCGACGACGCTGCGGGGACCGTGGCCCTCGTCCTCGAGGTCCAACCGCGGGAGAAGATCACCATCGTTGTCAACGGCTTCAAGGTGCCGGCCAGCCTGCTCGCGCCGATCTGGGAGGAGCGGATCTTCGAGGAATGGGGCCTGGCCGAAGGCGAGGTCCGGGTCCTCGGCTACATCCGGAAGAAGGGCTACGTCTACGCGACAGTCAAGAGCCGCATCGAACGGACGGAGAACGAGCTGCGGGTCGTCTACGACGTCGACGCCGGCCGGAAGTACGCCATCGAGAAGGTCTCTTTCGAAGGGGTGAAGTCGTTCAGCGCCCAGAAGCTCAAGGACGAGCTCCTCGTCACCGAACGGGCCCTCTTCTTCTCCCTCCTGAGCTACGACCGCCTCTTCGCCCTGCCAGGCGAGATCGAGTATTTCTACCGGGTCAACGGCTTCCCCGACACCCGCGCGGAGCTCGCCCTGCCCCGCTCCCGCCGCGGCGTCGAGGCCATCCTGAAGGTCGAGGAGGGCGCCCGCCGGACGATCGACTCGATCACCCTCTCGGGAATGCACCTCTTCGCCCCCGAGGCCCTGCTGCGGGTGCTCGTGAGCGTCAGGGGTGGACCGTATTTCCCGCCCAACGTCCAGCGCGACGCGGGCATCATCGAGACCTATTACCTCAACCACGGCATCCGCGGCACGAAGGTCGCGGCCCGCACCGAGCCGGTCGAGCCGAACGCCTACGCCGTGACCTTCGAGATCGACGAGGGCACGCCCGTCGCCGTGCGGAACATCCTCGTCGCCGGCAACCGCCTGACCCGGGCGAGCGTCATCAACAAGGAGATTCAGGTCAGGAAAGGCGGGCCGGCGGACTTCTCCCTCATCCAGGACAGCAAGCGGCGCCTGGAGCGGCTGGGCGTCTTCTCCGAGGTCCGGCTGGAGGAGATCCAGACCGACCCGGGCCAGGAGAACCTCGTCGTCAACGTCCAGGAGGGTGAGGCGAACTACGCCGGGCTCGGCCTCGGCTTCGAGTCACGCGACGCTCTCCCTTCGCCCGAGCAGGTCCAGTTCAGGCCCAGCGCGACGGGCGAGTACATCCGTAGCAACGTCTTCGGCCTGGCCGCCCAGCTGAGCCTCGTCGGCCAGTACAGCAACGTCGAGCGCCGGGCCATCGTCTCCTGGAACCAGCCCTACCTCTTCGGCCTGGCCCTGCGGCCGGCACTCCTCGGCTGGGTTGAGCGCGAGGACCGGACGAGCTTCACCTTCGACCGCCGCGGCGTGAGCTTCAACCTCTCGCGCCCGCTCCTCCCGTACCTGATCCTGCTCGGAACCCTCAGCTGGAGCCGCACCGACCTCTCGAACCTCGAGATCCCCGAATCCGAGATCGACGTCCGCCTCCAGCACTATTCGACGACGCTGGCCTCGCTCAGCGCGGCCCTGGACAGGCGGGACGACTCCTTCAATCCGGAAAAGGGGTACTTCGCGAGCATCGTGACCCAGCTGGCGAAACCGCTCTTCGGCACGGAGTCGGACTACTGGAAGACCTATTTCAAGTTCCAGTACTTCAAGCCCGTCCTCTCCCGGTTCAACTTCAGCCTCCTGGCCCGGCTCGGCCTGGAGGCGGTTATCGAGCCGGAGCTGCGAGAGGT
>JBBISK010000071.1:0-10619 GCA_037441295.1 Candidatus Aminicenantota bacterium | reverse complement strand
CATAATCCTTACTGCTCCCCGAGTCCTAGCCGGGCGATAGAGAAATCTGAAGACAGTCATTTTCCGCCCGGCTTAGTAACAGAAGAGGAGAGCGATAGACATGCGACGACTCCTTGCGGTCGCGGCCGTCCTCGCCGCCGTCGTTTTCGTTCCGGCCGTTCCGGCCCAGGTGAAGAGCAGCCTTCCCGAGCGCTTCCGCGTCTGGCTCGACGAGGAGGTCGTCTACATCATCACGACGCACGAGCGAGACGTCTTCTTGCACCTCCAGACGGACAAGGAACGGGACATGTTCATCGAGGCCTTCTGGAAGCAGCGCGACCCGACGCCTGGAACGCCACAGAACGAGTTCCGGGAGGAACACTACCAGCGGTTCAAATATGCCAACGACATCTACGGTCGGAGCTCGCCCGTCCCGGGCTGGAAGACCGACCGCGGCCGGACCTACATCATCCTCGGCCCGCCGAAGAACGTCGACTCCTATTCCAACGTCCAGAACGTCTATCCGGTCGAGATCTGGTTCTACTACGGCGACCCGGCCCTCGGCCTGCCGACGGGCTTCAATGTCATTTTCTTCAAGAGGAACGGAACTGGCGACTACATCTTCTATTCGCCGGTCCAGGACGGCCCGGTCAGCCTGATCGCCGATGCCTTCATCAGCGGCGAGGACCCCGAAAACGCCTATCAGACCCTCAAGAAGTACGAGCCGAACCTGGCCTATCAGGTCCGGAGCCTCATCCCGGGCGAACGACTGATGCCCGGGTCGCTCTCCCTGGCCTCGACCAAGCTGATGGCCACGATCTTCGCCTCGCCGCAGAAAAAGGTCGAGGACTCCTACGCCGACGCCATCCTCAAGTACAAGGATTTTATCGACGTCGAGTACACGGCCAACTACGTCCCGAGCGACGCCGCCCTCCAGGTCATCCGGGACGCCTCGGGCGCGTTCATGGTCCACTACTCGATCGAGCTGGGCAAGGTCACGGTCGAAGACGCCGGCGGCAAGTATGACGTCCACTTCCTCGTCACCGGCCGCGTTTCGGACGCCTCGGGCCGGACCGTGACCCAGTTCGACCGGGAGTTCCCGTTCAGCCTGACGCCGGACGCCCTCCAGGCCGTCAAGTCCCAGTCGATCTCGCTCCAGGACATGTTCCCCCTCATCCCTGGGAGCTATAAGCTCGACCTCCTCGTCCGGAACACGGCCTCCAAGGAGTTTGCCAGCGCCGAGTGCCCGATCGTCGTTCCGGGGCCGGCGGCGGCGCCGCAGATGGGCGGCCTGCTCCTGGCCTACAAGGCGGAGGCCAAGCCGGAGGGGGCTGGCGGCGTGCCCTTCGCCGTCGGCCACGAGCAGATCCTCTGCCAGTCCCGCAAGTCCTACGGCACGAAGGACACGCTGGTCCTGTTCTTCCAGGTCTACGGCCTGACCGACGAGCTCCGCGCTTCCGGCTCGTTCCATGTCTCTTTCCTCAAGGAGGACAAGCCCTTCTCGACGCGCATACGAAAGCTCAGCGAACGGGGCCCCGGCGACGATTTCCTCGAGGCCCAGGAGCTGGCCACGTTCCCGCCCGGCTATTACCAGGCCGTCCTGACCCTGTTCGACGGCCAGGGCCGGGAGGTCGCGTCGAGCAAAGGGAATTTCGAGGTCATCGCCCTGCCGGCCTTCCCGCGGCCCATGGTCATGGCTAAGGTCCGGCCGGCCATGAAGCGGGAGGACTTCCTGTTCGAGACGGGCCTCCAGTACGCCAACAGCGGCGACCGGGCCGAGGCCGCGAAGCGATTGTCCGAGGCCCACCGGCTGGACCCCCGGCGTCTCGAGTTCGCCGTAGCCGTCGCCCAGATCCTTTTCGCGCAGGGCGAATACGACAAGGCGAAGGACGCCCTGCTGCCCTTCTCGGCCGGCGAAGAGCCCGCTGCCGAGGTCCTCTCCCTGCTTGGCCGGACCTGCCACGCCCTGAACCAGTTCCAGGAGGCCTTGACCTACTACTCCTCCTACCTCTCCCGTTATGGGGCGAACATCGACATCCTGAACTATCTCGGCACGTGCTATTTCCAGCTGGGGAATAAGGAAGAGGCCCTCAAGGCCTGGACGAAGTCCCTCGAGATCAGCCCCGGCCAGGAGAAGATCCGGGCCCTCGTCGAGTCGCTTAAGAAGAAATAGCGAGCCGCTTCATCGGGCCTTCAAGAGCTCGTCGACCCGGACGAACGCGTAACCCCGCCCCTCGAGTTCCGTGAGGAGGTCCTCTAGCCTCAGATAGAGCTTGTCCGTCCGCTCGGGGTCCGTGCCGATGTGGACGAGGAGGAGGAAGCCGTTGAGGCCGTGCGGGTCTTTCTTCTCGTAGGCCAGGATGCGGTCGTAGATCGCCCGCGAGGACAGGTATTCCTTCATCGACGGCGTCGTGTAATCGGCGTTCGACGACGTCCCCGGCGTGTAATCAAAGAGGACGAGTCCCATCTCGCGGGCCCATGCGGCGATCTCGGCGTTCGACCATTCGTAGGGAGGGATGAAATACGGCGCCCGGGCGCGGGCGATGCCGAACCGTGCCATCTCCAGGAAATTGGCCTCGAGGTCGGCGCGAAAGGCCTCTCGCGTGACGAGGGTCCTTGTCCGGTCGTTCCAATCGCAGTAGAGGAGGTGCTTGTCGGAGTGGGGGCCCAGGTAATGCCCGTCCGCCGCGAGCCCCCGGATGAGGCCCGCGAACTCCGGCGTACGGTAGAAGTCGCCGGTGAAGAAGAAGGAGGCCCGGACCGCCCTCCGCTTGAGGACGGTCCGGATGTGCCCGCCGCCCTCGGCGAAGGAGCCCCCCGTGAAGACGAGGGCCAGGCGTTTCGCCGACGTGTCGCCGCGGACGACCGCCCCCTGGTCGCAGGCGTAGACCCGGCAGAGGTCTGTCTCGGCGGCGCTGCGGCCCTGCGCCTGGCCGGCAGGCATCTTGCCCGTCGCGAGGAGAACGAGAAAGGCCGCCGCCGCGGCGGCGATCATAGAGGGACAGCCCCCTCCGGGGGAGACCGTCCCTCTTGAGATTCTATTGCTTGACATTCCAGCCCCGGACCTTGAGCAGGGGCTGCTCGCCGCGCAGGTCCTCGGCGGCGAAGGTGGCGGCGATCTTCCGCTTCTCTCCCGGCAGGAGGGTGATGTAGTTGTCGTCGAGGAAGATCGGCAGGACCGCCTCTCCGGTCGAGTCGCGGACGACGCGAAGCTCGACCTGGAAGGCCAGGTCGGGCGACGAGTTCTCGAGCTCGGCCGTGAGCCTCCAGGCGGGCCCGTCCTGCGAGAACTTCTCCCGGACCTTGAGCCGGACCGGGCGGAGCCCGGCCAAGCCGGTCAGGTCGGCGTAGTCCTTGACCGGGGTTACGTACCACTCGTTCTTCGTGTAGTCGAGCGTCTCAGGCCTGGTCGAGAGGGCGTAGAAGTTGGCATCGACGAGCGCCTCCTTCTCCCCGAGCAGGCGCAGGTCGAGGAAATAGGTTGCCGTCAATCCGGCGATCTCCGGCAGCTGGACGACCGTCTTGACCTCGTCGGCGGCCAGCCCGAGGTCGAAGGTCTTGGCGTACTTCTCCTTGAGGCCGAGGTCCAAGATCCGGACGACGGCCTTGAGCTTCCCGGCCGGCTCGAGCGTGTTGTTGACGGCCACGACCTCGCGCGTCCCGTAATTATAGATGAGGTGGAGTGGCTCGCAGGCCTTCCGGGCGCCGTAGAAGGCCCCGGTCGGGTTGAGAAAGTAGTCGTAGAGCTGCCACCAGAGCTTCGGCCAGGCCGAGTTGTACATCCACTGGACGATGCCCGTCGCCTTGGGCCGGTTGGCGACGAACGCCTCGAACATGGCCCGCATCCCCTCGTAGTTCAGGAACTGGGCCCTGGTCGCGTAATCCTCGACGTCCTTAGCCGGGCCGAGGCGGCTGTCCATCGCCTGGTTATAGCGCTTCAGGCCGAAGAATTCGCCCCGGGCGCAGTGGTAGTACCAAACGTCGTTCATCGGCCAGAGATCCTTGGCCGGGATCATCTGCTTGAGGCTCTCGAGCGGCGGGACCTCCGGGCCGGGGCCGGTCTCGGTGTTGAACCCGAACGCGCCGCCGTTCTCCTTGTCCACGTACCAGTAGACCGGCGGGACGTAGTCATAGGGCCCGGCCATCTTAACCCCCGACGGGCCGGTCAGGGCGCTCGTCCGGGCCTTGGCCGAGATGACCGCCGGCCGGGTCGGGTCGTCCTCCTTGAGGATGGCGATGTATTCCTTTTCGAGCTCCGGCCGGGGGTTGGTGTCGCTCCCCTCCATCCAGACGAAGATGCTCGGGTGGTTGCGCAGCCAGCGGACCTGGTCGCGCCACGACCGGGCGATGAGCTTGATGTCCTCGGGGTCCTTGATGCAGCCGAAATCGTCGTTCGGCTTGCCGACGAGGTCCTCCCACTCCCACTGGCAGCTCCAGCCGGCCATCAGCAGGATGCCGTTGGCGTCGCAGAGGTTGTAGAGGTCTTCGCCCGTCCCCCAGAATCCCTCGAGCCGGAGGGTGTTGAGGTTTATGTGCTTGGCATAGAGGACCTCGGCCTCGACCTTGGTCCGCCGGTTGTCAAGAAAGATGTCGTCGGTCCAGCCGCCGCCGCGGATGAGGATCTTCTTGCCGTTGAGGAGGAAGCCGCGCCGGCCCTGGTCGTCGAGATAGGTCGCGACTTCGCGGATGCCGAAGCGGAGGCCGCGGGAGTCCGAATACGGGCTCGTCGGCAGGCCCCGGAACCGCTCCCTTCCGCCGCCCCACGGTCCCTCGACGGGCTTCTTCGGGGGCTCCTTGCCCTTCTCCTCGGCCGCCTCCTTGGCCCGCTCGTCGGCCAGCGCCTTGGCCTCGGCTTCGGCCCGGGCCTTGTCGACCTTCTCGCGGAAGCCCAGGGCGAGCTGATAGAGGTCGGGCTTGCCCCAATCATGGGTCCACCAGACGCGGGGGTCCTTGAGGACGAGCTCGGCATGAGCCTCGGGGCTGAGGACGACCCGCTTCGTCTCCCCGGGCTCGAGCGTCACTTCCTGGCTGAACTTGATCAGGCCGCCCCGGGTCTCGGACCTGCCCATCGGGCCCTCGGCCATCCCGGCCCGCGTCTCGAGCCTGCCGATCGTTCCCTCGAGCGTCCCCGCGACCTTGCGGGAAGACAGGTTTTCGAGGTCGGCCGAGACCGTCAGCCGGGCCTCCTTGAGGGTGGCCAGGTCGAGCTTGGTCATGACGAAGGGGTTGTCGACGGCGACGTCGCCGGTCGTCCGGACGCGGACGTCGCGCCAGATACCCATGCTGGCGTCGGGCGGCTTGGGGTTCCAGTCGACGAACCCGATGGTGAAATCGCCCTTGCGCGGCGGGAAGACCTCGACGGCGAGGACGTTCCGGTCGCCCGGCCTGGCCGTCCCGGTGACGTCGATGACGAAGCGGCGGAACGGCCCGAAAGTTTCGGCCGCGTCGGCGACCTTCTTCCCGTTGAGCCAGACGTTGGCCCTGTAGTTGATGCCGTCGAACTCGAGCCGGACGTGGCGCGTCCCCCGGCCGGGCGGCACGAGGAACTCGCGACGATACCACCAGGAGACCTCGAACGGCTTGGTCGGGACGGCTTTGAGATTCTCGCCGACGAAGATGTCGGGGTAGACGTTGTTCTGGACGAGCGTCCCCATGACGGTCGACGGGACGACGGCCGGATACCAGCCGTCGACCTTGAAGCCGGTTCGCGAGACGACCTCGCCGCCGGCCTTGAGCTTCTCCGAGGACTGGAGGAACCAGATGTCGTTCAGGGTGATGGCGCGCTCGAAGGCCCCGCCCATCATCTGCGGGCCCCGGCCCTGTTCCTGCATCATGTCCCTGCCCCGATACTGGGCGGACACGAAGAAGGCGCCCGAGACGAGGATGAGGGCGGCGACGGCGCCGGCCCGGCCGATCTTCCTGACGGAAGCCGCGTGAGATCTGATCATGACACCTCCGGGAAGGGATCCAAGGCGTTCACACGTTCCAAACGCTGGCTGGCCATGTCTGGATGCATCCATTATACCAATTCGGCCTGGACGGCCAAACTCCGAGCCAATTCGGACAATCCCTCCAAGAGTCGATTGGAAGGGTCCTGTCGCGGCCCATCCCCGTCCATCCTCGCCTCCGTCGAAGGTCCTTCCCCTGGGTTGCGTGGTAAAGAACTCGAGAGGCTGCGGGGGCCGGGGGTCTCTGTGCCGCGCCACCCTCCCACGCTTCTTGCCGGAGATTGTCCATGGATTGCCTTACCTCTCGAGACGGAGGGTGACGATGCCGAAGCCTGGGATTTCCATGACGCCCGCCGTCCACTTGCCCCGTCCTTCGGCCGGACCGCTGAGGTAGATCCCGCCCCGGTCCGCCAGAGCCCCCGAGAGCCGGAGCTCCGCGGGCCCCGTCGACGCGTTGAAGATCCGCATCAGCCAGCCCAGCCCGTCCGAGGTCGGCTTGAGACATGTGACCACGAACGGCCCGGGCCCGACGGACAGGGGGAAGACGGGGACGGGCCTCGACCCGTCCGAGGGGACGGCGACGAGCGGCCGCTCGGCCTCGAGCCCAAGCCGCTTGGCGGCGGCCGTGTCGCACTCGGCGTGCGGCTGGACCGCGTAGCGCAGGACGACCGGCCCTTCCTGGTCGGCCTTGTAGTTCGTGTGCCAGTAGTTGTTCATGGTGTAGGAGAAAAGGAGCGGGGAGGGCTCGATCGTCCGCCTCCAGGCCCTCACCCCGCCTGCGCGGACCGTTTCGTCGGTCATGGCGCCGACCTCGACGAGCGGCGCGTCGAGCGGGGTCCAGGTCACGCCGTAATCCTCGTTCGAGACGTCGACGGAGCTCTGGGCGCAGAAGAAATCCCGGCAAGCGCCGGGGAGCTGGTCGGCTTCGGGCCGGACGAAGGCCCAGCCGGCGTCGACCCGGACCGTCCCTCCGGGCACCCGGAACGGGAAGGCGACGTGGACGGACTCCTTTTCGCGGACTTTCTCCTTGTCGAGCGTGTCGATGAGGTCGACGCGGTCGCGACCGTCCGTGAGGCGGACCTCGCGCCGCAGCGAACGGACGCCCGGGGCGGCACAATCGATGATGAGCGAGGCGACGAGGGGGCCGCGCTCGCCGGGCTTGATCCTGGCGGGGCCGGCGCCGGCCGCCGCGGCCGGATCGCGGCCGGCGACGTAGAGATAGTGGTTGAGCCCTGGATAGCGGCCGGTGTCCACGAGCTCGACCGGCCGTCCGTTCATCCACCTCAGGCCGGACACGGCGCCCGTGGCGGGGTCGACGGTCACCGCCAGGCCGCCGCTCTCGAGCCCGTTCCCGGCGACCCGCGCCCGCCCGGAGGATAGGGCGGAACCCGCGCCGACGAAATGCCGCTTCGCGCCGAGCCCGGGCACGCCCGCGGCGAGGAAGGCCAGCTCCCCTGTCATCAGGCGTTGGGAGGGGACGGCGTTTCCGGCCGAGTCCGTGACCGCGTCCCCGGCCGCGCTCAGACGGGCGGGGAGGAGGACGACCTCCGTCCGCTCCCAGGACAGGGTGTTGACGACATCGACGGCCGGCCTGGCCCCAGGCGCGCTCCCGGCGCCCGCGGCGGCCCCGGCCTCCTCGAGGAGCTCGCGCGAGAGGCGTTCGGCCTCGGTCGCGAAGCCCTTCTTGAACTCCCACTGGGAGCGGGCGTTCTCGCCGTCGGGGTCGGAGATGCTGTCCGAAGCGCCCCAGGTGTGCTCGTCGAAGAGGACCGTCTGCCTCCAGGCCTCGGCGAACCGGGCGGCCGGCGCTTTGCCCGGGGCGAGGAGCGACCAGAGCGTCTCGGCCTGGAGCAGGCGCGCGGCGCTCCCGCGGTTCGCCGCCGTTTCGGCGGCCGTCGAGGCCGCGCCGTCCTCCCAGTAGGGCGTGAAGTCGCCGCGCATCGACGGGAGCTCGGCGCCGTGCCGCCTCTCGAACTCGGCGAACATCTCGGAGGCCGTGGCGATGACGAGCCGCGGCGACGCGTAGGTTTCGTTCCAGCGCTTGACGAAGTCGGCCAGCTCGGCGTCGGGCGGCCCGTTGTCCCCGCCGATCGTGTAGCGGACCTGGACCATGGAATAGGGGTAGTTTCGGGAGTCGAGCTCGGCCAGGTAATCGAAGATCCGCTGGCAGGGCGCGCAGCCGATGCGCCCCAGGTGGAGGCCATGGAACCAGGAGTAGCCGCGGCCGGCCATCCAGAACAGGACCTTGTGCTCGCCCGAGGGCGAAACCCAGTAGAACGGCCGGTCTCCCCATGTCCTTAGGGCCCAGCCGACCCGGTCGCCGCCGTCGGGGAGGGGCGGCATGTAATTCGGGCCGCTCGAGACGTACTTGACCCCGGCCAGGGCCAGGGCCGGGACGAACGACCAGGACTGGCTGGGGATATCGGAGACCATGACCGAGTCCAACGTGGCGCCGGTCAGGCGCGCCATCTGGCGGGCGAAGTCGGTCAAGTGGAAGAGTTCCTCGGGATGGCAGAGGCCGGTCAGCTCCCCGGCCAGCGCCGCCTGGAGGCCGATGGCGCCGCTCCTCACGGCCTCGAGAAACCGCCGCCGCGTCTCTTCACCGGCCTGGCGGAGGTAGGTCTCGACCGCCCAGAGCTGCTCGACGTTCCACTTGAAGCGGGCCCCGGCGGGGTTTGCGGCCGACTGCTCTGACAGCCGGATGGCCTCCTCGTAGTAGCGCCAGTGCTTCTTTTCGACGACCGGCTGGCGGTCGGAATAGCCGATGTCGAGGTGGGAGTGGGGGAGGAGCCAGACCTCGCGCGGCGTCACCGGCCGGAGCGCGGCCTTCACCGTTTGGGCCGGGCGCCCCTCGATGTCCACTCCGACCTCGACCTCGCGCGCGGCGTTCGAGGCCGGCACGGAGAGGTTGACGACGTTGTAGCCGGTGACCAGTCGGACCCGGGCCTGGTCGGCGTCCCCGGCGGTGAGGACGGCGTCGGCCGGCGGGGCGACGTGGCTGACTTCGACCCGGACGAGCTGGCGCGGGCCGCCGTCCTTGCGGAGGAGGACCTGCTCGCCCCGGGCCTTGACCCAGGGCTCGAGTCCGTCCGTGAAGACCATGAACCAGTCGGGGCTCCCCGCCGCCTCGCCGCTGACCTTGAGCCGGAGGGGCCGGCCCGGCCTCACCAGCGCCGCCGGAACGGTCAGGAGCATGGTGCCGAAGAGCTCGTCGAACTGGTCGACCATGGCCGTTTCGAACGAAAGGGCCGCGCCGCCCGCGCCCCGGACGGTCCAGCCCTTGCGGGAGGAGTCGGCCGACGTGGTGAAGGTCAACGCTTCGGTCCCGTCGATATCGAGGCGGAATCGGTGGGCGCCCTTTCCCGTGGCCAGGCCCGCCATCCAGGCGAAGGTCGCCTCCGGCGCGGCGAAGTCTGCGGGGACCTGGGCGGTCTCCCATTCGGCGGCCGTCCTGCCGTCCGTGGCCCGCACGATGAGGGCCGTGTTCGAGTCCGGGTACGGCGAATGATAGGAGATCGTATCGCCGGCGAGCGAGCGCTGACAGCCCTTGAGCCAACCCGTTTTGCCTGACGGATCGGAAGCGGCCGCGGCGGAGAGGAGGGAGAGAACGAGCAGGCCCGCCCAGAGGAGGGCCGACAGGGTGCCGGAGTGCGCGAAGAGGAGCCGCACGGACCTCATCCCTTGGCCGCCGGCTCGGGCCGCAGCTCGAAAACCCAGGCGTGGCGGCACGGCGGGGCCTTGACCGCCCGTTCCGGCAGGGTCAGGAGCACGCCCTTGCCGGTCCGTTCCCAGCGCACGGGGTCGGCGACTCCCAGCATCCGGACCTCCGTCCCCGCTCTCGGCGCCATGGAGAAGAGCATGAGCTTGGCCGGCGGCCCGCCCTCGTCCTCGTCGGCGAGGTAGATCGCGAAGACCCTGCCGTCCGGAAGCGAGGTGAAGCAGGTCTTGGCCTCCTTATAGGGCGCGACCGGCCGCGTCCCGTGGATCGCCCTGCCGTTGACGGCCATCCACTCGCCGATCGCGCGCAGCCGGTCGAGGGCCTCGGGGGCGAATTCGCCCTCGGGGCTCGGCCCGATGTTGAGCAGGAGGTTGCCGCCCTTGGAGACGATGTCGACGAGAAGATGGATGAGCCGATGGGGCGACTTGTAGACGTCCTGAAGATTGTAAGACCACGAGGTTCCCATGGTCATGCAAGTCTCCCACGGATATGGGGGCGGCTTGTCGGGGACCTCCTGCTCGGGCGTGCGGTAGTTCTCGTAGCGGCCGGTGACGGTGCGGTCAACGACGAGGAGGCCCGGCTGGTGACGCCGGGCCATGGCCGCGATGCGGGGCATGTCAATGTCCATATTCTTCGGGTTATGGACGAACGTGCCGGGGGCGACCTCGGTCATCTGCTGCGGCCGGACCCAGCCGCCGTCGAGCCAGAGGATGTCGAGCGGCCCGTAGCCCGTCACGAGCTCCTCGATCTGGCGATACGTGAAGTCGCGGAAGCGCTGCCAGCGCTCCGGGTACTTGTCGATGCTGTAGTTGACGTTGCGGTCGGGCGTCGCCCATTCGGGCGCCCAGAAGTCGGGGTGGTGCCAGTCGGGCTTGGAGAAGTAGGCGCCGATCCCGAAGCCCTGGGCCCGGAAGGCGTCGACGACAGCCCGGAAAGCGTCGGCCTTGGGATTCATGCGGAAGGGGACGTCGGGC
>JBBISK010000070.1:0-10713 GCA_037441295.1 Candidatus Aminicenantota bacterium | reverse complement strand
GTGCGGCACCGCCCTCCTCGGCGAACTGGATCGCCATCTCCCGGCCGAGGACCTCCCGGGCCGCGGCCTCGACGGCCTTGACGTCCTTGTCCTGGATGGTCGTGCCGAAAAAGCCCTTGCCCCGCTCGAAGAAGACCTCGATCAGCCCGTCCCGGATGCGGACCGACGTCGTCTGGCCCAGGAGGGCGGCCAGCGGGGCCCGGTCCCGGGCCAATCTTTCGAGGACCCGGCCGAAAGTCGCCTTGTCCGCGGACGGGGCTGATGGCTTTGGGCTTGGCGCCGCGCCGTCCTGAGCAGGCCTGGGAGCGGCCGCTTCCGGCGGCCGGGCAGCCCTCTCCTGGCTCGGCAGCGTCCGGGACGTCACGATCCGCCCCGGGGCCGGCCCGGGACGGGACTCCCCTGTCCGCGGCTGGCCCCCGCCGGCCTTGGCCAGGACTTCCACGTCCTGGAGGAGCTCCTTGAGAGGAACGATCTTGCGGAACTGGCAGAGCTTGATGAGGAAAGTCTCGACGTAGATTCGGGGCTGGGTCGCGTAGCGCAGGCCCTGTTCCCCCTGCTGGAGGGCGACGGCGTAGCGGAGGAAGTCCTCCGCCGTCCCCTTCCCGGCCAGGGTGCGCAGGGCCTCGAGCTCCTCGGCCGTGACGAAGAGGTAGTCCTCGGGCTGCCCGACCGAGCTCACGAGGAGGAGGTCCCGGAAATGTCCGATGAGCTTGCCGAAGAAGAAGCGCAGGTCCGTGCCGGAGGAGACCAGGCCGTCGACGAGGGGAAAGATGTCCTGCGGCCGCTCGTCGAGGACCGCGGTGGAAAAGCGGAACAGGAGGTCCTGGCCGATGGTGCCCAGGATCGTCTTGACGTCGTCGTCGCCGACGTTCTCGCCGCTGAAGGCCACGGCCTGGTCGAGGAGGCTCTGGGCGTCGCGCATGCTGCCCTCGGCCGCCCCGGCGATCAGGGCCAATCCAGTCGGCGTGACCGTGATTCCCTCCTTCCGCGTGATCTCCATGAGGTGGTTGATGATATCCTTGTGCGAGATCTTGCGGAACTCGAAGTGCTGGCAGCGCGAGACGATGGTCGGCGGGACCTTGTTGAATTCGGTCGTGGCGAAGATGAAAACGGTGTTCGGCGGCGGCTCCTCGAGGGTCTTGAGGAGGGCGTTGAAGCCGTCCCTGGAGATCTGATGGACCTCGTCGATGATGATGACCTTGTAGCGGGTGTAGATAGCCCGGTACTTGAGGGCCTCGCGAAGGGCCTTGATGTCCTCGATGCTCCGGTTCGAGGCGCCGTCGATCTCGAGGACATCGATGGCCCGGTCCTCGTTGATGGCCGTGCAGTACTCGCACTTGTTGCAGGGGTGCGGCGTCGGCCCATCGACGCAATTCAGGGCCTTGGCCAGGATGCGGGCCACCGTCGTCTTGCCCGTGCCGCGGACGCCCGAGAAAAGGTAGGCCTGGGCGATGCGGCCGGAGGTGATGGCGTTCTGGATCGTCTGGACGACGGACTTCTGCCCGATGACCTCCTCGAAGGTCCTGGGCCGGTATTTCCTGGCGAAAATCTCGTAGGACATGGATGACGGTGGAAAAAGTAAGCTTTATCTTAACACAAATGGCCGAAATTTCAAGGAGAAATCGAGACAAGCCGGGGCGAATGTGTATAATAAAAGGCGCCCATGACCGCCGGAGCCGGCCCCCGCCGCGACCCCTCGGGCCTCGTCGAGGTCCACGTGTCCGTCCTGCTCTTCGGCTTCGCCGGCCTCTTCGGCAAGTGGTTGCCGCTCGCGCCGGAGGCCATCGTCTTCGGGCGGGCGGCCTTCGCCGCCTTGGTCATCGGCCTCGCCGCCGCGGCCGGCCGCCGCCCGCTCCGGGTCCCTCCGGTCCGAGACAGGCTCCTTCTCGTCCTCTGCGGCCTCATCCTGGCCGCCCACTGGACGATGTTCTTCCGGTCTGTCCAGGTGTCGACGGTGGCCGTGGCCCTCCTCTCCTATTCGAGCTCCCCGGTCTTCACGGCCTTCCTCGAGCCCTGGCTCCTCCGGGAACGCTGGGACCCGTCGAGCCTGGCCCTGGCCCTGCTCACGGTCGCCGGCGTCTCCCTCATCGTCCCGGGCCATGACCTGAGCAGCCCCGAGGGCCTGGGCGTCGCCTGGGGGCTCGGGTCGGGCCTGACATTCTCACTGCTCTCGCTAATCAACCGGCGGCTGGCCGGCCGGCTCCCGAGCCCGACGGTGGCCTTCCATCAAGACCTCTGGGCCGCGCTCTTCCTGCTGCCTTTCGTCGTCCTGCGTCCCCCGGCCGTCACCGCCCGGGACATGGCACTTCTGGCCGTGCTCGGGACCCTCGGCACGGCCGGGGCCCACACGCTCTTTATCCGGGGATTGAAGCGCGTCCGGGCCCGCGCCGCAAGCATCATCAGCTCGCTCGAGCCGGTCTACGGCATCGTCCTGGCCGCGCTCTTCCTCAAAGAAAGCCCCTCCCCGAGAATGGTCTCGGGAGGGGCGCTCATCCTGGCCGCGGCGCTAGTCGTCACGATGAGGGCCGGCCGGCCGTCTTCCTCCTAGTGTTTCTCTTCCTTCAGCCGGGCCTTGCGGGCTTGGTCCTCTTCAGCTTTGTGCCGTTCGACGATCCGGGCCTTCTCGGCCTGCTGTTTCTTCTGGACGTCCGCGATCCTGGCCTTGGCCGCGGCCGAGGCCTTCTCGCGCTCGGCGGCCGTCCTGAGGGCCGCCCTCTCCTCTTCGGCCTTGCGCTGAATGGTCCGGACCTCGGCCTGCTGGTCTTCGTTGAGCCTCTGCAGCTCAATCTGGTGTTGACGCCGGACAGCCGTCACTTCGTCCTCCCGAGGGTTGGCGCTCGTGGGGGAGCCCGTGGCCCTCGGGGCCTCCGCGCGGCGGACGGCGGCCTGGTCCGGGGCCAGGACCTCTTTCGGCCGGGCCGCGGCGTTCGGGCGCACGGACGGACGGAAGAGAGCGACGTCGCGCGTTCCGACCCGGGCCTCTTGCGGCCGCCGGGCGTCCTTCAATTCATACCTATCGACGGTCCGGTTCGTTTGCCTCTGGACGAACGCGGCGTCGACGCCGTCGTTGTAAACGCGGTCGTTGCGGACGCGGATGTTGACGTCCATGCGGGTGTAGTCGATGATCGAGATGTTCCGCTCGCGGGGCACGATCCAGCGGTCGAGCCGGGGTTCGAGAAATTCCTGCCCGCGCACGAAGCACCAATGGTCACCTGGGATGTTCCAGTTACGGCGCCGGAACCCGTAGCCCCTGTCGAAATCGTCGCCCGGCGGGAGCGGGGCCCAGCCGATATAAGCGTCACCCCATCTCCAGGCGACCCAGGCCGGCGCCCAGACGTCGCCCGGAGCCCAATACCAGCCGAGGCGGACGTCCCAACCCCAGCGGCCGTAGTGATAGACGAGCCAGCCCCATCGCTCCGTGGACATCCAGGTCCATCCGAAATCGGTCGAGAGCCAGTGCCCCAGACTGTACGGCCGCCATCCGTAGCCGACGCCCCTCGGCACCCAGACATATCCGTAGGACGGGTAGGAGACCCAGAGGCCGCTCGGCCCGAGGTAGGAATAAAAGTCCGAAACGTCCGGATTGTCGTAGGTCCATTGGGCGTCCGCCTGATCGCCCTGGTCATAGTAGCCCTGGTTGGACTGAGGCGGCGGCGCCGGCGAGCCGGGCTCGCCCTGCGGGACATACACGATGCAGCCCGCGGCGAGCGCCACGATCAAGATGGTGAGCCCTACGCTTCTCTTCATTTTCGTCCTCCTGACCGTGATTCATGCAAAAAATATGCCAAGCAACCCCCCCTGAGAGGAGGGACGGACGGCGCGGCCTCTGTCCCCAAAAGGCGACGGCCGGACCGCCGGACGAGGGCTCAGCTGTTTTCGAGCCGCTTGAAGACGGCCTTGATCCGCTTGAGGGCCCAGTTGATGTCCTTGTCCCTGATGACGAGCGGCGGCGCCAGGCGGATGACATTCTCGTGGGTCTCCTTGCAGAGAAGGCCCTCTTTCATAAGCTCTTCGCAGTAGCGGCGGGCCCCGCCGGCCTCCGGCTTGAGCTCGATGCCCACGAGCAGGCCGCGGCCGCGGACCTCCTTGATGCGGCGGCTGCGGACCTTCCGCAGCTTCTCGACCAAATAGCGGCCCCGCTCGGCGGCGTTCTCGATGAGCTTCTCCTCGCGGATGACCCGGAGGCTCTCGCGGGCCACGGCGCAGGCCAGCGGGTTACCGCCGAAGGTCGAACCGTGCTCCCCCGGTTTGAACACGCCAAGGACGGCGCGGTCGGCGAGGACGGCCGAGATCGGGTAGCACCCGCCGCCCAGGGACTTCCCGACGATGACCATGTCCGGCCGGACGCCCTCGTACTCGCAGGCGAAGAGCTTACCGACCCGGCCGAGGCCGGTCTGGATCTCGTCGGCGATGAACAGGACGTTGTGCTCCGTGCAGATCGCGCGGGCCCTCTTCAGGAAGCCGTCCGCCGGGATGAGGATGCCCGCCTCGGCTTGGATGGGCTCGACGAGAAAGGCCGCCGTGTTCGGCGTGATGGCCCTCTCGAGCGCATCGGCGTCGCCGAAGGGGATGACCGGGAAGCCCGGGGTGAAGGGCCCGAAATCCTGGCGGTAAAGGGACTCCGTAGAGAAGCCGACGATGGTCACCGTGCGGCCGTGAAAGTTGTTGACGCAGGCGATGATCTCGGCCCGGTCCTGGGGGACGCCTTTCTTCTGATAGGCCCACTTGCGGGCCGTCTTGATGGCGGTCTCCACGGCCTCGGCGCCCGAGTTCATCGGCAGGACCATTTCGTAGCCCGCCATCTCGCAGAGCTCCTTGGCCAGCTGCGGCCACTGGTCGTTGCGGAACGCCCGCGAGGTCAGGGTCAACTTCTTGGCCTGGTTCGTCAGGGCCTTGACGATGCGGGGGTGGCGGTGGCCCTGGTTGACGGCCGAATAGGCGCTCAGGAAGTCGAGGTATTTCCGGCCCTCGACGTCGTACATCCAGATGCCCTTGGCCTCGGCGACGACGACGTCCAGGGGGTGGTAATTGTGGGCCCCGTAAATGTCCTCGATAGCGATGAGGTCCTTGCTGTCCATCCATTCCTCCTTCATCCCCGGCGGTCGTGGATGGCGGAGAGGGCGGGATTCGAACCCGCGGTACGCCTTACGACGCACACACGCTTTCCAAGCGTGCTCCTTAAGCCACTCGGACACCTCTCCGTTCCGATGGAAAAGCCCCTTCCGCGCGCCGGCGGAGGACTTAAAGTATCAAAAAAGGCGGGTCGGGTCAATGAAGCCGACTAGAAGCGGTCGCGGTAGATGTTGATGAGGTCCTTGAGCAGGGCCGCCGCCGCGCCCCGCGGGCTCGAACGGCCGCCGGTCAGGGTTACGAGCCCCATCGTGTCGGTGCTGAAGGTAATGCCTTTTTCCGTGCCATTGACATGGAAGAGAGGATGAGAGGCGTCGAGGAGCGAGGGGCGGACCTCGAGCCTCCAGCCCTTCCCGCTTTTCGCCGGCGACGCGCTGGCCAGGAGCTTGACGGACTTGCCCTGCGCGGCGGCCTCGCGGGAGAAGCCCGAAGGCAGGCCGTCGATGCCGGTGACGCGCGCGTCGTTCAGGACATAGTCCGTGTCCAGGCAGGTGTTGGCGATGAGCAGGAGCTTAGCCGCCGCGTCCCATCCCCCGACGTCCATGGAAGGGTCCGGCTCGGCAATCCCCCACCGCTGGGCCTCCTGGAGGGCGCTCTCGTAGGTCAGCCCCTCGGCCATCTTGGTCAGGATGTAGTTCGATGTGCCGTTGAGGATGCCCTGGATCCCCTCGATGGCCGCGCCGGCCAGGGAGACGAGCCCGACGTCGAGCGTCGGGAGCGCGGCCGCCGTGGCGCCGGAGAACCGGAGCGCCAGTCCGTGCCCTGCGGCCAACGCGCGGAGCTTTCGGAAGGCGACGACGAGCGCTCCCTTGCCGGCCGTGGCCACGTTCCAGTCGTTCTCGAGGGCGGCGACGATATAGGGCAGGCCGGGCTCGCCGGTCCGAAGGTCGCTCGGCGTGCAGTCGACGAGGCAACCGCCCCGGCCCGCGCGGGGCAGGACGTCGGAAAGCTCCATCCCCTCCCGCCAGGCGACATGGCTCTCAACCGCCGTGCCGCCTTCCTTCAGCTTCCGGCCGATGGCCAGGGGCTCGCCCGAGAACAGACAGCCTTCGGACTTGATCACGGCCATGAGCTCGAAGCGCAGCCCGTAGCGGCGCTCGACCGACGGGCTTTTCTCGCGAAGGAGGGTCACGAAGGCCCGGCTGACATGGCCGAAGCCGGTCAGGGCGATGGAGACGGCTCTCATGGACGCGTCGCGGCGCCGGGCGCGGTCGGACCGACGGGCGGATTGGGAACTGGCGGAGAGGGCGGGATTCGAACCCGCGATACCGATCGCTCGATATATCGGTTTTCGAGACCGACGCCTTCAACCACTCGGCCACCTCTCCGTCGGGAATGGTTATCCCCGAGCCCAAAGATTATATCCGAAAAGCTGCGGGCTGAACAGCCCTCAGCCCCGCCGGCGGCGGAAGAACTCGACGAGAAGGCGGCCGCAATCGTCGGCCAGCACGCCGCCCGAGACCTGAGGCCGATGGTTGGCCTTCGCGAAGGGGAATCGCATCATGGACCGGACCGCGCCAGACTTCGGGTCGGCCGCGCCGTAGACGAGCCGCCTGACGCGGCTGTGGACGACCGCGCCCAGGCACATCGGGCACGGCTCGACGGTGACGTAGAGGTCGCAGCCGGGCAGGCGATAGTTCCCGACCTTCCGGGCGGCCCGCCGCAGGGCCACGATCTCGGCGTGGGCCGTCGGGTCCGAGGTTGAGACCGGCCGGTTCGAGCCGCGGGCCACGATCCGCCCGTCGCGGACGACGACGGCGCCGACCGGCACCTCTCCCCTCCCCGCCGCCCTGCGGGCCTCGCGGAGGGCGGCCCTCATGAAGGAGTCGTCTGCCTTCCCGGCGTCACGTCGGACCATGGCCCAGCGATTTTACCGCGAGCGGCGGCCGCTTTTCAACGTCGGCCCGAACGCGGTATAATCCCGCCCCGACGAAGGAGTCGTCCATGGACCATGTCACCTGCCTCTTCTGCCGCCAGTCCTTCCCCCACGACCCGTTCTCGCCCTTCTGCCCGAAATGCTCGGAGCCGCTCTTCATCGACCCGGCAAGCAGGGCTCGAACGCCGGCCATCCGCGACGGGCGATCCCATCCCCTCGAGGTCTTCGCCGATTTCCTGCCGCTCGATACCTTCGACCCGCGGTTGAGCCTGGGCGAAGGGCGGACGCCGCTCGTCCGTCTGGACGCTGTCGGCCGGCGCCTCGGGCTGGCGGACATCTTTGCCAAAGCCGAGGCCCAGAACCCGACCGGCAGCTTCAAGGACCGGGGCACGGCGGTGGCCGTCCAGAAGGCCGTCTCGCTCGGCTTCCGGAAGGTCGGCACGGTCTCGACGGGGAACATGGCCGCGTCGACGGCGGCCTACGGCGCCCGCGCCGGGCTCGAGACCTTCGTCCTGCTCAAGGAGGGGACGTCGCCGATGAGCCTGAGGGCGGCCGGCATCTTCGGCCCCCACCTCGTCGCGGTCCGCGGGGACTACGGCCGGCTCTTCTACGAGAGCCTGCGCATCGGACGGGCCCTCGGCGTCTACTTCATGAACTCCATCGACCCCTTCCGGGTCGAGGGCTATAAGGTGACCGGGTTCGAGGTCTTCGTCGACCTCCGCCGGCGCCTCCCGAGCCATGTCTTCGTGCCGTTGAGCTCGGGCGGGCACCTGCTCGGTCTGATGCGGGCCTACGAGGACCTGGAGCGGGCCGGCCTGGCCTCCGGGTACCCGACCTTCGTCGGCGTCCAGGCCGAGGGCTGCGCGCCGCTCGCTTCGGCCTTCGAGGCCGGCCGGACGACGTACGAGCGGCTGAAGGAGGCCCGAACGGCGGCCCACGCCATCTCTAACCCGGCGCCGCCCGGAGGGAACGCGGTCCTCAAAATGGTCCGGGACCACCGAGGGCTTATCGTCTCCGTGTCGGACGAGCAGATGTTCGCGGCGCAGAGGGAGTTGGCGGCCGCCGAAGGCCTCTTCTGCCAGCCGGAATCGGCCGTGACCCTGGCCGCCCTATCGAAGCTGCGCGCCGCTCGCCGGCTCGATGACGCAGGGGCCAAGGTCCTCGTCCTCACGGGAAGCGGGCTCAAGGCGCCCCACGCCCTCGAATCCCTGCCGCTCGACGTCGTCGAGACGGATGTGGCGGCTCTCGAAGGGCGTCTCGGCGAGCTGGTCCGGCCGAGCTGAGAGCGGAGCCCCGGCGCTCAGGCCCGGCCGAGGCATTCCAGGATCCTCTTCCGGTTCGGAAAAAGGGCCGGCGTGCCTCCCGTATGGAAGAAGACAACGTTCTCCCCCGCCTTGAAATACCCCTTCTTGACGAGGTCGATGAGAGCGGCCATGGCCTTGGCTGTGTAGACGGGGTCGAGGACGATGCCCTCCTCCTGGAAGACCAGGCGGATCGTTCCGGCCACCTCGCGGTCGACGACGCCGTATCCTTCGCGGATGTATTCGTCAAGGACGAGGACGTCGTCGGGCCGGACGTCCAATCGGAGGTCCAGGGCGTCGACGGCGGCGCGGGCGATCGAAAGGACGTCCTCGGAGAACAGGCCCCGGGGGTCGGAAACGCTGATGCCGACGACGCGGCACCCCTCGGCGAGGGCCCGCGCCCCGACGATGAGTCCGGCCTGGGTCCCGCCCGACCCCGTGGCGTGGAGGACGGCGTCGACCCGGACCCCGGCCGCCTCTGCCTGGCCGGCGAGCTCGGCGAAGGCGTCGACGTAGGCGATCGCGCCGAGCGGGACGGCCATGTCGCCGAGCGGGAGCGAGCCGCCGACCGGCACGAGATAAGGCCTGTGCCCGGCCGCCACGAGCTCGGCCGCAATGGCCTCGAGGGCGGCCATCGCGGCTCCGGGCTTGACGATCTTCCCCTTCTCCGCTTCCCGAATGCGGATGTCGGCGTCGAGGATGGCGTCGAGGAGGAGGTTGCCGTCGAGCCCGGGCTCGGCGTCGCAGGTCTTGAAGAGGAGGAGGACCGGCCGGATGCCGAAGCGACGGGCCGCGGCGGCGGTCTGCATGCACCAGTTGGACTGGAGGCTGGCCCAGGTGACGACGGCGTCGGCCTTCTTGGCCAGCATGTCGGCGACGATGAACTCGAGCTTGCGGGATTTGTTCCCCCCGAAGGCCAGGCCGGTCAGGTCGTCGCGCTTGACATAGATCGACGGCCCGCCCAAAGCCGCCGAAAGACGGTCGAGCCGGCGGAAGGGCGTCGGCAGATGGATGAGGCCGACGCGGCCGAAGCGGCCGACCCTTCGGGCGATGTCCGATATCGTGTATGGGGGCATGGCAATCCCTCCGGCCCAAGGTTAGCAGAAGGGGCGGGGGAAGACAACCGCGCTCAGGACCTGTCCGTCAGTGTGAGCATGACCGGCTCCGGCTCCTCCTCGAAGACGAGCGAGGCCCCGCGGTAGAAGCGGCGGTTGCGGGCGGCCAGGACCGCCCACGCGATCAGGACCGCGGCCAGGAACCCGGCGAAGCGGGCGGGGCTGACGAGGAGCCAGCGTTCGAGCGCCGTCGCCGCCGACATGGAGACAAAGAAGGCCAGGACGAGGGGGACGAACCAGACGTGGAATCGGAACTTGCCCGGAACATGAGTGCAGGCGAAGGGGACCTTTCGATAGCGGAGGAAGAAGGCCTCCAGCCCGAGTCCGGACAGGGCCAGGAAGAAGACGGCGTGCGCGGCGGCCGCGGCCGCACCCCAGAGGGCGAGATGGAGGGCGAAGACGAGGGCGGCGAGGGGGACGAGCCAGCGGAAGAAGACGGCCTTCTTCACGGCCGCGGCGTAGCGCCCCGTCCGGCCCGTGTCCGTGGCCTCGAAGACCCACCTGGCCCCGGGCGACGCCGGGACATTGGCGAGCGTCCGGAGGCCGGCCAGGACGACCAGCCCGACGATGAGCGGCTGGGCCAGGAGAGCGGCGTTCGAGGGAGTTAGCCGACTCAGGCCCCGGCGCTGGGAGATGAGGAAGAGCATGACGACCCCGGCCGCGCCGGCCAGATAATAGGCCATGGTCGTGCGGTGCTTCGCGTCGCCGCGGAGCGTCTTCGAGAAAAAGGGATAGATGGCGCGCTCCTCCGGTGTTCTTAGGGCCGCCCGCCGGAAGAGGGCCGAAAGGCCAGCCCGGATGGAGGAAAAGGCGGGTCTGTCCCGCTCGCTTTCCAGGGTCAGGCGGACCTGGCGGCGGTAGATAAGGCCGCTCGACGCGGCGAACGCCGCAAGCGACAGGACAATGGCCAGGACGGCCCGTCGCGCCCCGGCCGTGAACATCGGGTCCCGGGTGCCGAGGAGCGTTTCAAGCAAGCCGACGAACCAGAACGGCGGGAAGCGGCCGAAGAATGGGTCGCCGGCGGTCTTGAGCCCGGGCAGGGACCGGAAAGAGGCGTCCAGGATGCCGGGCTCGAGAGGAATGCGAGGAGGAGGACGAAGAAGACGGCGAGCAGTCCGGCCCTGACAAACAGGGCGACGCCGCGGTAGGCACGGCGCGGCAGCACGGCCATGAGCAGGAACTGAAGGAAGACGCAGGCCAGGAAGACGAAGAGGCAGGCGGCGAGCGAGGCGAGGAGATGGGCCAGGACGTACCAGGCGGCGAAAACGAGGTTCCCCTCCGCCCGCCACTG